>JAGOHE010000111.1 GCA_017996315.1 Kiritimatiellia bacterium | reverse complement strand
AATTTTTGCCCCCCTAGGGGGGCAATGACCGAAGAACCCAAGGCATACCCATGAACGACCTGATCTCCAGTGCCCTGCGGACCCCACCGAGTGTTGCACTTCAAACTTGCATCTGCCGGATTGGATGAACGATGGGGGAAGATCCGATTCGAGGTGATCGTCGAGGGCGCCCTAATCGGCTGGTGCCCCACCCCGGCTCGGATTCGATCCACCCAAACCCCCGGCGCATGGGACTTGCGGCCCATTTGCATCAGGTTCATCATGAGCGCTCACCATAGCGTGCATTCCTGCGCTCCGCCCGGCGCGGATGTGGGAAATGGGCGCCCGCTGCCGGAGAATGAAACGAGCATGAAACATATCGGAACCATCGTCCTGTTGACCGCTTCAATCGCGCTCGTCGGGTCCGCCGCCGAGGGAGGTGGCGAGTTCGGAGCCTTTGCCGCCAGTACCGAGTGGACGCCGCCCACGGACCCGGAGGTTCAGGCGAGGCTGCGGGAGTGGCAGGACTGGAAACTCGGCCTGCTCATCCACTGGGGCACCTACAGCCAGTGGGGCATCGTCGAGTCGTGGAGTCTCGTGACCACGCGGCACTCCTGGAACAAGCGGCCGGAACGGTTCGCCGGCCTCGACGACAACGCCTACCGGAAGGTCTACGAGGAGTTGCCCGCCTCATTCAACCCCACGCGGTTCGACGCGGGGAAGTGGGCGGCAGCCGCGCGGGACGCGGGCGTGAAATACGCCCTGCTCACCTCGAAGCACCATGACGGCTTCTGCATGTTCGATACGGCGACGACCGACTACAAAATCACGTCGCCGAAATGCGCGTTCCACGCCGATCCCCGGGCGGACGCAATTCGCGAGTTCAGCGAGGCCTTCCGGGGGCAGGGTCTGAGAACCGGCATCTACTTCTCCAAGGCCGACTGGCATCACCCGGACTTCTGGCTACCCGAACTGCCGCCCGGGAGCGGGCAGGGACCCAACTACAACCCCCTCTCACAGCCCGAGCGCTGGCGGCGGTTCAAGGAATTCACCTGGAAGCAGGTGGAAGAGCTGATGAGCGGATACGGCAAGCAGGATATCCTCTGGCTCGATGCCGGCTCAGTACGCCCGCCGAACGCGGACATTGATATGAACGGACTGGCGGCGATGTCGCGCCGGCACCAGCCGGGACTCATCGTGGTGGACCGCACCGTGCATGGTCCGAACGAGAACTACGTCACGCCGGAGGGCGAGATTCCTGAGCGCTACCTCCCCTATCCGTGGGAAACCTGCATGTCCATGGACAAGAAGGGGTGGACCTGGCGTCCAAACTCCGAGTTCAGAAGCGCCGGGACGCTGATCCGGAACCTCTGCCGCATTGTGGCGCGAGGCGGGAATTACCTGATCGGCATCGGTCCCGACGGCTCGGGCGAGTTCAGCCCGGTGGTTTACGAGCGACTCAGTCAGATCGGAGCCTGGCTCCGGCTCAATGGGGAGGCAATCTTCGAGACGCGGCCGATCGCCCCCCACGAACGCGGCGACTGCGTCTTCACCCAACGCCGCGACGGAACGACATACGCCATCGTCCTGGCGAAAGATGACGGCGCCGGCCCGCCGGAGAAGGTTGTCCTTCCGGCCGAACTTCTGGCCGGGCCCGTGGAAATCACGCTGCTCGGACACGGCGTTCTTCCGTCGGGTCCGGGAGGCGAGATCGCCATTCCGGAGTCTGTTCGGAACAAGCCGCCCTGCGAGCACGCCTGGACGCTGAAACTGGCCCGGCCCCGGAAACAACCGCAATAACGGACATACGAGGACGCGCCTGAACGGTACGGCGCTGCCGCGACACCAGTTAGGCGCAACATTCGACGAGAGAAGGATGCCCGCGGACGCGCAAGCCGGCGGGGGGTGAACGATGACGATGGAATCCTGTCAGGCTTGTCGTTTGTGGCGCTTACGGCTTTGTCCGGAGAAGGTCATCCAACTCCCTGACGATCTCAGGGTGCTGACCGGAGACGTCATTCTTTTCGGCAAGATCGGCATCAAGGTCGTAGAGTTCGCCTTTGATGTATTTCCACCGGCCCTTCCGCACCGTGTCGTGGCCGAAATACAGGGTCCGCTCAGGAAGCGAGCCGCGCCCTGTGAACGCAGGCCATACGTTGATGCCGTCAAGCTGCAACCCGGCCGGCGGTTCGATACCCGCAACACCCAGCATGGTCGGCAGGATATCGATCACATGGACCGTCTGCTTCGATACGGTATGTTCCGGGATTGTGCCCGGCCAGCAGGCAATCCACGGGACCCGGATGCCGCCCTCCTTCGTAGTATGCTTGCCGCCAGACAACGGCGCGTTGGATCCCTTCTCCTCCGCTCCGTTATCGCTCATGAATAGAACGAGGGTCTTCTTGTCGATCCCGGTCTCCCTGAGCGTCGAAAGCACTCGACCTACGCCGTCATCCATGCACGTCACCATCGCGCCGTATCCGCCCCGTTGATTGTCGGGACGGCCGGTGACCCCGTATTGCTTCAGGTATGACTCCGGCGCCTGGTAGACGCCCTTCCGGGTCGGATAATGCGGAGCGTTGTACGCCAGATACAGGCAAAATGGCTTGTCTGAGTTGTCCTTTATGAACGCGCAGGCGCGCTCTGTGAAAAGGTCCGTGGCATAGCCTTCGCGCGTAACCTCCGTCTCCCCTTCCCAGAGATCGTGGGCATCGTTCTGGGTGGCATCCGTGTGCTTGAAGTAATCGATCTTCCCGCCCAGGTGCCCAAAATACTCGTCGAATCCCATCATGGTCGGCAGGACTTCACCGCCATAGCCGAGGTGCCATTTGCCGACAAGCCCAGTATGGTAACCGGCGTCCCTCAAGATCTTTGCCATGATGGTCGCCTTGCCGAACTCGGGCACGCTTTTGCCCGTGAGAGCGGTCGTGATCCCGACATTCTCGGCATACCGGCCTGACATCAGTGAAGCCCTTGTCGGAGAACACACCGGATATGAATGAGCATCGGTGAAGCGGACGCCCCTTTCGGCCAGGCGGTCGATATTGGGGGTGGAAATGTCCGGGCACCCAAAACAGCCGAGGTCTCCATAGCCGAGATCATCCGCGATAATGATTATGATGTTGGGCCGGTTCGTTCGTTCTTCCGCGGACACCGGCCGCGCCGCCATGAGGAATGCCGGCAGGACCGCGGCACATTTCACAACCCCGCGCCGGGCGAATGTCTTCATATGGTGTCCGTCAATGTTGAGATATCAGCCGTACATGACGTTTCGGGGAATCACCACGGAACCAGCCGGGATGATGATCCCCCTTCAGCCGTCCCGCATCCTAAGTCAGGCCTTTGCTCCTTGCCAGCCCAACCGGAAGTCGGAGGATCGGCGCTGGAGAACAACCGGCTTGACCGGACTGGCCGCCGGCGGGCAAGCTCACCTCCGGCCGCCGGTCAGCCGGCGCCGCGTTCGGGGAAAAAGATGAAACGGAAGGCGACGTCCCTTGTTACCTCATTGACGCGAAGGCTTGCCTTGACTGTCACGGACTACACCAGCCCCCGTTCGCTGGGCTCGCGGCTCAGGGCAAGGCGAATCGCGCCGCTCCTTCGGATGGTCGAGGACGTGTACGCACGACGAGGGGCGGTGCGTATCATCGATATAGGCGGGACCCCAACGTACTGGAACATCTTGCCCGCTGGTTTCCTGGATAAACACAACGTGCACATCACCCTTGTGAATCTTCCAGGTACGGCACTGGGCAGCCGTCATGGGCGGTTTGACGTTGTCGAGGCCGACGGGTGCGATCTCGGGCGGTTCGCGGACCATTCTTTCGACATCGCCCATTCCAACTCAGTTATCGAACATGTCGGTGACTGGTCGCGTCAGGTTGCCTTCGGCAGCGAGATCGCAAGGGTCGCGTCGGTGTACTTTGTGCAGACGCCCAACTTCTGGTTTCCATTTGAGCCGCATGCCATGACGCCGATTTTCCACTGGCTCCCGATACGGGCTCGAGTGTGGCTGGTCATGCATCATGCCCTCGGGCACTGGCCGAAGAGTGAGACAGAACGCGAGGCGCTTGCCATCGTTGACAGTGTGCGCCTGCTACGGAAGCGGCAGCTTCGCGAGCTTCTGCCATCCGCGGCCATCACGACCGAGTGGTTCCTCGGTTTGCCCAAGTCGCTCGTGGCAATCGGCCCACAGCCGAGCCGTAACCGCGGCATCAGAAATGGGTGAAGCAACCCGGCACAGGGAACAGCTCGTTCTTCGGCAGACCCGGGACAACGGTACAGGATGGGAACGGGGAGCCGGCTTCGCACGAGGTCTCCTGCACCGCGCACCGGGCGACTTTCCGTCGGGCAAGCGCGGGGATATACTGACCGTCGAGTTCACCGTGATGGGCATTCCCTGTCTGGGGCTCAACGGCGGGCCCGAATTCAAGCACAATGAAGCGTTCTCGTTTCAGGTTGCGACGGAAGATCAGGATGAGACCGACCGATACTGGAACGCAATCGTCGGAAATGGCGGCCAAGAAAGCGTGTGCGGATGGTGCACAGACAAGTGGGGGATCTCCTGGCAAATTACGCCGGTCGCGTTGACCAGGGCATACACAAACCCCGATCCGTCCGCCTCCAGGCGGGCTTTCGAGGCCATGATGACAATGAAGAAGATAGACATCGCCGCGATCGAGGCGGCGGTTCGTGGTTAGAAGCCGGGATTTGACAACGGCATGCGGCGGACGTCGTGTCACGCCGGCGCCGATGCGGAGTGTTCGCCATAACGAGGAGTACGACTGATGAGCGCGAATCATGATCCATGCTGTCCGAAGTTCGATCCTGCGCCCTGGGACGAGAAGGAAGTCCGGTGGCAGGAAAAGAGGTTTGTGAAGGACCGGGTCACGAGTTTTCTCCACGTCCCGCTGAATTTCGGGGCCGTGATGAAACGGAACATGACTCGGATCGAGGCGGCGGGAGCGGCTTCAGCCGGGAATCTGATTCTGTCTGACGAGAACTCGCTGTGGGGCGCCGATGTGTACATCGAGGTTGCCAAAGACGTTCCCGGCGCGAACATGGCGACGATCTCCGGCACCTTTCTATGCAAGGTGTTTGAGGGACCGTACCAGAACATGCGGCAATGGATCGGCGAGATGAAGGACTTCGTTCAACGCAAGGGCAAGGTCGCCCAGCACATGTACTTCTTCTATACGACCTGTCCGCGGTGCGCAAAGCTCTACGGCAAGAACTATGTCGTGATTCTCGCGCGGATTTGAAACGGACAGTCAACCCGCGGACGCGCTCTCGGCGTATCCGCAGATACGAGAGGATTTAGGAGAAGCGCCATGGATATTCAAATGCTCACGCGATTCCTGATGTGGTGTACGATCCTGAACTTCGGGTTCCTGATGTGCTCATTCCTGCTTCTGAGCTTCGCCGGTGATCTGGTGTACAAGATGCACAGCAAGGGGTTCCCCATGTCCCGGGAGACGTTCAACGCGGTGGTCTACGCGTTTCTCGGTGTTTACAAACTCCTGATCATTGTCTTCAACTTTGTGCCGTGGGTAGCGCTGATGATCATCGTGTAAAAGGCATCCCATCGGGTCCCATTGACCGACGGAGCGCAACCCCGGCCGGCCACATGTCTCACACCATCCGCTGCGCGGGCCCGCGGAGGACAGTTCCGGCCAAGCGGTCCGCGATCCCCCTCCTTCCCGACTCCAACGGGGCAGGATGGCGCTCCTCCACTGGTTTGACATCCAGGCTCATGGGAGCATCCGAGGCCATCCGCCGGGAGCGGTGAGCGGCAATGAATTTCCGATTTCGGCGTTGCGGGGTATACTAATGGGCATGATGACGATTCCATTCTATAAAATGCACGGCGCCGCGAATGATTTCATCCTCGTGGATGATCGCTCCCGGTCGTTTCCTCTTCAGGACCGCGGCTGGATCGCGCGCATCGCCGCCCGCCGTACAGGGGTGGGATGCGAAGGGATCATCCTCATCCAACCTTCGGATCAAGCCGATTTCCGAATGCGATTTATGAATCCGGATGGCAGCGAGGTGGAGATGTGCGGGAACGGCGCGCGTTGTGTCGCCCGGCTCGCGTATGAAATCGGCGCCGCGCCCCGCGAGATGCGGATCGAGACCATTGCCGGTGAGCTGCGCGCGGAAATTCTGGACGACCGGGTTCGCCTGCGCATGACCGATCCGAAGGACTGGGTCATGGACGGAGCGCTGGACGCCGGCGGCCGGCGCGTCCGGTACGGATTCGTCAACTCCGGCGTGCCCCATGCGGTCATCGAATCCGAGGATCTCCAGCGGGAATCGGTGCGGGAGATGGGCGCGGCCCTTCGATACCACGAGCGGTTCGCTCCGCGCGGGACCAATGTCAATTTCGCGCAAGTCATCGGCGCTTCGTCCGCGCGGGTGCGAACCTATGAGCGCGGCGTGGAGGATGAAACCCTCGCCTGCGGCACGGGCATCGTGGCCACCGCGCTGGTGCTGGCCCGGTCCGGACGCATCCGGTTGCCGGCGGAAATTCACCCCGCCAGCGGCGATGTGCTGATCGTGGATGGCCGCGCACAGCCGGACGGCGGGTACACGGACGTCACGCTGACCGGTCCGGCCGTGCATGTCTACCGCGGGACGATCGAGTATCCCGGCGACGCTTCATGAGTGAGGCTTCCCCGGATCTCTCGCGCGCGGTGGCGCGGTATACGGGGCATGTGCAGGGGGTCGGCTTTAGGTTCACCGTGCTCCGAATCTCCGCGTCGCATCGGGTTCAGGGCTTCGTGCGCAACGAGCCGGATGGTTCTGTGACCGTGGTCGCGGAAGGAGAACCAGCGGAGGTCGGTCGTTTTCTCGAAGCCATCGGAGGCTCTCCCCTCGCCCGTTGGATTCGAAACTCAACCATACGCTGGGAACCGCCGCAGGGCGGTCACGTCGGATTCACCATCGGCTACTGAGCTTTCGGCGGACACGCCAATACCCGCCCCCGACTTCCGACCTCCGCTCCAGGCTCCAGGTTCTCGGCTCCAGGTTCTGGGCGCTGAGTTCCAGGCTTGCCGAAAATCTGACCGCATTGACCCCATAAATTCGTGGCACTACTTCAGTGTCCCTATCGTTCATCCAAGCAGGCAGATACACAATACAAGTGCAACAGAGGTAAGATGGGTCTCAACGGGTAGGAGACGTAGTGAAACCAGCCCGAAAAAAGGAGACCCATCTCATGAGAGAGTATACGCATCTGACCGCGATGGAAC
>JAGOHE010000110.1 GCA_017996315.1 Kiritimatiellia bacterium | reverse complement strand
ATATGCCGACACCGACGACGCCCACTGGACCTATCTCCCAGCGGAGCGACCCCGCAGTGTTGATGAGGTCCGCCTCCTGCTGCCCCAGCGCTCGGCTGGCTATTACACGTATGCCGTGATGATGGCCGGACTCGTGGGTGTGGCTTTGTTGATGGTGTATGTGGGCGGACAGGTTTCGGTGATCGTCACCGACTTTCTCCAGGGCACCATGTGCAACATCGTGTTCGCGGGACTCGTGCTGTATTTCCTGTGTACGATGGACTGGGCTCATATCGCCTCGGCGCTGTCCGCCGCGCCCGCCGAGGCTTCTCTGATCAATCCGTTTCGAACGTCCCAGGTGGAGGATTTCAACTTCCCGTATTTCCTAATCGGCATGATCGGCATGATCTACAACACCATGTCGTGGCAGGGCACCCAGGCGTACAATTCGAGCGGACGAAACGCGCACGAAACCAAGATGGCCGGGATACTCGGCAGCTGGCGCAATTTTCCCCGGTCCACCTTCCTCATGCTTATCCCCATCGTCGCCATTACGGCGATGAGCCATTCCACGTATGAACCCGTGGCATCCCAAGTCCAGACCGTGCTGAATACGATGGACTCGGAGATGATCCAGAGCCAGATGCGCACACCGCTGGTGTTGCGGTTCATGTTGCCCCCCGGCCTGCTCGGCGCGTTCGCCGCGGTGATGCTGGCGGCCTTTCTGAGCACCCACAACACTTATCTCCATTCCTGGGGCTGCATTCTGGTCCAGGACGTGGTGCTGCCGTTTCGCCGCCGCCCGCTCAGCGCCAAAGCCCACATCGCGTGGTTGCGCGTCTCGATTGCGGCGGTCGCGGTGTTTATCTACGCGTTCAGCCTCCTGTTCCAGCCGTCGCAACACATCTATCTCTTCTTTGCCATCACCGGAGCGATTTTTGTCGGCGGCTCCGGCGCGGTGATCATCGGGGGCCTGTACTGGCGCCGCGGCACCACCGCGGCGGCCTGGGCGGCGCTGATCACCGGATCGGGCATCTCGGTGGCGGGCATCATTCTGCACGAGCTGGCGCGCCAGAACGGCACAACCTTCCCGATCAATGGACAATGGTTCTGGGCGCTGTCCATGGCCGGCGCCACCCTGATGTACGTGCTGGTTTCGCTGCTGGGCCCCCGGCGAACCTTCGACCTCGATCGTCTGCTGCGCCGTGGAATTCACGCGGATCCGCTCCCGCCGGCAACGCGGCCCGAGACGGCATCCCTCGAATTCCCCGCCGCGCGGGACGCCTCCCCTCGCCGGTTCAACTTCTGGCGGTGGATCGGCGCGGGGCGGGAATACACCCGGGGCGACCGCGGAATCCTGATCATGACCTACTCGTGGACCCTCGTATGTACCGCCGTCTTCATCATCGGCACCATGCGCAATCTTGGCCATCCGCGCGATCAGACCGAGTGGCTCCGCTACTGGCAGGTCTATGTCTGGATTTTCACCGGCCTCAGCGTTGCGGTCACGCTGTGGCTGGCTATCGGCGGCGTCCTCGACCTGCGCCGGATGTTCCGGGATCTTCGCGAATTGAAGCGGGATGATGCCGACGACGGAACCGAATTGCGCCCGAAGGTCTCCTCCCGGGAGCACACCCCATGAACGACGGTTTGCGCGCGCTGTACGAAGAACGGGTGGCGGAGTGGATCCGACGCGTCGAGGCGCGGATGATGCCCGACGCCGAACCGCTGAGGGTGCGGATTCGAAAAGCGGATCCGTTGCCGTCTTTCGCGAATCGCCGGCCGGCCTCTTTCCGGACCATTCGGATCGGCGAGTGCTGGGGCCGCGATTGGGAACGCGCCTGGTTCCATGTCTCCGGCCGGATCCCCGCGCGCTGGCGCGGTCACGAGGTCTGCGCGCGCATCAATCTCGGAGGCGAAGCGCTGGTCCACGACCGGGCGGGGCGGCCCTTCGAAAGTCTGAGCGTCCATACGATTTATCCGATGCCCGAGTTCGAACGCGCGCGCATTCCGGTCACCGCCTCGGCCCGCGGCGGCGAGCGCGTGGAATGGTGGCTGACCTGCACCGCGGCCCAACTGTTCGGACTGGAGCTCCAGAACGACCGGCAGGGCCAGCCCGCTCCGGTGTTCGGAACACACGAGTCCCGCGTGCGCGAATGCGCGCTACATACGTTCCGCCGCGACCTGTGGAACCTTCGACGGGACGCCGCGCTGCTCAACGACCTCATGCGCGCCCTGCCCCAACCCGGTGTACAGCGCAGCCGCTTGCTGGAAACGCTGATGCGCGCCGTGGATGCGTTCGGGGACGCTTCGCCGAAGGAAGTCCGGCGCGCGCAAGCCATCGTGGACCAGGCGCTCCGCGTTCCCTGCGCTCCGTCGGATTTGCGCACCACCGCGATCGGCCACGCGCATCTCGACACCGCATGGCTCTGGCCCGTGGCGGAAACGCGCGAAAAATGCGCGCGCACCTTCGCCCATCAGTTGACCATGCTCGACCGCTACCCCGGCTATGTCTTCGGCGCGTCCCAGGCCCAGCATTACGCATGGATCCGGGAATCGCATCCCGCGCTCTTTGAACGCATCCGCCAGGCCGTTCGGTCCGGCCGCTGGGAATTGTTGGGCGGCATGTGGGTGGAACCCGATTGCCAGGTCTCCGGCGGCGAAGCGCTCGTCCGCCAGATTCTGCACGGGCAGCGGTTCTTCCGCGAAGCGTTCGGGCGGGAATGCCGCACGGTCTGGCTGCCGGATGTGTTCGGATTCAACGCCGCGCTGCCCCAGATTTTCCGCCGCGCCGGCCTGGAGTATTTCGTCAGCATCAAGATCGCCTGGAACCAATTCAACCGCTTCCCCCATCACACATTCCGGTGGCGGGGCATTGACGGTTCTGAAGTCGTCGCGCATTTTCCGCCCGAAGGCGATTACAACAGCCTGCTGAAACCATCCCGCCTGCGCGCGGCGCAGGAACGCTATGCCGAACATCCGGACGCGGACGAATTCCTAACCATCTTCGGCATCGGAGATGGAGGTGGCGGTCCCTCGGAAGATCATATCGAAACCGGACGACGTCTGCGCGGCACCGAAGGCTGTCCCGCCGTGCGATTCGGCCGCGCGCAGGATGTCATGGAGCGCATTGCCGGGAATTCCGGCGCGTTGCCGGTGTGGTCCGGCGAGTTGTATCTGGAAAAACACCGGGGCACGCTCACCACGCAGGCCCGTACCAAGCGCATGAATCGCGCGATGGAACTCCGCCTGCGGGAAACGGAATGGCTGTGGTCCTCCCTGCCTCTGAAGCGATATCCCTCCTCGGCGCTGGACCTGCTCTGGGAAAAGCTACTGTTGAATCAATTCCACGACATCCTGCCCGGATCGAGCATTCCGCCGGTCTATGAAGACGCGCAGCGGGATTACTCGGAAATTGACCGGGAAACACGACGCCTTCAGGACGAGGCCGTCCGTCGTCGGCTGCCGGCCCAACGCGGATCGCTCGCGCTGTTGAACAGCCTGTCGAACGATGCGGTGACGGCGATTCCCCTGCCGGAATCCTGGCGGGGATACGAAGCGCTGAATTCCGACGGACATCCGGTCCCCGCGCAGGCGGAAACGTCCCATCCGGTCGCGCTGGTGAACGTCCCCGCCCTCGGCGCGATCACCCTGCGCCGGGGTCGTCGCATCGCGGATCGTCCCGATGCCGCCGCCCCTGCTCCGCGAAAGACCCGCAGATCCTGGACGCTGGAGAACGATCTCATCCGCTATACCTTCGGCCCGGACGGCCGGCTGATGACCGCGTACGATCTCGTGGAACGCCGGGATGCGCTCGCCGCGCCCGGGGGAAACCGGCTCGAGCTGTTTGAAGATTTCCCCGCGCAGTGGGATGCGTGGGATATTGATCCGTATTACACCCGCGTACGAAAAGACCGGGCCCGGTTAATTTCCGCGCGGCCCTGCGCCGCGGGCCCGGTCCGCCAGGGCCTGGAACTGAACTTCCAGATCGGACAATCCACGATCGTTCAGCAGGTATACCTGAACGCCGGATCGCGGCGGCTCGATTTCCATACCCAAGTGGAGTGGCGGGAAAACCACAAATTGCTGCGCGTGGCGTTTTCCACGACAGTGACCGCCGATGCGGCATCCTTTGAAATTCCCTTCGGCCGGGTTTCCCGGCCCACGCATGCGAACACCAGTTGGGACTGGGCGCGCTTCGAATGCGCGGCGCATCGCTACGCGGATGTGTCCGGTCCGGAGTACGGAGTGGCGCTGTTGAACAACGGAAAATACGGCCATTCCGCGCTGGGCGGCGAACTGGGCCTGAGTCTGCTGCGCGCTCCGACCATGCCGGCGCCCATGGCGGATCGCGGAACGCACGAGTTCATCTACAGCCTTCTGCCTCACCCCGGCCCGCTGGAATCATCCGATGTGCTCGCCGAAGCCGCGCTGCTCAATCAGCCGCCGATGCGGTTCGAAGGACGGAATGCCAACGGATTCGCTCATCCTGTCCGGCTGCAAACCGCTGAAGGCATCGTTCTGGAAGCGGTGAAGAAATCCGTGGATGGCCGGTCCTGGGTGGCGCGATTGTATGAACCCATGGGCCGGCATGCCCGCGGCTCCCTGCTCGTCGGCATCCCGGTCAGCCGTGTGCAAGAGACGGATCTCATGGAAAAACCGCTGCGCGCGATCCAGCTGCGCGGCCACCGTGTGCCGCTCCAGCTCAAACCCTACGAAATACGAACCATCCGGATTACGCCGCGCGGTTGAGCGTGAAGTTCCGGCGGCCAACGCCGGAACGGCGACCGACCTGCTTTGCGATTCCCGTGCCCGCGGTTCGGATCTCCGATTCGGCGTCGCGTCTATGACCGTGGCCCATCCCCTTCAGGAACCACATAAATCAGCGGAAGGCTGAGGAGCGTCACGCCGGTCTTGAGCACGAGGTTAAATACGAAGATGCCCCAGACCACCGACCAGGGCATGGACCAGCCGAACGCGCCCACGCAGAACACCAGGTTGTCAACCGGCACGGCCACGCCGTTGCTCAGCAACACCCGCGCCCACGCATGGCGCCGGGTCACCCGGGTGACGAACCAGTGATACACCTCCGTATCGGCCAGTTCGCTGATCACTTCCGCCGCGATCGAAGCCAGCACAATCCTCCAGATGGGCGCAAAAACATCCGCAAATGCCTCACCCTTGCCCCACCCCATATCAGAGGGAACCCGCACAGCCCACGCAAAGAACAGCGCCATCAGCAGGTTCGCAAAGGCGGCAAACAGGATCGTCACCTGCGCCCCGCGTTTGCCCAGTGTGCGGTGGACCAGATCCCGCAGTGTGAATGTGATCGGATAAATGAACGTGCCCATGTCCACCGGCCATCCGAAGAGGACGCCGATTTTCAAGCTGGCCACATCGGAGAGCATCTGCGCGGCCACATACGCTCCCACCACCAGCACCACGATGGAAGGTATCGCGGGAGAAATCCGAACCGCATCGGTCTTATCCGTCAACGAGGTCATCATGGCTCCGTTTTGATAAGGCGGGTAATCGGGGACCGCCTGGCCGATCAAGGAATGCGGTTATGCTATCACGTCATCCGCCCCCGCGCCATCGGCTTGGGCCCGACAAAAACGGCGGGCGGCTGGCGCATACCGGTGAACCAGAATCAACCAAACCGGCCCGTGACGTATTCCTGCGTTTCCGACAGACGGGGATTTTGAAAGATGCTCGCCGTGGGACCGTATTCCAGCAGCCGCCCGAGATACATAAACGCCGTGAAGTCGCTGGTCCGGGCGGCCTGCTGCATGTTGTGCGTGACCATCAGGATCGAATACTCGCCTTTGAGTTCATCAATCAGATTTTCGATTTTGTTTGTTGCGATCGGGTCAAGCGCGGAGCACGGTTCATCCATCAGGAGCACTTCGGGCTCCGCCGCGATGGCGCGCGCGATGCACAGACGTTGCTGCTGCCCGCCGGACAGCCCGAGCGCGCTTTCGTTCAGGCGATCCTTGACTTCGTCCCACAGCGCCGCGCCCCGTAACGATCGCTCGCACACTTCCTCCAGCACCGTCCCATCGCGTTCCCCATCAATCCGCAGGGCATAAATCACATTTTCAAAGATACTCATGGGAAACGGATTGGGCTTCTGAAACACCATGCCCATCCGTTTGCGCAACTCAATCACATCCACGCCGGGACTATAAATGGAGTCGCCGTTCAACTTCATGTCGCCGGTGATCCGGACGCTGCTGAGGAGATCGTTGATCCGGTTGACGGACCGGAGAAGCGTTGATTTCCCGCAGCCGGATGGTCCGATCAATGAGGTCACCCGACCCCTTGGAATGTTCATCGTGATGCCATGCAGCGCCTGTTTGGGCCCGTACCACAGATTGAAATCGGAGACATCGAGCACGGAACGTTCTGCGCGCGTTTCCGGATGCACTTCGGCGGGAAACACGGCTCCGCGCGCCATCGCTTCCAGGCGGTCGCGCTGTTCCCCGGGCGGCGTAGATTGAGGCTCTTCAGTCATGGTCGGACTCCTGTCCCGCCTAGAAGGCAGCGGTGACGAATTTGCTCCTGAGGCGCGTGCGCAGCCGCACGGCGAGGATGTTCAGGACGAATATGACGACGATCAGCAGCAGAGTGGTGGTATACACCATCGGTTTGGCGGCCTCGCTGTTCTGACTCTGGAATCCCAAATCGTAAATGTGGAATCCCAGGTGCATGAAACTCCGTTCCGGATGAAGAAACGGCGCCACCCAATCCACCGGAAGTTCGGGCGCGAGTTTGACCGCGCCCACCAGCATCAGCGGGGCGACTTCACCCGCGCCCCGCGCCATCGCCAGGATCATTCCCGTCATGATGCCCGGCAGCGCGCGCGGCAGCACAATGCGCCGGATGGTCTGCCACTTGCTCGCCCCGCAGGCGTACGATCCTTCGCGCATGGAGTTGGGCACGGCCGCCAGCGCCTCCTCCGTCGCGACAATCACCACCGGCAGGGTCATCAACGCCAGAGTCAAGGCGGCCCACAATACGCCGCCTTTCCCGAAGGTTGGCGTAGGAAGCTTTTCCGCGAAAAGCAGCGAGTCCAGTCCCGCGCCGGCGAAATAGCAGAAGAACCCCAGTCCAAACACTCCGAAAACGATGCTGGGCACCCCCGCAAGGTTGTTGATGGAAATCCGGACGGCGCTGACAAAGGGTCCTCCCCCGGCGTACTCCCGGAGATACAGGGCGGCCATGACGCCAAAAGGGGAAACGGCCAGCGACATGACGAGCGTCATCA
>JAGOHE010000109.1 GCA_017996315.1 Kiritimatiellia bacterium | reverse complement strand
GAGGAGGAAGGCTGGTGGTTTGATCGCAGCGATCGCCCGGAAGATCTGCCCATGCGGGTGACGATCCGCAACGTCTGGACCACCGGCGCGGCGGTGAGCAACATCGTGCTTCGCGCCGGAGATCCCAGCAACTACGTGCGCATGGTCGAGCATATCATCGCGCTCCGACTGGGCCTCGGACTCGACCGGGCGATGATTCGCGTGGATTCCGGAGATCCGCCGCTGTTCAATCGCGGAAGCCTTGACCTGGTGGAGGCGATCGAATCCGCGCGTATCGCGGACACCCCCCACCCCGCCCGATGGGTGACGGTACGGGAGCCGGTATGCGCAGTCACGCCGCAGGGAGCGCTCCTGGCGCTGCTGCCCTGCGAAGGCCCCTCTCCGCGGCTTCGGCTGGATGTGGGCATTGATTTCAAAACCGCGATCGGCCGACAGCGAATTCGTTTCGATCTGGACTACGGCCAGTTTCGGACCGGATGCACGGCTCGTACGAATTCAACCGTAGGCAAAGTGCTTTTCTGCCGGACCATCGGACGCATCTTCGCTGACATTCGAAATCTCGGATATACCAACGAAAACCTGCTCGTTGCCGGCCGGCGTGGATATCATAACAAGCCCCGACTGGAGCACGAAGGCAAGGCGCTCGAAGCCGCGTGGCACCGGGCGGCGCTGGATCTGCTGGCCGCCCTGGCGCTGATTGAAGAGGGGCGGTTCGTCGGCGATGTGTACTCATTCAAGGCCGGACATCGGCTCGATGTGAAATTGCTGACGCTTTGCACCCTGAATAAGATATTCACCCCCTTCACCCCCACGAAAGCGTGATGCCGACCTGACCGACGATCACCGGCGCGGCGCGGTGGGATCCAAATAGTTGGGCGCCGACGGCCGGGTGCCATCGAGCGTCAAACCCGACGGCGAAGCGGAGGGAGCCGAGGGTCGCTTCGGTGTGAAGATCGGCTGGATGGAAGGCTGAAAGGGCGCCGGCCCCGATGGAGCGGACGCGCCGGAGAAGGGCGCTGAATTCCAAGATGAATACGCAGGCCCGGCGCCTGAGATCCGGGAACTACCGTTCTTTCTGGCGGTGGATGCCGGCATCGGCCATCCATAATCGGACGTCGCCGGCGATCCGGTCCCGGAAAACGGAGTTGTTGCCGATCCGCCCCAGCCAGCACTGCCCCATGTTTCCATGGAATTCATTGAATTCATGGACTCGCCATTGATCCCATTTCCGGTTTGGGAGGCGTTCGGATCGTAGTAGCGAGCGAGAGACGCTTCTTGAGATGTGTCTTCCTCTTCATCCTTTGAGGTGTCGTCGCGGGCCGGCGTGGCAAGCCACGGCTGGACCGTGGAATTCTCGTCCGCCTCTCCTAAAAACGGGTTGGCGGGTGTGGCGGCAATCCACATCGGCACTCCGGATGCTATTCCCGCCTCGGTATTGGCGCCGTAAGGCTGGAGCTCGTCCGAGCGCACGGAGGAGGATCTCCGGGCCGCCGCATCGGACTCAGCCTGCTGCATTCTTGCGCTGCGCTCCATCGCAATCGTTTCCATCATTGCATCCGCCATCGCTTCTTCAGTCAATTCCTCTTTCCCTTCGCTCTGGGCGCGCCTGTTTTCCGCCAGCCGCACCATGCCTTCCGCCATCCATCCCCAATTCGGAGAGTCAATGGGCCGAACTGCGTCGTCGGTTGAGCTGCTCTCGGACAATCCTAAATCCATCATCGGGCTTCGCGGTAAAATCCAAAGGGAATCCTCCGCTTCAGCGCGCGCCGCCCGCTCCCGCCGGGCCTGCGCCGATCGCAGTTCATTTAAATACCGGCGCTCCCCGCCAGAGGATTTGTGTTTCTCTGACGACACGGCGATGTCAGAGGGCACGGCGTTTTCGGGGGAAACCCCGGCTTCGGCCTCCTGCTCGGCGCTTATATCCACTTCGGTTTTAGCAAGTTCCAGCGATTTCCCATAGGCGCGGCGCACTGATTTCTTGAATACGATCTGATTGGTCTGAATGCCGTCCGCGCCCTTCACTGGAGCGGGCTTTCCTTCGTCACTATTCGTATTCTTCGCACAAGAGCAAGCCAGCGCGAGGGCCATAAGCCCCACGCTCCATGTACACATGGAAATCCGGATGCTCATTGAATTTAGTTCTATTTCCAGCGACAGTATACCTCCGTTTGAGACGGATCATCAACGTGTGAGTATGAAATCTTCGAACACGCCACGCGTGCCTGCGTTCAATGACGGCACGGATACCATCGCAGCCATTGCGACCGCGCCAGGAGAGGGCGCCGTCGCAATTGTGCGCCTTTCCGGGCCAGAAAGTCTGCAAATCGCCGATGTCGCCTTCTCCCCAATGCGAGGACCCTGTGCATCCGAACGAACCTCCCACACGGTTTGTTTCGGACGGGTTACCTCGTCCGATGGCCGGCCCATTGATGAGTCGCTCATGCTGATCATGCGCGGTCCGCATTCGTTCACCGGGGAGGACGTGGTGGAATTTCAGGGACACGGCGGACGAATCGCGGCCTCCCGTATCCTGAAACGCATGCTCGAATGCGGAGCCCGGTCGGCTGAACCCGGCGAGTTCACCCGAAGAGCTTTTATGAACGGCAAAATGGACATGCTTCAAGCAGAATCAGTTTTAGATCTCGTTCGTGCGCAATCGGATATGTCTGCGGCGCGCGCCATTGAACAAATGGAAGGCGGACTGAGTCGAGAGATCAATTCCGCCTATGACCATCTCCTGCATGCGGGATCAGAGCTGGAAGCCACCTTGGATTTTTCGGAAGATGAAATCCCAGAAACCGCTGTTCCTGAATGTGTTGAGCGAATAGATTGCGCTTCTAATCAGATCCGAAGATTGTTGGCATCATGGGAGGAAGGCCGGGTGTTGCGCGAGGGAATCCGAGTCACCATCCTTGGCCGTCCTAACGCCGGCAAGTCCTCTTTGTTCAACATGTTACTTGAACAAGACCGTGCTATTGTATCCCCCCACCCCGGCACCACACGGGATACCCTTGAAGAATGCGTGATCTGGGGAGGGTGGCCGGTCCGCCTGACCGACACCGCCGGCTTGAGGGACAGCGAATGCTCCATTGAACAGGAGGGCGTTCGCCGATCCCGAAAGCAGCAGGCCGAGTCAGATCTGGCGCTGTATGTGGCGGATGCCCATCTCCCCCCCCACCCCGACGACTTGGCGTATCTGTCCTCCGCGCCCCCCGCGCGTACGCTTCTCATCTTGAACAAGAGCGACCTGGGCCGCCATGCCGCATGGGAATCGTCCGGATTTATTAATGAGAGTATATTCTCAATAGCAACCGATCCTGCCTATAAGCAAAGGATTGTGATCTCGTGCGTCGGACGGTTTGAGCGCGAATTCGTCTCTGCCCTCCCCCACCCCGCCGCCATATCCGAACGGCACCGACACGAACTGGACATCGCGCTGCGGGCCGCAGAATCGGCCCGCGACAGGTTGTGCGCCGACACCCCTTCCGGGGCCGTTCTCGCGTGCGAATCCATTCGAGAGGCCACAAGCGCCCTGGGGAGGATCACCGGCCGCGAATATTCGTCGGAACTCCTGAACGCCATCTTCGGACGCTTCTGTATCGGCAAATGAGCGAACACAACTTTGAAACAGATGTCGTGGTCGTGGGCGGCGGACACGCAGGCTGCGAGGCAGCCCTGGCATCCGCTCGCATGGGTTCCAGAACAATTCTAGTGACCATGGACACGAGTCGGCTCGGCCGGATGTCCTGCAATCCTTCGATCGGAGGCGTTGGCAAGGCTCACATTGTTTATGAACTGGACGCTCTCGGGGGTGAAATCGGCAAAAACTCAGATTTTACCGCTATTAACGGGAGAACACTTAACACAAGCAAGGGCCCGGCCGTTCAGGCCACCCGCGCCCAGTGCGACAAAGAATGGTATCCCAAGAGAATGTCCTCTGTATGCAGAAAGGAGGAGAGCCTCACTGTTCTGGAAGGACATGCCATACGACTAATCATAAAATCAGGCCAGGCAGGCGGAGTCGCCCTAAAAGATGGACGTGAAATTCATGCAAAGGCAGTGGTTCTGTGCGCGGGCACATTCCTTGGAGGAACCATCCATATTGGCGAAACCACCATTCCCGGGGGAAGAATGGGAGAACCGGCATCAAATGGATTTTCTGAACAACTCGAGGAATTTGGACACACCAAGGCTCGGCTAAAGACGGGAACCCCGCCAAGGCTACACCGGGAATCTCTTGATTACAGCCTTATGTCGGCACAGCAATCCGACATCCCAATGCCATTTTTCTCAATGGATGCAGCCGAATACGCCGGCTTGTTCCACGTGGAACACGGCAGCGCCAACAATCGTTCGCTCCACGTGGAACAACTTGGAGGCAATCTTATGCCCTGGCTACCCGGGGCGGCTCCCGTGCCATGCTTCGTTACAGAAACCAATGAAAAAACGCATGAAATCATTGATTCCAACCTCGGGCGCTCTTCTTTGTACGGAGGAAGGATTGTTGGAACTGGTGTCAGGTACTGTCCGTCTATCGAAGACAAGATCGTAAAATTCAGATCCAGAACACATCACCATGTTTTTGTAGAGCCCGAGGGCAGGGACTCTGTTCGCATCTATCCGAACGGAACTTCAAATTCTCTTCCGGAGGACGTTCAGGTCCGGATGATCCGATCCATTCGAGGCCTTGAGCGCGCTGAGTTCATCCGTCCTGGATATGCGATCGAGTATGATTTTTTTGATCCCACGGAATTGAAACACACGTTGGAATCAAAACACATTCGCGGTCTATTCCTGGCCGGACAGATCAATGGAACCACCGGGTACGAGGAAGCCGCCGGGCAAGGCTTTATCGCCGGCGCAAATGCAAGCCTGCAAGCTGTTGGTGGTCAATGCTTTGCAGTTCTTCGCAGCGAAGGGTATCTTGGGGTGATGATTGACGACTTGGTCATCAAGGGGACAGACGAGCCATACCGAATGTTTACATCAAGGGCGGAGTATCGGCTGTTGCTTCGTCAGGACAATGCAAGATTCAGGATGCTCGATCACGCAGAACGACTCGGAATCGTGCCTGGCACCAGAATTAGGCAAACGAAGGAGTTCGATCGCGCGATCAAGGATGAGATCCGCCGGATGGAGTCTATTTACTTGGATGGCACAAGGATGGACCAGTCGCTCCGACGTCCAGAGGTAGGATACGACGACCTTTCATGCGCTCGCATGGACCTGCCCGCAGAGGTGCGAAGCCAAGTGGAGATTCAAACCAAGTATGCGGGGTACATTGCCATGGAAATGGCGAGGATTACTCGCAGCCGGGAATGGGAGGATCGGGCGATCCCTCCGGATCTCGATTACAGAGCCATTCGCGCCTTGAGATTTGAGTCCGCGGAAAAGCTATCCCGAATCCGGCCTGAGACTCTGGGGCAAGCGGGCAGGGTTCCGGGGGTAAACCCGACCGATGTTGCGCTGTTGGATATGTGGATATCCCGACTGCGCAGAAAACCATCGGCTTCCGCCCCGTAGAGCCCCGACCGGCAAATCCATAATCGGGGCTCCGGGCGATCTGCTTTCCCGTTGTTGGACACGGACTTCATGGGGAATGAGATTTGCGTTCAGTGTTCCGACATGCCGGTTCCGCTTGATTCCTCCGGCTTTGCGCCTACCATGTACGGCGATAAACAGCGTTCCGCCAGAGTGGAGCTGTTGTCCGACAAGATTTCCCAATTCAAGGAACAGACGATCTCATGGACGCCGCCTGGGTAAGCCTGATTGTTTTTGTGTTGTGCTACGTGCTGTTCGTCGTGCTTCCCGCGCGCCGATCGTGGACGGCCTGCGTCGGCGCATTGGTGTTGGTGGCGGCGGGCGCACTGAACTGGCGCGATGCGTTGCTGGAAAAAATCAGCTGGAATGTGATGGGGCTGTTTTTCGGAACGCTGATTCTGGCCGAGTTATTCATCCAATCCCGCGCGCCGGCGGTCATCGCGGAGTGGCTCGTGGACCGGACCCGGACTACGAGGGCGGCCATGCTGGTGCTCTGCGCGCTGGCCGGGGCCATATCCATTTTTGTGGAAAATGTGGCGGTCGTTCTGCTGGTCGCGCCCGTGGCCTTGAGTTTGGCGGAGAAACTAAAGGTCCATCCCGCGCCGCTGATGATCGGCATTGCCATCAGCAGCAATCTTCAGGGCACGGCCACGATGATCGGCGACCCTCCCAGCATGATCCTGGCGGGGTACATGAAAATGGGGTTCTGGGACTTCTTCTTCTATCGCGGGAAGCCCGGCATTTTCTTCGCCATTCAGGCCGGTGCCATCGTATCGCTTTGCGTGCTGGCCTTCTTCTTCCGTCGCCACCGCGAAAATCTCACTCTGTTGAATCAGGAACAGGCGAGATCGTGGGCTCCGGCGTCATTTTTGGGAGTTCTGATCGTGGGACTTTCGTTCGCCACGGCCATTGACCCGGACTTCCGGTGGTTTGTCGGAACGTACACCATGGCGCTGGCCGGGCTCGCGCTGCTCTGGTACCGGGGCGTGGCGCATTGGGGAAAAGTCCGCACCCTGGTGCGCGGGCTCGATTGGGACACCACCTTTTTTCTGATGGGGGTTTTTGTGGTGGTCGGGGCGCTGAGCGAATCGGGATGGCTGGACCGGTTGTCCGAGGGTCTTTCGGCTTCCGTCGGATCCCATCTCGTGCTGGCGTTCATTTCCATTGTGCTGTTGGCGGTGGTGATTTCCGGATTCGTGGACAATGTGCCCTTTCTGCTGGTGATGATCCCGGTGGCGCATTCTGTAGGGCTGAAATTCGCGGATCGGGCGCCGGGCGCGGATGTTCTGCTGCTGTTCGGGCTTCTGATCGGCGCATGCCTCGGCGGCAACCTCACCCCGATTGGAGCCTCGGCCAATGTGGTCACCCTCGGCCTTCTTAAGAAACAGGGGCATTCCGTTTCGTTTGCGGACTTCATGCGCATCGGCATTCCGTTCACCATCGCCGCCGTGCTCGCCGGCGGTCTCTGTATCTGGCTGGCGTTCGGCTCCTAGCTCGCGCGGCGAATCGGGTCGCTTGCGACGGCCGGGGGGCGGGGGTACACTGGGCAGATGACCCGCTCCAAGAGATGCGGATCGAGGCGGATCATGGATTTTGTTCATCTCCACGTACACTCGCAATACTCATTGCTCGACGGAGGCAATCGCATTCGCGATTTGGTCCGCACCGCCCAGCAGCACGGCATGTCCGCGCTGGCGGTGACCGATCATGGCAACTTGTTCGGCGCGGTGGATTTTTACCAGCAGGCGATGGCCGGGGGCATCAAACCCATTCTCGGAATGGAGGCCTACACGGCGCCAGGCTCGCGGTTTGACCGGACCGCCTCC
>JAGOHE010000108.1 GCA_017996315.1 Kiritimatiellia bacterium | reverse complement strand
GATGGTGGACAAACTTCCGATCGGCGTACGTGCGCGCCCCATTTCCTCGGCATCCGGCAGAGCTTCGCTTTCGTCAATGTCCTCGGAACCGGATGCGGCATCGGGGGGTTCGATCGAATACACGCATTGAATTCCGGAATGGACGTTGAGTTTGCGCAGCCGTTTGCGTACGAGACGGGCGAGGGGGCATTGGGAGGTGGCGGAAAGATCGCCGATCCGGACGGACAGCGGATCCGTTCGGCTGGCCGCGCCCATGCTGGAAACGATATATAAACCGTGTCGAGCGGCAGCAGAGAGCAAGGCCACCTTCGGGCCGAGGCTGTCGATCGCGTCAATGATCACGTCGCAGGGCGGCTCCAGCAGCGCTTCCACGGTGGACCGGCGGATGAACTCCGCCCGGGCGTCCACGACGCACGCGGGATTGATCTGGCGGATTCGCTCCGCGGCGACATCTACCTTGGGCCGGCCGATGGTGTCATCGAGCGCCAGAATTTGACGGTTGATATTGGACGGGTGGATCGTGTCGAAATCCACGAT
Organism: Kiritimatiellia bacterium; assembly: GCA_017996315.1. GTDB lineage: Bacteria > Verrucomicrobiota > Kiritimatiellia > PWTM01 > PWTM01 > JAGOHE01. The sequence continues at coordinate 6,854 of JAGOHE010000108.1, read as the reverse complement.
GCGGAGGAAGCCCACACCAGCGCGCGCGAGCCCTTCGAGGGCGTACGATCCGACCGCCCCGAGTCCCGCAACCATCACCCGCGCGTGGCGCAGACGTTCGAGTCCTTCGCGACCGAGCAATTGCCGGGTTCGAGAAAATCGGTTCACGATCCGACTCCGTACACCGCCGCCGTGTTCCGCCAGGTGGCAGCGGCAAGGTCCTCGAGGGAAGTGGATCGCAGCTCCGCCACGGCGCGTCCGATCTGCGGAAGATCCGCGGGCTCGGGCGGCCGGTCCGGGGGACATCCGGCAATGGCGATATCCGGGGCATCGGTTTCCAGGAGGAGTCGCTCCAAGGGAACCGCGACCACCGTGTTTCGCGGGCGATGGTGCTGCTCGAATGTCACGCTTCCCCCAAAGGAAAAGAAAGCGTTATAGGGCAGGAGGGTGGGGATCAGTTCCCGCCCCCCGTTGTAGGCATGAAGGACCATGCCGACCGGGTGGGGCCCGTGTTCGCGCAGGAAATGGAGCATCGGCTCCCAAGCCCGACGCACATGCAGGACCACAGGGCGCCTCAGGTCGATTGAAAGCCGCCACTGGTCCAGCAGGGCGCGATGCTGTGCGGGGTCGTTGCGGTATTCCGGCGCGTAATCGAGTCCAATCTCACCGACCGCGGCATTGGGATCAACTTGGAGAAACCCAGCGAGGCGATCACGCCAGTCGGGCGTCACTTGCTCGGTGGCCGGGACGAACCAGGGATGCAGTCCGTACCCGGCGTGAAAGAGTGGGGCGGAGGACGAAATGCGGCGCACTTCAGGCCAGTCCTCCGGGCGCGAGCCGTGGCAGGCAATGGCGCCAACCCCGGCGTTCCGGGCGCGGAGGGCGAGCCCGTTCGCGTCGGCCGACAGCCGGGGGTCAGAGACATGTGCATGAGCGTCAAACCACCTCATGCCCGGAATCATAACCGGCCCGAGCCCGGCTGCAACTCCGACGTGTCCCCCTGGGAGGGGGAAGAGCAATTACGTGGTTTCACGATCCCAAAAAAAACGTCATTATCTCTTGACGGCGGCTGTTTCAGATAGTTAACTCATCCCGAAGGCTTGCAGCCCAGAATGATTAAGTCTCCATGAAATAAGGAAACAAACGAAAATGAATAAAATACGGCGTTGGATGAAAGGTGGCGGATTCACCCTGATCGAGCTGCTCGTTGTGGTCGCCATCATCGGCTTGCTCATGGCACTGGTTCTGCCTGCCTTGGGCCGGGCCCAGTTGAGGGCGCGTGTCACCGCCACGACATCGAACGCGCGAAGCATCATTCAGATGCTCACCGCGGCCGAGACCACGTCCGGTTTGTATTCGGCGGGTGTTTCTGTATGGCCGATCAAGGGCGGCGGCGGTGCGGTTAGCAACAGCTTCCAGACCTCCACCGAGTTCTTCAAGAACAACATGAACGTCATGGGAACGTTCGAAGGCACGACCCCCGCCTTTTTTGCGGCGGATCGAATTGTGCCCGCGAAGGACACGAACTCCTTTATCGAAGCCAACAATGCCTGGGTCGTAGTGGCGGGCATTGGGGATGCCTATCCGGTCACGGCGCCGGCGGTGTTCACGCGGAACCTTCGGATTACCCAGCTCCAGCAGGCCATCGGTCAGGATGCGATCGGGCGCGTGGACCTGGCCTCCGATACGTCCACCGATGCACGGGTGTTCGGAAATCGCGCGTTTGTGTTCGCGACACGCGGCGCGGCGAGCTATTCGCTGCTCGAGAGAGATCTGCTGATTCCCCAATTCACCAACCTGTTCAACCGGGTGGATGCGGGCGTTGGCTTGCTGCAAAACGAACTGCTGCGGCCGTAATCATTCATTTCGGATTTAGCGGAATGCCCCTCTCCAGAGGGGCGTTCCTTTTTTCACGGGGCTTGCAAATCACGACCCGGGACGATTCAATACACTCATGACCCTTCCGATAGAGTTGAATGCCCGTCCCGACGTTGGAAACGGGGAAAGCGCGGCGGCCTCGGATGAGCCGGAAGACAACAAGCCGGACGTCGAGGGACCGATCCCCCGAAACCCGGTCCTGCCGGTCTTGCCGATGAGCGACGTGGTCCTGTTCCCGGCCATGATCGCCCCGCTGGTGGTCAGCACCAGCCGATCGCTCAAGCTTGTGGACGACGTGGTGGCCGGCGACCGCATGTTCATCGCGGCCCTTCAGCGCAACCGGGATGCGGCGGACGATCAGGTCGAGCCCGAAGAGATGCATGAATACGGATGCGTAGCCCGGCTTCTCCGCACCCTCAAGTTCCCGGATCAAACCACGCGCATCCTCGTGCAGGGTTTGCACCGGTGCCGTCTGGGCGCGTATGAGCCCGGGGGCGCCTTCCTTCGCGCGCACTTTCAGGTGCTTCCGGAAATTGCGCCGGCGGGTCTCGAAATCGAAGCCTTGACCCGAAACGCTTCGCTCCGTTTCCAGGAAGTCATCACGATGTCACCCACGCTGCCCGAGGAGCTCAAGGTGGCGTTGTTCAACATGGAGGATCCGGCGAAACTGTCCGACCTCGTCGCGGCCAATCTGAACATGGAATTGGGCGAGCGACAGAGCCTGCTGCAGGAGAACCGGGTGGCCGTAAGGCTCCAAACACTCACCCGGCTGCTCAACCGTGAGCGGGAGGTGCTCCGGATCGGCAATGAGATCCAGAGCAAGGTTAGCGAGACTTTTTCCAAGAACCAGCGGGAGTATTTTCTTCGGGAACAGCTCAAGGCGATCCGCAAAGAACTCGGCGAACATGATCCCGCCTCCGCGGATCAGGAACAGTTGCGGGCCAAGCTGGATGCCGCGAAACTTCCCGAGGACGCGCGGAAGGCCGCCGATAAAGAGCTGGAGCGGCTGCAATCGGTGCCGCCGATTTCCCCTGAATACGGTGTGATCCGGACCTATCTCGATCTCATGTCCGAGCTCCCCTGGTCCGTCGCCACCGAAGATGCGCTGGATTTGGAGCGCGCACGCCGCGTCCTGGAAGCCGACCATTACGGTCTGACGAAGATCAAGGAACGCATGCTCGAGTTCCTGGCGGTTATGAAGCTCCGGCACTCGCTGCATGGCCCCATCCTGTGTTTTGTGGGACCGCCGGGGGTGGGCAAGACCTCGCTGGGCCAGTCCATCGCCCGCGCTCTGAAACGAAAATTTATCCGCCTGTCGCTGGGCGGGGTTCGCGATGAGGCTGAGATTCGCGGACATCGGCGAACGTACATCGGTGCGATGCCGGGACGGATCATTCAAGGCCTGCGCCGTTCGGGCGCGTGCAATCCGGTGTTCATGCTCGACGAGGTGGACAAACTGGGCATGGACTTCCGGGGTGATCCGGCGGCGGCGCTGCTCGAGGTGCTCGATCCGGAACAAAATAAATCCTTCTCGGATCATTATCTGGACGTTCCCTTCGACCTCTCCAAGACATTGTTTATCACCACGGCCAATGTGCTCGATTCCATTCCGCCGGCTCTGCGGGACCGCATGGAGGTGATGGAGCTGTCGGGATATACCACAGAGGAGAAGGTGCAGATCGCCCGGAGACATCTGGTTCGCAAACAGGCATTGGCGCATGGATTGACCCGCACCCAGTCTCGAATTACGAACGAAGCGCTGGATGAGTTGGCCACGGGATACACCCGGGAAGCGGGGGTGCGCAACCTTGAGCGCGAAATTGCGGCTTGCTACCGGAAAATCGCCCGCCGCGTCGCGGCCGGCCGTCACGTGGAAAGCCCCGTAACGCCCGCCGTCATCCGGAAGTGGCTCGGTCCCCGGAAATTTGTCGCGGAATCGGCGGACATCGGTCCCTCGCCCGGAGTGGCGATGGGGCTGGCCTGGACCGCGGTTGGGGGCGAAATCCTGTTTGTCGAAGCGGCGCTCATGCCGGGCAAAGGCCAGTTGCTGCTCACCGGATCGCTGGGCGACGTGATGAAGGAATCCGCCCGGGCCGCGCTCACCTTGCTGCGCATGCGCGGCGAGGACTGGGGCTGGCCTGCCGGGGATCATGAAAAGACCGATGTGCATGTGCATGTGCCTGCCGGCGCCATTCCCAAGGATGGTCCCTCGGCGGGTGTCGCGATCTTTCTGGCCCTCGCTTCCCGTGGATTAAATTTGCCGATCCCCAGCGATCTGGCGATGACCGGCGAAATCACATTACGCGGCCGCGTGCTGCCCGTCGGAGGGGTGAAGGAAAAAGTGCTGGCCGCCGTCCGGGCCGGCGCCCGGCGCGTCCTTCTGCCCTCCCGCAACAAGGATGACGTGCGCGAAGTGCCCGCCGAGGTCCGTCGTCAGGTCCGGTTTATCTACATATCATCCATTGACGACACGGCGCGCGCCGCTGGTCTGTCTCCCCGAAAGCCGTCTGCGAAAAAACGCGCCGCGGTTTCATCCCGCTCATGACCCCCGGCCGCCTCGCCCTGAAACGTTTTCCGCCCCGTGCCTTGCGGATACTAAGAACGGCCATCCTGGCGGGTCTGTGGGCGCCGCTCGTGCATGCCCAGTGGCGTCCGGAAGAGGATCGGCCCTTGCCCTCGGGCTCCGAAGTGATGAAGAAGGTCCGGGAATCCCTGGACGGACGCATCGTTGTCGTGGCCGGTTCGCTCGAGTCGCTGGACCGGGATGGAGAAGTCGAGTCAGCCCGTCCGGTGCGCATCCGGTTTGATTGGACGGGCGATTGGCCGCGCGTCCAAGTCGAGATACGGGACGCGTTCGGTTCGCCCGTGGCGGAGGCCACGCTGGAGTCCGATTCCAGCGGCGGCGTCACCGCCCGGGTCACGCGGAACGAAACCGATGCCTCGGGCCGATCCGATACGTCCGATACCCAGGTGCCCGGTCTGGATCTGGCGTGGACCGATCTCTCGCTGGGATTTTTGTGGTGGCCGGGCGGGGTGACCGAGCAGGAGGAACTCAAGCTCGGGCGCGTATGCCATGTGGTCCGGATCCCGGCCCCTGCGTCGGGCTCGCCCTACGCGGCGGTTCGCCTGTGGATTGATGAGAAAGAGAGCGCGTTGCTTCAGGCCGATGGACTCGATGCCCGGGGAAATCGAATTCGACGCCTCGCCGTGCGCAGTTTGAGAAAATCGGACGATGGAATATGGATGATCAAGGATTTTGAGCTGAGCGGAACGGGACGCGGCGCGCCGCGCGCCGTGCTGTCGTTCGACTCGGTCGTGGAAAAAAGCACGGATGAGAGCGCGTGGCCCGGCGATGGAAATGACGCGGGAGTGGGGGTGGAGCGGGAATGAAGATTGCGACGTTTAATGTGAACTCCATCCGGTCCCGCATGGATGCGCTCCGCGTGTGGACGGCGGCGCATCAGCCCGACCTGCTCTGCATCCAGGAAACCAAAGCCACGGACCAGGATTTTCCAAAGTTGGAAGTGGAAGCCCTGGGCTACGCCGCGGTCTTTCGCGGCGAGCCCAAATATAACGGCGTGGCGATCCTCCATCGGCGTCCTCCGGATGAGGTGCGGTTTGGATTCGACGACGGCGGGCCGGCCGACGAAACCCGGCTGCTGGCGGCTCGGTGGGGGCGCTGGACCGTGGTGAATACGTATGTGCCGCAGGGTCGGGAAATCACCCACGCGATGTATCGCTACAAGCTGGAATGGTATGCCCGGCTGCGCCGATGGTTTGAACAGCATGCGAAACCCACCGAGCCAGTCGTATGGGTTGGGGACTTGAATGTCGCGGCCACGCCCGACGATGTGCACAGCCCGGATAAGTACGAGGATCACGTCTGTTATCACCGGGATGTTCGGGCGGCTTTTGCCGACTGCCGAGCATGGGGGTTTGAAGATCTCTTCCGCCGCTTTCACCCCGAGCCGGGCCGGTATTCGTTCTTCGATTATCGCACACCGCTCGCGGTGGACCGGAATATCGGGTGGCGGCTGGATTACATCCTTGCCACCCCGCCCGCGGCGCGAGTCGCGCGGATGTGCGACATTGATCTCGCTCCACGCAAGTCGGAGCGTCCGTCCGATCACACGGTCGTCTACGCGGATTTTGACGATTCGCCGGGTGCCGCCGGATGAGATGGGTGTTGATCGTCCCCGATGCGGACCTCTCGGCGGCCCGCCCCTATGTGGATTGGCTGGAGCGGAATGGGGAACAGGTGGAGATCGTCGCTGTGGCCGAATGGTGTGCCGCGCAGTTGGAGTCGGCGGATGCCTTGATGCTGATCGGAGGCGGGGACGTGGAGCCGTGGCGATACGGGGGGGAGGCTCATTCCGAAACTGCGGCGGGAGATCCCCCGCGGGACGCGGCGGAAATCCAAGCTCTTCGTGACGCGCAAACGATGGGGAAGCCGGCGCTGGGGATCTGCCGGGGCATGCAAGTCGCGGCGGTGGCCCGAGGCGGTTCGCTGATTCAGCATGTACCCGACCAGATTTCCGAATCGGATGAACGACATCGCCGCATGTCTCCCACGGAAGATGCCTACCACGCCGTGCAGGTATGCGGAGAGAGTCCGCTGGCTGCGGCGTTGGCCGGGGTGCATCAGGTGAACAGCGCCCACCATCAGGCGGTGGACCCGCGCGCCATGGGCGAGGGCATTCGCGCGGCGGCCTGTTCGCCGTGTGGAATTCCAGAGGCCTCGGAGGGGATTTCGGACCCCGCCCTGTGGCTGGTTCAATGGCATCCCGAACGACTTCCGCCGGGGCATCCCGCGGGCGACGGTCTGCTACGGGCATGGGCGTTGCATAATCAACGACTTTGAGTCTGGCCTGGGTGCAGTAGAGGAAAGTGGGTAGAGGGAGAAGAAATTCAAAAATAGGGCTTGTTTCATTTTTTGCCCCGTATAATGTCTAGATACTAGACATATCAACCCCCGGAGTACCCATGAAACACCAAAA
>JAGOHE010000005.1 GCA_017996315.1 Kiritimatiellia bacterium | reverse complement strand
GTGCTTGCGGGCGGCCAAGGCTCGAACGGAAGAAGATCTATGGGCGGCCATTGCCTGCGCCTTGGCCTCCATCACGCCCGAAGACGCCCTCCATTGGTTTGCCTCATGCGGCTATAGTATTACTTAAATCGCTCTAGCGTCGTCCGTTCGCAGATAGCAGACGGCCTGTTGTTCAACAGCGTTGGCGATGAACGTCAGCTTGCGTCCCGATTCGGCGATGGCCCCGGCATCCAGCACGCGGACCACGTTCTCCCAGCGCGCGGCGTTGGGGAGCAGCGCGGAAAGCTGATTCGGGGGCGCAAGCAGGCGGTCCTCATGGAACAGGGTTTTCCGCTGCCGGGGGAACAATGCCAGGTAGAGCATATTCATCTCCACCAGCTCGTTCAGAAAGTGGGTGCCCAGCGAAACATCCGGAATCAGATGTTCGTGCATCGCCACGATTTCGCAGACCACGGCCATGCGGTTGATCTGGTGAAAATTCACCGGGATGCCCAGGTCGGGGCTCCGGGTGCCCCATCGGCCGGGCCCGAGAATCATCACGCGTTCGGATCCGTCGGTGGGCGTGAGGCGGTTGATTTCGCCAATCAGACGGGCGATCTCGAAGCGGTCGGAAATGGGCAGGATGCCGTATTGGTCCGGCACGACGTAAATCAGCCGGTCCAAATTCTCGATGCGACTGGTGCCGATGACGGCGCCGGAGGCGGCCAGAATTACATCTTCGGGCGGAATCTCCGCCAGCGAGGGCACCCGGATCATCTCCGAGCCGCGCACCTGCAGGGGCCGGCACTGAAGCAAATTGATTTTGCAGTGGTCGCCGAAGAAGTTGGCTGTGAATTCGATGTCCACGGGGTGGCGATAGGACTCCTGCAATATGCGCAGGATCTCCCGCAGATCCCGGACGAGGGAAGTCTCCGATAGCAGCCGGTCAAACGTCAGCACCCAGGAGGGAGCGGCCTCCGGCGCATCCGTCGGGAGATCGGCCGTGGCGAACAGATCGAGCGGAAGAGCGGGGCGGTCTTCGATCAGATCCACAAAGTATCCGGAGGTCAGGCGGTTTTCCTTCAAGTTCAGATAGTCCACGCGGCGTTGCGCATAGCGGCAGACTTCATCCATGCTGGCTTCGGGCCGCCGCTGGGGTGCGTTGAGCGCCACCACCCGGGTGTAATCGTCGTCGGAACGGTCTACGGCGCGCGTACCCAGACCGAATACCAGCCGGACCACTCCGGCCTGCGGATCGATGTGCTCGCTCCATTTGTAGGGATTGAATGAAAATCCGACGCCGGCCATCTGCGGGTAAAAAAGATTTCCGTAGGCGGATCCCGAGACCCGCATCACCAGCAGGGCCATCTGTTCGTCCCGGGCCAGAAGACCCCGCCGCGCGCGATAGCGCAGCGCCTCCTCGCTCATGGTGCTGGCGTAGATCACGCGCACCGCGTTGAGGAATTCGGAAAGACGTTTCTCGCGCGAACCCTGGTTGACGCAAAAAACGCTGTCGTACTTGCCCGCGAAGGCGTTTCCATAGTTATCCTCCAGCAGGCTGCTGGATCGCACGATGATGGGAACCTCGCCGTAGTAGTCCAGCATCTCCCGGAACTGGTCCACGGTGTAGTCCTGGAAATCGCCCTCCAGAATGCGGGCTCGCGCGTCGTCCAGGTTTTCGAGGAAGGTGTACGGATCCCGCTGCCGCTGGCGCGCCGGCCAGACCCCGTTGCGCACGAGATAGGTGTAAAACACGTCCGCACCGATAAAAAAGGAATCGTGCGCTTCCAGTAATTCACGAAACCGCGGTTCGCGTTGTTGGAGCATCGCGCGGGCGAGCAGCATGCCGACCGCTTTACCGCCGATCAATCCAATGCCGATCATGCGGTCCCAGATATTGAAAATGTCGTCCAGCGTGAAATACTCGCGGACCATGTGCAGAATCTTGGGGTCTTGCGACAGGATCATCCGGCTCAGGCGATCGAACATGACCCGTTCCTGGTCCTCGGAACTGGAGCCGGTGCGAATCCGCTCTCTCAGGTCCTGGGCTTCATTGAAAATGCGACGCCAGAATCCCATGCGCCCGTCCATGCGCAACCCCGGCCAGCGCGATGCCACGAGCAGTTCGGCGACGATGGCGCTTGAGGTGACGGGGATGAAATCGGTTCCCTTCCACTCGTGCATCATGTTCAGGGCGGACGCCGACCGGTACTGCGTTTTGATCGGCCGCACAAAGAGCCGGTCTTCGTGTCGGAAGACGTCTATGAGATATTGCGTGGTATCGGTGATTGGCCGGGTGGCGAACGACGCGTGGTAGTGCCGGAGGAGGGCGAAGTAGGTGAGGGTCTTCAGCTCGAGCAGCAGCGGGCAGGTGAGCATGAAGAAATTCCCGAGCATCTGATCGGACCGCCAGGCCGCCGCCAGTTCGGAAATGCCGTCGAACACATACACGGCGCCCGGTCCGTGGGACCGGATGACGGTATGCACATCCGTGGTGAATTGCTCGAACCCCGCCTCCGGATGCAGCTCGTGGATTTCAAGCCCGGGTGTTTCGGCCAGCAGCGGCGAGTGGGAGGCGAATCGGAAGTAGACGAACGGCCGGCGCTGCCGAAGCGCCGCATCCGCATAGGGAAGCACGAGCGCGCGATAGTCGTCCATCTGCTCGACCTGCCAGACAATGTTATCGCCGGGCATCACACCCTGCAGCACTCGATCCAGCCCCGGCAGACCGGTAGTCAACGGTTCGGACGAGCTGAGTAACGGATCGTGCATGCGGCTAGTTTGGAATCCCGACGGAAATAGAGCAATGCATCTTTTCACAGCATGGCGCCGATTTCCGCGGATCGCGACGGGTGAGCGGCGCTGCGGACGAGGGCCGCCGGGCGCTTTCGGATTGATGCACGGGGCGGGTTCGGCGATGATGCGACCGGAATATGAAGGAGCCACCGAAGATGATTTCTGTCGTCGTACTGGGCGCGGGCGGCCGTATGGGCCGGGCGTTGATCGCGTGTCTGGCATCGGGCCGCGCGCCCGAACTTCGCCTGGCGGGCGCCGTGGATCTCTGGGACTCCCCGGTCCGGGGCCAGGATGCGGGGCGGATGGCCGGAGTGGGCGAGCTCGGCATCGTCGTCGGTACGAATCTTGAACAGGCGGCGTCGGGGGCGGGGGTGGTCATTGATTTTTCCGGCCACCACGGCACGGCGGGAAACGCGCCCCGCTGCGCGGGCTGGGGGGTGCCGATGGTAATTGGCACCACCGGATTGACCAAGGACGAGCAACTCACCATTGAAGAAGCCTCGCGTCAAATTCCGATCGTCATGGCTCCCAACATGAGTCTGGGCGTGAACTTGCTTCAGGCATTGATCGAAGACGCCGCACGGGCTCTGAAGGGGAAGGGCTATGACGTGGAGATCGTGGAACGCCACCATCGGATGAAAAAGGACGCGCCCAGCGGGACGGCGCTGGCCCTCGGGCAGGCGGTCGCGAAGGGCTTTGAATGGCGGCTGGATCAGGTCGCCGCGCACGGACGGTCGGGCGTTTCGTCCGACGTCCGCCCGGAACAGCAGATTGGATTCCACGCGGTGCGTGGCGGTGACTTTGTGGGGGATCATACAGTCGTGTTCGCCGGAACCGGGGAGTGCATCGAATTCAGTCACCGGGCGACCAGCCGCGACACGTTTGCCATGGGCGCCCTGCGCGCGGCGGAATGGGTGGTCGGGCGCGAGCCGGGATTATATCGAATGCGGGATGTGCTCGGGCTTTAACCCGGAGCGAACTTGCGGTGCATCATCTTCAGCATATAATGAACGCATGGATTTGAACCTCAAATCCGGGGAGAACTTTATGAAACATATGTGGTATGTCTTCGTGTTTACGATGTGCGTCGCCGTCACGTCCGAGGCGCAGAACCGGGTCAGCCCGCCGCCGGTGGACATGGAAGCGTTGCAGAAAGCCATGGGAGCGATCCAGGCCCGAGCGGCCGCCGGAGCGGCTCAGACGGTGGATTTTCGCAAGTTGAAAGAACTGTTGCCGGAGAAGCTGGGCGATTTGAAGCGCACCTCGGCCAAGGGCCAGAAGAATGCGGCCATGGGCATCACGATTTCAGAGGCTGAAGGTAAATATACGGGCCCCGACGACGCCTCCGCCGTGGTGGAGCTTTCGGATACGGCCGGCATGGGCGGTTTGGGCGCGTTCGCGCAGATGGCCCTCGCGGGGGACATCGACAGCGAGAGCGACACGGGATACGAGAAGACCTACACCCATCAGGGTCTCCGGGTCATGGAACAGTACGATTCGGAGAATCGCAGCGGTGAGATTTCCACCATGGTGGAGGGACGGTTCATGGTCAAGATCTCCATGCAAAACATCAAACCGGAGCAGCTCAAGGCAGCGTTGAGTGCGGTGGACTTCAAAAAACTGGCCGCGTTGAAGGCCCAGACCGGAAATCCGTGATTCCGGGCCGACGTCCGCTGTCACCTCCAGCCCGCGGTATCGCGGGCTCCGCCGATTCATCCAATCTGTTTATCACCTGTCCCCGGGGACTCGAACCCATTCTGTCGGATGAAATCCGGGCACTGGGCCGCCCGGTGAATGGCGTCGCGGACGCCGGAGTCTGGTCTTCCGGGGGATGGGACGTGGTTCGGGAGTTCAATCTCTGGCTGCGTACGGCTCATCGGGTACTGTGGAGCGCGGGGCGGGGGGTGGCATCGTCGACGGATGATCTCTATGCCGCCGCGCTGCGCGTTCCATGGGAATCGCAACTGGGACCCGATACACCGTTTCAAGTGCGTGCATCACTCGAACTCCCGGGGATGGCGGACGAACGATTCTGCGCCCTGCGGGTCAAGGACGCGGTAGCGGATCGTCTGCGCAATCGTTTTGGCCGCCGTCCCGACTCCCGCGCCGCGCCGGAGTCGGTCCCGCTGTTTGCCCGATGGAGTGCGAATGGGCGGGTGGATTTCTTCTTTGATACCAGCGGGGTGCCGCTTTCGTTTCGAGGCTACCGCACGGAAAGCGGTCCGGCCCCGTTGCGAGAGTCGCTGGCTGCGGGTCTGGTGCTGTGGTCCGAGTGGGACCGTTCGTCCACATTGATCCATCCCATGTGCGGGCGCGGGGCGTTGGCCATTGAAGCCGCGTGGATTGCCATCAACCGGGCGCCGGGATTGCGGAGGGCCTTTTTTTCTTTTGAGCGGTTCTGCGGGCATGAAGCGGATGCGTGGGGGGCGCTGCGCGCGCAGGCGGAACAGCGGGAGAAGTCTGACGGCAAACAGCCATTGATTCTGGCCACCGATTCTGACCCCGCCGCGGTAGAGGCGGCCCGGCGCAACGCGCATCGCGCGGGTGTGGCCGCGCTCGTTCGCCACGAAACCTGCGCGTTTGATGCCACGCGTATTCCGGAAGGATCCCGGTGGATCCTGATCAATCCCCCGTACGGGCTTCGCATGGGAGGCGCTCCGGAAGAGGTGCAGGTCCTGTATGGGCAACTGGGCGCCTGGCTGCGGACGGTGGGTGGTCCGGGTCGGGCGGTTGTCATCAGCGGAAATCTGCGAGCGTCCCGAAGGATGGGTCTTACCTCATCGCGCCGGACCACCATGTTCAACGGTCCAGTCGAATGCCGCGTCATCGAATTTCCGCTGTATCCGCCGGGATCGAAACCCGCGCCCGCCAAAGATTCACGGGCCGGCCCGGGGTAATTTCCGATTCATGGATGGAAACGCCTGAACAGGCAAAGACAGCCCATCCGGACAATGTGTCTGCCGGAACGATCGGCGTGCGGCTCGTTTGAGTTCTTGATCGGGAAGCCGCGGATTGCGTACAATCCACGTATCAAATGGGGTCATCATGGCAATTCAACCGCTGGAAACCCGAGTTCAGGATGTGGTGTATACGCTCGATACGGGCACCGGGCTCCGCAGCATCCAATGGCTGTTGGCCGTGGCGGCGGTATTCGTGCTGGTCCTTCTATTCCAAGTCTCCCAGTTCAAGGGATTGAAAGAGCCCGAGGCGATGGAGCTGGCTCAGCTCGGGCAGAATATTTCCGAACAGCGCGCGTTCGTCACCAAAGTGGTTCGCCCCGCGTCCATGGAATTTCTAAGCGCGCGCCCGGGCTCGGACGCCAATACGCAGGTGATGAATCATCCGGATATGTTTCACGCGCCGTTGTATCCCGTATTGCTCGCGGCCGGATTCAAGCTCTTTCCCACGGCGTTTGCGCCGGGACAACGCGGCGTGTACTCCCCCGAGCAATGGATCATCATGCCCTTGAATCACACCTTCGCGATCCTGACCGGGGTTTTGGTTTGGATCATCGCCGGACGACTCTTCAATCGCAAAGTCAGCATGGTGGCCACCGCGTGCTACTTTCTCAGCCGGACGATCTGGGAGGACAGCATATCCGGGCTCGGCCTGACCCTGGTGTATTTTTTCATCACCGCGGCGTTTTATCTCACGCTGGTGGCGGCCGACCGGGCTCGTGCCGGGGAGAGGTGGATGCGCTTCGCGCTTCCGATGGTCGGATCCGCCGTGCTCGTCGGGTTGGCGGCGCTGACCCGCTATGCCGCGCTGGCCGTGATCCCCGGACTGCTGCTGTATTTGGGTTTTGCGCTGAAGCGGCGTTCCACGATCTGGCTTCCCGTCTATCTCGCGGTGGTGGCGCTGATGCTGGCGCCGTGGATGGCCCGGAATATGAGCGTCAGCGGAACCCCGTTTGGCATGGCGCATTATCGGATGTGGACCGACAGCAAGGGGTCCGAGGGAGATGCCTGGGAGCGCGATCTCGATGTGCCGGGCAAAGGGCTGGGTGAATGGGTTGGCCTGATGCGTCGCAACCTCATCGTTCGGGGAGGGGAATACCTGCGCGATGGAATTCCCGGCTTGGGCGACGGCATCGTGATTTGGCCGCTGTTTCTCACCACCTTCTTCTTCCGTTTTGTGCGGCCCGAGGTCCGCCTGTTTCGATGGGCCCTGCTGGTGTCCATGATCTCCATGTGGATGGCCGCAGCGCTGTTTGGGGATCCGGTGTTCCGCATGATGACGATATTCTGGCCCTTCATCATCATCTACGGGTTGGCGTTTTTCTTTGTGCTGCTGGACCGGCTCCAGTTCCAGTTGCGAATCGTCAACGGCGCGATCACCGGACTGGTGGTGCTGTTGACCGCCGTGCCGTATGCGCTCGCGCTGCTGCCACCGCGCCCCGGCGTTCCCTATCCTCCGTACTACCCCCCGTTCATTCAATACGTGACCGAAATGCTCAGCCCGGCCGATGTGATGGCGACCGACATGCCCTGGGCCACCGCATGGTATGGCCGCCGGATATCCGTGTATCTGCCCATCAAACTGAATGATTTCTATCAGATCAACGACTATCGCCGCACCATCAAGGGGGTCTATCTGACCACCCTGACCACGGATCTGCCCATGACCCGACAGTTGCTGACAGGACCGTTCCGCCAGTGGTATCCCATCCTGAACAATCGCCTGCCGAATGATTTTCCGCTGACGCAGGGGCTGCCGCTGAGCAATCGAGACCAGTTGTTCCTGACCGATCAACTGCGGCTGCCCGAATCCCGGAATCCCTAGCGGAGTTTTTCTGTGCTTCGTTCCCGCGCGCAGCTCAACGATCGCCGTCGCGGAGCGGCGCTGGTGGCCTCGCTCGGCCTGCTTCTGGCGCTGACCGCGTTCGCCCTGTCGTCCTTCCTCCTGGCGGAATCCGCCTGGCGTTCGAACTCCCATCGCGTCCGCCGGATGGAACTTCAGGCCGCCGCCCGGGAGGCTGCCGAACTCGCGATGCAACGGCTGGCGGACGACGAGGACTTGTTGTGCGATCACCCCGGCGAGGATTGGGCTCAGCCCGCGGAATGGATCACCCCCGGCCCGGAGGCGATCCGGGTGCGTCTCCGGGTGGATGACGGATCGTCCGCGTTCGACCTCAATAATCTTGCGCTCCCACGGGAGGAGCAGCGCGCGATGGCCTTCCTGATGGTGCGGGATTTGCTGCAGGAAGGCGGGCATCCCCATCCGCAGTCCGCCGCCGGTGAGGCGCGGGATGCGATCGGCCGCGATGATGGAAGCGCAAATCGAATTTCGCGCGCCGGACGCCCGGCCGGACCGCATCGTGCGCTGCTGTCGCCGGCGGAATGGGCGGGAATTTGGGACAGCATGCCGGAGGACGGCGCGGAGCGCTCGCGCTGGAGGGAGCTGCTGACCGCTCACCCGTCGCCGCCAGAGACGCCCGAGCCGGTGAACATCAACACGGCATCCGAGGAAACTCTGCGGGGCCTGTTGGGGCCTCAGGGGCGTGTGCTGGCCGCGCGTATCCTTCGTACCAGGGAATCCATGCCCTATCGCTCCATTCCGGATGTGCGCGGTGCAGCGGAGCCGCAGCGACTGAGATTCCTCGATGTGCGCAGCCGGTGGTTCAACATACGGGTGGAGGCGCGCGCGGCGGATCGCGGCGCGGGGCTTCTGGTGACGGCGGTTCGAAGCCCTGAAGGATCGGTGCGCGTGATCCGCTGGGAATGGACCGCGGTGGAGGCGTCAGTCGAGGGGGCGGAGCCAGACGGCCTGGTAGGGGGCTAGCGCGAGATCTCCGCCGGGATACGACGTCCCGGAAATCAGGTCCACCTGCGGACCCGCCCCGGCGCCTTCGGGGACGCGAACCGTCCCGGCGGTGATATTGTGCAGAGCGCGGACCCGGACCCGACCGTCGGGGGATACGCGCTCGAGTCCAAAGACCTCCGGAGGCGTGCGGAGCACCTCCTGCCGGCCGTGCGGATGAAACGCCTCGCATGAGGTTCGCGCCGGAAGTATCCGGCGAAATCCCTGAAGCGCCACGGAAGCGGGACTCGCAGGATCGCTCAGGCGGGCGGAGAGATCCCCCTCCATCCAGAGGGTGCGGTTCAGCGATCGTGCGCGGCCGGTCTGGCGGGCCAGCGCGTGATCGTTCGGGGCGGCCACGAGGCTGTTGAAATAAATCGCGGGTATGCCCTTCAAGGCGCAGGCGATCGTCTGCGAGCAGAGAAATCTTGCGAGATGAAGTACAACGGAGTCCTCCCGCTTCCCCAGCGCGTCAAAATAGGTTGTGTTGAGCTCATAGGGCCGGTCCAGTCCTCCCGCCGCGCGACGCATCGAGACATCTCCCCCGCGCGCTCGCACGTGGTCGGCCAGCGCTTCCACAGCGGGGTCGGGCAGGATTCCTTCCAGCGGCCGAACTCCGATGCCGTCGTGCGACGCAGTGAAATTGAGGAAGGTGCATCCCGGGGGCGGATCCTGCAGATGGGTCACCCAATCCGCGAGGGGACGGGCATCGCCGGAGAGCAGGGTGTGCAACAGCAGCGGAGGCAGGGTGAACTGATAGACCATGCGGGACTCGCGGCCGTGACCGAAGTACGACACATTCTCCTCGTGCGGCACATTGGTTTCGGTGACCAACGCCGCGTCGGGCATGGCCAGTTCCAGCACATCCCGCAGCAACGCGACGATTTCGTGTGTTTGGGGCAGATGGATGCAACCCGTGCCGGATGTTTTCCAGAGATAGGCGATGGCGTCCAAACGGAACAGGCGCGCGCCATGCGAGTAATACAGAAACAGCAGGTCCAGGAATTCGAACAGCACGTCGGGATTCGCAAAATTCAGGTCGATCTGGTCCGCGCTGAACGTGGTCCAGACCTTTCGGCTCCCCGAGCGAGTATGCACGGACGTGGCCAGGGCGGACGTTCGGGGCCGTACCACGCGCGAGAGATCCATATCCGGCGCGATCTCGATGAAAAAATCGCGCCCGGGAGCAATGCCGAGGATGTAGTCGCGGAACCAGTTGCTTTCCCGCGAGGTGTGATTGAGCACCAGGTCCACCATCAACCGCCGCCCGCCCGCGGCCAATGCTTCCAGATCGCTCCAGGATCCCAGGTCCGGTCGCACATGGCGGTAGTGGATCACCGAAAAACCGTCATCTGACGAATACGGGAAGAACGGCAGCACATGCGCGATGTTGAACAGGCCGGGCATTCGCTCATCGAGAAACCGGCGCAACGTCGCCAGCGGCGTCTCGCCCTCCGCGCGAACAGCATCCGCATAGGCGATCAGCGCCGCGTCACCGGTCTGCCAGGGGCGTTCCGGATCGCCGGAGGGTCCGACACCGTATCGGCCGATCATCATCCGCAGCCGGTCCACGCAATCCGCGGCGCGCTCCGCGCCGTAGAGCCGTTCGAACCGCCCATGGACGGGTTGCAGCAGCCGGGGGAATGGAGACAGGTCAGACATGGGTGGGCGATGTGATGCCGGGAATGCTGGAGAGCAGACCGCGCAGGTGTCTGCGCAGTTCCGTGTAATCGTAATGCCGGGAGGCCAGCTCGAAATTATGGTCCACCATATTTTTGCGGAATGCCGGATCGCCCAGCACCCGGCGGACTTCGTCCACCACCGCGGATGTCAGGAAGCCGTCCATGACGATGGTCCGGAAGCCCTTGGGTTCGATGTCGCGGCCGAAGATCGCATACCGATTCATCAGCAGAGGAACCCGGAAATACACGGCTTCGAGAAATGCGTTGCCGAAGCCTTCGTAGAGGCTGGGATAGGAGACCAGGTCGGCGTGCGGATAAAGATCCCACAAGGTAAACACTTTCCGGCCTTCGCTGTCATACTGCCGGGTGTCCGAAATGCGCGTCTCGATGAATCGAAGATCCACATTCGACTGCCGCGCCCACTCGGCCAGCATCGTGCGGTACTCAAGCCCTTCGTCGCCCGCTTCATGGGACACGACCAGTTTACACCGGGGATCGTTCAACTGACGGACGAGGCTGATGGCGTGTTCGATACCCTTGCGAGGCACCACCCGGGTGGGCTGCAGGATGAAGATGTCGTCGGGCGCCAACCCGATTTCCGCGCGCACGTTCTCGGAATACGCGTCCGGCACGGGCGGGGGCTGGGCGAAGTTCAGCACGTTCGGCACCAGGATGGAGGGAACCCCCTTGCGCCACGACAGTTCCTCCTGCGCGGCCTGGTTGATGACGACGTGTTGGAGATCCCGTTCGCGCGGCGGAAACGCCATGTCGAGATAGTCCGAAGCGGCGTTGATACTGAAGCGCGTACGCTCCCAGAAAAAATCGTGATGATGGGCGATGGCCGGGATGTGCGTTTCGATCAGCAACTCCGTCAACGCGATGCCCAGCGGCACGTGCATCGGAATACTCAGCGCGTTTTCGATGATGAGCACCCGGATTTCATAGCGGCGCACAAACTCATACAACGTGTGTTTGAGGTACTCCGCCAGTTCACGAACCCGGCGGCTGACGAGCGAGGACCGCGCGGTCTGTCCCCAAAGCTGGGCATTGATCCAGTCGTTCTCGGGATGCCCGAAGTTTGCCTCGGGGACGCAATGGCTGTGCGCGGGCGGACGATCCAGCCGGCCGGCGTACCAAAAACACGTGTGCCGGTCGGCTTCCAGCACCTCGGCCCATTTGGCGCTTTCCAGCGACACCCCGTCGGTGCCCGCGAAGCGGGTGGAGATGAACCCGATATTCTGGGGGACGATGAAGCGCCCCGCTTTCCAGGGCGCCACGCCTCCGATCGCAGAGCTGGTATCCGGCATCATGGGCATGGTAGACGATCGCGGGTGGACATCCCCGCATGCATTGACTATAACGGCATAGTACCCGGGTGAGTGGAACTTCGCAATTCACGGTCTTGAAGTTCTTTCTCCGGGTTCATGAACCATGAGAGCAGATTTGGACAGCATCGTTCAGCGGTTGCCCGTTTTCCGGGACGCCGCGGAAGGGATGCGCGAGGTCGTTCTCGCGCATCTGGCGATGATTGGCGATGTGCCTTCTCAGACATTCCATGAATCCGCCCGCGTGGAGCGGGTGCTGAGCCGGTTTTCCGACGCCGGGATGTCGTCCTGTTCGATGGACGAAATGACCAACGGCCTCGGATGTCTGCCCGGGGATCCCGGAGACCGAACGCTGTTGGTGGTATCCAACGCGGATTCGCTGGCGGAGGAGGATTACGAGCCCCGCGTTCAGATTGACGCCGACCAGGTCATCGGACCGTACGTGGGGGACAACAGCCTTGCGCTGGCCGTCCTGGCCTCCATGCCGACCCTGCTGGAGCGGCTGGGAATCCGGCTGCGCTCGAACGTCATGTTTCTCGCCGCGTCCCGCGCGCTGGGCCGGGGCAACCAGGAAGGATTGAAGTTTTTCCTCGATCACGCCTCCCCTCGATGCGATATCGGGCTGTGTGTCGAAGGCGTGCAACTGGGACGGCTCAACTATGTGAGTCTGGGCATGGCCCGGGCGGATGTTGTCGTCCGTCTGCCCGACGACTACGACTGGGTCAAATTCGGATCCACCGGCACCATCCTGCCCATGGCCGAAATCGTCCGCCGGATGGGACACATTCCGATGCCCCGGCGCCCCCTGACTTCGATGGTGATCGGCTCCGTTGCGGGAGGGATCGGGCATCAGAACATCGCGCGCGAAACCACCCTGGGCTTCGAATTGCGCAGCGAATCCAGCGAGTTGCTCGAACAGATGCTCGGGCAGATTAAGGACATTACCGAAGATGTGGCCGCGCGGGCCGGGCTCCGGGTGTTTCTGGACGTCTTTGCGCGCCGGGAGCCCGGGGCGCTCGATATCGGTCATCCGCTGGTGTGCGCCGGAAGGGCGATTTTGGGCGGGTTGGGCATCAATCCGATGCTCTATCCGTCCACCTCGAGCCTTTCGGCGTTCCTGGACCGGAGCATTCCCGCGGTCACGATCGGCCTTTCCTCCGGCGAGCGCCGCAGCGATCTGGCGGAGATCGAAGAAGTGATCCGGCTTCCCACGCTGTATACGGGAATGGCGCAATTGGTCGGTCTGTTGTGCGCGATGGATGAGGAGTCCGCCGATGTCCCAGCCTGATCCTTCCGTCGCGTCTCCGAACGACCGCATCCAGCAGTGGATTGATACGCACACGTTTCATCACTCGGCCTTTGCCGACATCCGCGCGCTTGTGGCGCTCAAGGAAAAGCTCGGGCTGACCATTTCGCTCTGCATTCCCACCTTGAACGAAGAGCGGACGATCGGCAAAGAGATCGTGATGTTCAAGTCCGATCTGATGACCCGGGCTCCGCTGCTGGACGAAATCGCGGTCATTGATTCCGGTTCCACGGATCGCACCCGCGACGTGGCCTCGTCGTTCGGGGCGGAAGTCTATGCGTCGGCGGACATTCTTCCCGGGGAGGGGTCGAAGCGGGGCAAAGGCGAAAATCTATGGAAGGCCATTTATCAACTCAAGGGAGACATCATCGTCTATGTGGATGCCGACATCAAAAATGTCCACCCGAGGTTCGTCTATGGGTTGGTGGGTCCCCTGTTGATCCGTCCGGAAATCGGCTATGTCAAAGCGTTTTATGACCGGCCGCTGGTATCGTCGGGTCAGCGTCGGCCCACGGGCGGGGGGCGCGTGACGGAGATTCTGGTGCGTCCGCTGTTCTCCCTGTTTTTCCCGGAACTCACGGCGCTGGTGCAACCGCTTTCGGGCGAGTACGCGGCGCGCCGCTCGGTGCTGGAGCGATTACCGTTTCCCATCGGCTATGGCGTGGAAACCTCCCATCTGATTGACGGATTACGGCTGTGGGGCATGGACGTGTTCGCGCAGACGGATCTCGACCAGCGGATACATCGGAATCAATCCACCACCGATCTGGGTCGCATGGCTTTCGGCATTCTGCAGACGTTTCTGTCGCGCACGGAAAAACTCGGGGTGGTGGAAGATCTGCCCGATCTGCATCCCATCCTCCGCCAGTTTCAGACCAAGGATAACCGGTACGAGCAGTTGGAGTTTGAGATCCGGGAGGAGGAACGCCCGCCCATGATCGAGTTGGCTGTATACCGGGAGAAATTCGGGCGTCCGGCGTGAGGCGGCATGCGGATTGCCATCCTTCATTATCACCTGCGCTCCGGCGGCGTCACCCGCGTTATAGAACATGCCGTCCGCTCGGCCTTGGATCGGGGGATGCGCGTGGTGGTGCTGACCGGCCAGCCGCCGCAGGCTGGCGGCATTCCTCTTGAACGAATTCGCGTGATTCCCGATCTCGGGTACTCGGCCGATGGGGCGCGCGGTTCGCCGCGCGTCCTCGCGGAGGAGATGCTCTGCGCGGCGCGGGAGGCGCTGGGGGGAGATCCGGATGTGCTCCACGCGCACAATCACGCGCTGGGGAAAAATCCGACGGTCACCGGCGCGGTGTACGAATGGGTCCGGCAGGGGCGACCGGCGCTGCTGCAGATTCATGATTTTGCGGAGGATGGCCGGCCGGAAATGTTCTCCCGGCTGCGCGCGGCGCTCGCGTCGGATGGATCGGAAGACTGGCGCCGGATGCTGTATCCCCGGGCGCCTCATGTGCATTACGCGGTGATCAACCATCGGGATGCCCGCGCGCTTTCGGCGGGCGGGATCAGCCCGGAGGTCCTGCATTTTCTTCCCAACGCCGTCGCGCTGGAGGCCGCCGAAGCGGATGCGGGGCCGGATGAGCCTCCGCGCATCATCTATCCCGTGCGCCCGATCCGGAGAAAGAATCTGGGGGAATTCCTATTCTGGAGCGCCTGTTCCGAGCCGGGGATGCGATGGTCGGTGACTCTGGCGCCAACCAGTGCGATAGATGTCGCGCCCTACCAGAAGTGGATCGAGTTCGCCCGCGAATATCAGTTGCCGGTGGATTTTGAAATCGGACTGGGTGCCCAAGCCACCTATGTGCAAATGCTTCGTTCGGCTCGAATGATGATGTCCACCAGCGTGGCGGAAGGTTTCGGCATGTCGTTTCTGGAGCCCTGGCTCGCGGGGCGGCCGGTGACGGGCAGATTGATTCCCGGGATTACCGACGACTTTGAAGCTCAGGGTGTGGAATTCCCCGGCGCCTATCGCAGACTCGATGTGCCGCTGGAGTGGGTGGGCGCGGAGCGATATCGCCAGCGGCTGGCGGCGGCGATGGAGTCGTCCGCGGCGGCCTACGGTCGCCGCCTGCCGGCCGCATCGGTCGAACAGGCCATGGATGTCGGTGTGCGTTCGGGGGGCGTGGATTTCGGCCGATTGGACGAGGAGATGCAACGGGACGCGATCTCCGCTCTGCTTCGCGGCTGCGGCGGGGAAGAGGACGTTCATCCGCGCGTTCCGGAAGGCGCCGGTCCGAAAACTATCGCGCGAAATCACGAGCGGATTCTCCGCGAGTATGGTCTTCCGGCGTATGGTCTCCGGCTGGAGCGCATATATCGCAGCGCCTCGGGTTCCGCCGCCGGTTCAAAGGTCGAAGGCGCGGATGAAGCGAGGGTGCTCGATTTCTTCTCAGGGCCGGAACAGTTTTCTTTGCTGAGGACCTGAGCATGCACGAACAAGTTCCTGAATCCTCGTCGTTGGACCTGATGGCTCGGATCCGGGCCCTGTGCCTTCCGCGTACGCCCGCGTCCACCGGGCGGCCATCCCGGATTCGTCGCCTGCAGGGCGTTCGCGCCATTCTGTTCGATGTGTACGGAACCATGCTGACCAGCGGGCTGGGAGAGGCCGGGCATGTAATCGCACCCCGACCGCCGGCGGCGCTGGCGGAGGACGCCCTGCGGTCGGCGGGATTACGCCTGGCGGGACCCGGCGTCGGCGAACACGTCGTGCGCGGCCTTGATGCGGCCATACGAAGGGGTCATGACCGCGCTCATGCCGCGGGAGTGATGTTCCCGGAGATCGACATTCGGGAATGCTGGGCGGAGACGCTCGATGAACTTCGCGCCGGAGGCGAGCTGGAATCGGGTGGTCACATGGACTTGGAGCGGATCGCGATCGAGTATGAATGTCGGATCAATCCCGCCTGGCCCATGCCGGGTTTGGGAAACATGCTGCGCGCGGCGCACCAGGCCGGTCTGTGTCTGGGGATCGTGTCCAACGCCCAGTTCTACACGCCGCTGATACTCTCCGCGTTCCATGACGAAACAGGGTGGCGGGATGGAATTTGGGAACCGGACGCCTGCGCGTGGTCCTATCGGCTTCGGGAGGCCAAACCGTCGCCCCGATTGGTGCGTACGGCTCTTGACGCCTTGCGGGCCGCTTGTGGCTGTTCCGCGGGTGAAGTGTTGTGTGTGGGCAACGATCTGCGATTGGATGTGGCTGCCGCCGCGGGGCAGGGCTGCCGGACGGCCCTGTTTGCGGGCGATGCCGGATCGCTTCGTCTCCGGGAGGACGACCCGGAATGCGCCGGGGTGTCCCCGGATCTGGAACTCGGCTCGTGGGACGAACTAGCGCCCGCGCTCGGGTGGCGCTGACTCCACGTCGTCCCCGCCGCCGCCGAGCACGGCGTACATTTTCACGTCATTGGCCAGTTGCGTAAATCGCAGGGCGACCCATCCTTGCTGCGCAGCGAACATGGTGCGCTGGGCATCGAGGACGCTGAGATAACTGTCGATCCCGTTCTCGTACCGATTCAGGGCGAGCCGGTGAATCGCCGTGGTGGATTCAACGAGCGCTTGCTGCGCTTCCCCTTGCGCGCCGAGGGTTCCGCGTATGGCCAGCGTATCGGCGACTTCCCGGAAAGCGGTCTGGATGGCCCGCTCGTATTCGACCACCACGATGTCCCGGGTGGCCTGACTGACCCGGTTGGCCGCCCACGTGCGCGCGTCGAAGATGGGAAGTACCACGCTCGGCGCGAAGGTCCATGCTTTCGTGCCGGAACCGAACAGGCCGGACAACTCGTTGCTCGCCGTCCCGAACGCCGCGGTCAGCCCGATGCGGGGGAAAAACGATGCCCGCGCCACGCCGATCAACGCATAGGCGGCTTTCAGTTGGTGTTCCGCGGCGAGGATATCCGGCCGCGCCAGCAGAGCTTCCGAGGAAAGTCCCGTCTTCAGGCCGGCGGGCGGCACGACATCCGAGAGATCGGCGGGCAGCCATTCCTCCGGCGCCGGACCGCCGGTGAGCAACTGGAGCGCATTACGGCTCAGCGCCTCGCGCTGGACCGCGCGCGTCACTTCCACGCGCGCGGCATCCACCTGCGATTGGGAGCGACGCACATCGATTTCGGTGATCAGCGCCGAGTCATACTGGCGTTGGATCATGCGATGCGCCTCTTCCTGGGTGTTCAAGGTCGAGCGCGCCAGGGCGAGGGCGGACCGGTCGGCCGCGATGGCGTAGTAGGCGGAGGCCACGCCGGAAACGAGGGCGAGCCGCGCGCCGCGCTGCATTTGTTCCGACGCGAGATATTCTTCGAGCGCCTGATCTTTCAGGCTGCGGATCCGGCCGAATATATCCAGTTCCCACGACGCCATGCCCAGATTGACCTCATAGCGTTCGGAGATATCAGGCTGGCCTGCCTGCAGGAGATCGGTCGACGTGCGTTGCCGGCTGCCCGTGCCCGTGGCGTTCACGGTCGGAAACAGCTCCGCGCGTGTCACGCCATAGAGCGCCCGCGCGCGATCCACGTTCAACGCCGCCAGACGCAGGTCGCGATTCTGGTCCAACGCCAGGCGAATGATCTCGCGCAACTGCGGATCGGGGAAATAGGACGGCCATTGGATTTCGGGAACCGACACCGCGCCTTCCTCCGATGCGGCGGAGGTGTAGGCATCGCCCTGAGGCCATTGCTCCGGTACCGGCGCCTCCGGACGACGATAGGTCGGGGCCAGGGTTCCGCAGCCGCCCAGCGCGCCCGCCAGCAGGAGGACCGGAAGCGTACGCGGATTCATAATGATGTGCCTGATCATGCGCGCCTCTTATTGCCGAAGATCTTTTCGATGATGACGAAGAACAGGGGTGTGAACACCACCACCAGAAGGGTGCCCGTGATCATACCGCCCAGTACGACCGTGCCGATCGCGTTCATGGCGCCCGCGCCCGCGCCGGTGCTGAAGGCCAGCGGCAGCACGGAAATGCCCGTGGTCAGGGACGTCATCAGGATCGGACGCAGCCGGAGTTTCACCGCGTTCATGGCGGCCTCGATCAGTCCCTGGCCTTCCGCGACACCCTGCAGCGCGAACTGGACGATCAGGATCGCGTTCTTGGTGGCCAGTCCGAGGGTGTTCAACAGTCCGATCTGAAAATACACATCGCTGGACATGCCCCGCAACCGCGACGCGGTGAAGCCGCCGATGATGCCGAGAGGGAGGATGAGCAGCACCGAAATCGGCACATCCCATTTTCCGTACAACGCGGCCAGAAAGAGGAACATAATTCCCACGGAGAAGGCATACAGGACGCCGGTTTGGGCCGTGGACTGGCGTTCCTGGTACGAAAGCCCGGTCCAGTCGAAATCGAACCCGCGCGGCAGTTTCGCCGTCAGCTCTTCCATGGCGTCCATGGCCTCGCCGGAGCTGAATCCCGGCGCCGCCTGTCCCCAGATATTCAACGAGGGCGACGCATTGAAACGCTCCAGTCGGGGCGAGCCGCTGGACCAGCGCCCGGAGGCGAGGGAGAGGTAGGGCACCATTTGGCCGCTGATATTGCGGACATACAGCCGGTTCAGGTCTTCGGGGCGGCTGCGATATTCCGCGTCCGCCTGCAGGAACACGCGTTTGATGCGACCCCCTTGGACGAAGTCGTTCACGTACGCGCTGCCGAACGCGGCGGAGATGGTATTGAAGACGGAACCGATCGGCACACCCAGCGCGCCGGCCTTCTCCCAATCCACATCCACGCGGTACTGCGGGGAATCCTCCAGCCCGTTGGGGCGAAGTCCCATGAGTCTCGTATCCTGCGCTGCCATGCCGAGCAGTTGGTTGCGCGCGGCCATGAGCGCCTCATGACCATGCCCCCCGCGGTCCACCAGCTGGAAATCGAAGCCGGAGGCCACGCCCAATTCCGGAATGGGCGGGGGCGGGGTGGTGAAAATCATCGCGTCGCGCTGCCTTCCGAAACGAGCCATGGCGCGGGCGGCCACGGCCGGCGCGCGCAGATCCGGACGGTCCCGGAGTTTCCAGTCGCGCAGTTTCACGAAGACCATTCCGTTATTCTGCGCCCGGCCGGAGAACCCGACCCCCGAGATGGTCGCGCACGACTCGACGGCTTCCGATTCCTGTTGAAGAAAGTGCGCGCGCACCTGGTCCATGATCGCTTGCGTCTGCTCCAGCGTGGCGCCGGTGGGGAGGATGACCTGAGTGAACAGGCTGCCCTGGTCTTCATCGGGAAGATAGCTGGTGGGCATGCGCAGCAGGAGATAGCCCAGCCCGCCCATGAGCAGCGCGTAGATGAGGACAAAACGGACCGTCCGGGAAAGACCGTAGCCTACCAGCCGGACGGCCGCGTCCCGGAAGCGGAAAAATTCCCGGTCAAAACCCAGCAGAAGGGGGCGCAGGAACCAAACGGCGCTCTCCGCCGCCTCGTGGCCTTTCGCCACCGGTTTGAGGATCGAAGCGCATAGCACCGGCGTTAAAATGAGGGCGACCAGAACCGAGAGGACCATCGAGGCCACCACGGTGATGGAAAATTGCCGGTAAATGATGCCGGTGGATCCGGCCAGGAAGGCCATGGGGCCGAACAGCGCCGACAGCACCAGCATGAACCCGATCAAGGCGCTGGTCACCTGGCCCATGGACTTGGCTGTGGCTTCGCGGGGCGACAATCCCTCCTCGGACATGAGGCGCTCCACGTTTTCCACCACCACAATGGTATCGTCCACCAGCAGTCCGATCGCGATCACCATGGCAAACATGGTGAGCATGTTGATCGAAAATCCGAACAGGGAGAGCGTGGCGCAGGTGCCCAGCAACACCACCGGCACCGCGATGGTGGGAATCAGCGTGGCGCGCAGGTTGCCCATGAACAGCCACATGACCAGGAAGACCAGCACGATCGCCTGCAGGAGCGACTTGACCGCTTCGCCGATGGCCACGCGGACAAACGGCGTGGTGTCGAAGGGATAGACCACTTTCAGCCCTTCGGGGAAGTTGGCGCTCAATTCCACCATCCGGGCTTTGACGCCGTTGGCGGTATTCAGCGCGTTGGCGCCCGGCATCTGCCGCACCGCGAGCATGGAGGCGGGTTGTCCGTTGTAGAGCACATCCAAATCGTAGATGGCCGTGCCCATCTCGGTCCGGCCGACATCGCGAACTCGCACCACGGAACCGTCCGGCTGAGTCCGCAGGGGGATCGCCGCGAACTCGTCGGGCGTTTTCAACAGATTTTGAACCACAATCGGCGCGTTCAACTGCTGGTCGTTCACAAAAGGACCGCTGCCGAACTGCCCGGCGGAGACTTCCACGTTATAGGTTCTCAACGCGGTGATGACGTCCTGAACGGTGAGGTTGTAATTGACGAGCTGATCCGGGTTCAGCCAGATCCGCATGGCGTATTCCTTGCCGAACGCCTCCACCTCGCCGACGCCCGGCACCCGGGCGAGCACGTTGCGGATGTTGGACGCCGCAAAGTCTCCGATGTCGATGGAATCCATGCTTCCATCCTCGGAAATCAAGCCCACCATCATCAGGTAATTGCGCGTGGACTTGTTCACCTGCACCCCGGTGCGCTGGACCACTTCGGGCAGGCTGGCGATGGCGGGTTGCAGTTTGTTCTGCACCTTGGACCAGGCGATGTCCGAATCCACACCGGGGGCGAACACCAGCTCGATGCGGGTCATGCCGGAGGAATCGCTCGTGGAGGAGAGATAAATCATGCCGTCCAATCCGGACATGTTCTGCTCAATCACCTGCGTCACGCTGTTTTCCACCGTCTCCGCCGAGGCGCCCGGATAGGTTGCCGTGATGGAGATGGAGGGCGGCGCGATGTTGGGATATTGGGCGACGGGAAGATTGAAAATGCCCAGCACGCCAAACATCATGATGAAAATGGCGACCACCCAGGCAAAAACCGGACGATCGAGAAAGAATTTCGAAAACATGGCGGTCTCCGATTATTTCTGGGCCGGAGGCGCGGTCGGGCCGGTGGGAGTACCAGCGGGAGCATCCGCTGCGGGAGGTCCATTCAGGGGCGCCGCTTTCACCGGAACCCCCGGCCGGGGGCGCTGCAACCCCCCCACAACCACCCGGTCGCCCGGCTGTAATCCAGACGTCACCCGCCACTGATTCCCCACCGTCCGGTCAATGACCACCGGCTGAATCTGGACTCGCTCTTCCGCGTTCACAACCAACACATACGCGTCCCCTTTGGGTGTGCGCTGCACGCACGTTTGGGGAACCAGAATGGCCTGCGCATCAGCCTCGTCCGTGATGATCGCGCGAACGAACATTCCGGGCAGCAACACCCGGTCCGGATTGGGGAAGACGGCGCGCAGGTTGACCGTGCCGGTGGACGGATCCACGCTGACATCCTGGAACTGAAGTTGACCTTCCAGCGGATAGGGGCGGCCATCGGCGAGGATGAGCTTTACAACCTCCCTCCCCGGACCATCCGGCTTCCGGATGCGCTCCGCGGTGGGCTGGGGCACGTCCACATACATCGGATCGAGCTGCTGGATGGTGGCCAGGGCCATCGGCTGAAACGCCGTCACCAGCGCGCCATCGGTCACGCTGGATCGCCCGATGCGCCCGCCGATCGGAGCGGTTACCTTGGTATAGTCAAGGTGGATGCGCGCTGTTTGGACCGCGGCCCGCGCGTACATCACTTCGGCGTTCGCCTGTTGAACTCCAGCGAGAGCGTCGTCGTAATCCTGGCGGCTGATCGCCTTTTCCTCAATCAATTGCCCATATCGCTCGGCGCGCAGCTTCACCGCTTGCGCCGCCGCTTCGGCGCGCGCGAGCGCGGCTTCCGCGCTGCCCAGCGCGGCTTCGTAGGTGGCGGGGTCAATCTGGTAGAGCACCTGTCCGGCGTCCACCTCCGCGCCCTCTTCAAACAAACGCTTTTCGATGATGCCGTTCACCTGCGGCCGGATATCCGCGACCAGGAACGCCGAGGTCCGGCCGGGCAATTCGGTCGTCAGCGTCACGGGTTCGGGCTGCACCGCGATGAACGCGACTTCCGGAGTCATGGCCGGGGGCGGTCCTCCCTGGGGCTTGCAACTGCTGAGCATCACGGCGCCCGCGGCCGCCAGCACGGCTCGGGTCACGGCGCCGCCCCGCCCTGTCGGGCGGATCAGAACCTTCAACATACGGGAGACGGTGGTATTCATAGAGACTCCGGGAATGATGGTCGAGGCGGGCATTCTTTAATTCTCCTGGGCATTCTGCCGGGCGAGCGCATCGGCATATTGCCCCAAATGGGCGCGAATCTTCGAAACTTCAACCGGGGGCATGGCGGCGAGGCCCTGGGATTCAAAGTTCACAATGTCTTCCAGAATATCGCGCGCCATCCGGGTTCCGCGCGGGGTGATCTGGATCAGCCGTCGCCGGCGATCCGAAGGGTGGGGCGTCCGCCGCAGCATGTCCTTGCGCTCGAGTTGATCGAGCACGAACGTCATCGTCTGCCGGGGCAGACCGGTCGAGTCGGCCAGCACCAAGGGCTCGGCGCGGTCCGGATGTATGTACAAGTCCAGCAGGACAAAGGCGGAGTTCGACGCCAGGCCGGGCCGTTCCATGCGCCGGTTGAATTCCGTGTAGATGCGCCGCCAGAGCGGAAGCAGAGTCTGATTCGCCTGCTCCACCGACACGCCTGATCCTCCGCAGGCCATAGAGGTCGTGGCGCGAGTCATACGGGGAACTCCAAAATGTACATGGTGGGATAATACAACATCGGATCATTTTTGCAACCGAAAATATTTGAAGTTCGTCAGTGCGCGGAATGGTCTTCAGACACATCCGCCAGCCGGGAGCGATAGAGTTCGAGATCGCGTTCGTCAAAGCAGCAGAACATCACCGCGATATCCATGGCGCGCGTTGCGAGGGTCTCCCGAACCGTGCGCACGGCGATGTCCGCGGCTTCTCCCGGGGGATACCCGTAGGCGCCGGTGCTGATGCACGGGAATGCGATGCTGCGGATCCCATGTTTCGCCGCAAGAAAGAGCGCATGGCGATAGCAATCGGCCAGCAGCGACGCCACGCGGTCCGAGCCGGGGCGCCAAACCGGCCCGACCGTGTGGATGACATGGCGGGCGCGCAATCGGTGGCCGCCGGTGATGCGGGCCTCCCCGGTGGGGCAGCCGCCCAGATGAAGGCATTCCGCGAGCAGACCCGGCCCGGCCGCGCGGTGTATCGCGCCATCCACGCCACCGCCGCCGAGCAGAGTGGTGTTGGCCGCGTTGACAATCGCATCCACGTCCAACGTGGTGATGTCCGCCCGGATGGCTTGAATGGTCACGGTGTCCAATGGCCTCGCGCCGTGCCCGGCGAGAAATCACTGGTGAAGGTGAGGCCGGGCCGATGGCATGGTCGCGGGATGAATCAGGCGATCGGAGTCACGCCTTTCTTGAGGATGATATTTCCGTACTTCGCCGTTTCACCCGTCATCACGACGGCAAAGGCTTTGCGCGCCTGATCGTAGAACGCGAAGCGCTCGACACGCGCGATGGCCGGGGGCTTGGGGGTATGGCGTTCGATGGCGGAGCGATAGGATTTTTCGACCTTCGGGTCGAGCTTGTCTCCCGGCACGGCGCGCATCATGAACAGCGGGGCATCCACATAGCTGTCCAGTTCGAACACCGGCAGGATGGCATTCAACAGATCGGGAATGCGCAGTCCGTCGGCGCGGAGCACCCGGGCGTTCATGGTGTCGCCGGGAAAATGGGCGTCCGCGAGCACGATTTCATCCCCGTGCCCCATGCGGCACAAAACGGCCAGCAGGTCCGGGCTCAGCAGCGGCGATATTCCCTTGAGCATGCGACTCTCCTTGCGATGGGTTTCGTTTCTATGTACTCCCAAGCCGCGCGGGATTCCAGCCTATTCGGAATTCCATCCAACCCTTGGAGGATCGGATGCCGGTTCCATCCAATCCTTGGACGCCTCGGCCACGCGCAGCGATCCACAACGTGGGTTTACATCGAGGGACGCATCGCATCGCGTCCGTACGCAGTCTAGCCGAACATCTTGGGGATGTACTGGATGGAAAACGCCAGCGCGTTGAGCAGGATGGAATAGACAATGGCGGATTTCCAAACGATGTGATACGGGCCGTCGGCATGGCGTTGCATCCCCCGCGCGGCGAAGATCATCAGCGTCGGCAGAAAATCCAGCGCGTAGCGCATTCCGTTGATCTGCCATCCGCCCATGGCGTTCTTGTTCATGAGCAGGACCATGAGGCATAGACCGATGCCGATGCCGCCTGTCCAGTTGAGCAGGGGACGCCGGGAAAAGCGGCCGGCCAGCGCAAAAAACAGGAACGGACTCGCAAACGTCAGCGAGGTGCCGCTCTGGCCCATGTCGGGGATCAGCCGGTTCGGATCGTTGAACTCGATCACGAAGCCCTGGACGAACAGTTGCAGCAGATTGGACGGGATATAGATCCAGTGGTGAATACCCCACCGTTCCATGCGAGTCCCGTACCATGACGGCTCCGCAATATAGGGATATCCGCATTCCATCGGATTCCCAAATCGGAGATGGTTGTAGAGCAGGTATAGGCCCAGGGCCAGGGCCAGTCCGGGCACCGTCCAGAGCAGGGGACGGAGCATGCGCCGGAACCTTTGATCGCCGTCGGAGTCACGCATCAGCGCCCACACGAAGGGCAGCGACAGAATGGCGAGCTGGCGGCTGAGAAAAGCGCATCCCATGAACACCCCGATCCACAGGGGAGCTCGGCGATGGACGGCAAATTCCATGGCGAGAAAGACCAGCCCCACCGCGAGCACATTCGCCAGGCAGGTGTCGATGGACGAGCGGAGGGTGAACCAGTGCACCGTGCCCAGCACAAAACCATAGGCACACCAGGCGCTGACCGCGGGTTGAACGTCCATGCGAACCAGCACGCGGTAGAGAATCACACCGATGCCGGCTCCCAACAGCGGGGTTATCAGGGTGATCGGCCAATTCACGCCGAACAACGCCACCGGCAGCATCAGCGCCAGTGCGGGGAAGGGGGGGAAGGGCGAGAAATAATGTCCCTGGAATATAGCGATGTCCTTATAGAACAACTCATCGAACTCCATGCTCCCCTGCAGGAATTCCTGAGCCAGGCGGATGTGGGTATGCGGTTGGCCGAAGGTCCGGATGTGTCCCCATTCCCGGAGGATCGGAAGAGCGTTGGTCACGTACAGGGCGATCAGCAGGGTCAGGAAGATGAACCGCGCGGGCGCGCGCTTGAACACACCGGCCAGGAAATCCGCGATCACGCGCATGAGCTAGCGCTGCTCCGAATCGGGGCGATCCGAATCCGGGCGAACCCATTGGCCGAGGGCGGTGTCATAGCGCCGGAGAATGCGCGCGGGAACTCCCGCGGCCACGCTGAAATCAGGCACGTCGGTGGTCACCACGGAATTGGCTCCGATTACGCAATGCGTTCCGATCGTTCGCCCGCCCGCCACGCAACAACCGGCGCCGATCCAGGTATCGTCGCCAATCGTCAGCCGACCACCCGCCGTCAAGGGCTGTTCCTTGATGCTTTTCCCAGGATCCGAATATTCGTGGTTGTGGTCGGACAGGAAACAGTTTTCGGCGATCATTACGTTCCGGCCCACGATAACTTCGCCGACGCACGCGATCTGGGAGCCGTTATTGATGAAACATCCGTCGCCGATGACCATGCGCGGGGAGAAAGATTGAGGCGGTGTGGTCCAGGGGTAGCTTCGGATGGCGCGCAGCGTCACGCGGTGGGCGATGGACACGTCATTTCCAACATGGATACAATCGGGATGATAGGCCTGAAAGTCGCGTCCAATGGACACCCGGGCGCCGGCCCGGGCGAATTTCCCGATCCAATAACGGGCAACGAACAAGGTTTCCATCTTGTACGCCGCATGAATCCAAGCCCCCAACAGTTTCCAAAGCATGATGCGAGTGTTTGCTGTGTTAGAACCGGTAAGTGGCGCCAAGTCCGAACATGGTGTACTCCATCGGGAAGGCTCCGTACCGGCCCACGCGGGGGCCGGGTGTGAAATAGGCCCGGGCGTCCACTTCCGCGTCGTTCATCCGCCGGTAATACAGGCTGACCGACCATCGGTCATGGACTTCAACATCTACGCCGACGCCGAAAAAGGTTCCCGAGGTATCATCCACTTCGAAGCGATATCCCGGAGCCGTTGCGGCCCAGGCCGAAC
Organism: Kiritimatiellia bacterium; assembly: GCA_017996315.1. Lineage (GTDB taxonomy): Bacteria > Verrucomicrobiota > Kiritimatiellia > PWTM01 > PWTM01 > JAGOHE01. The sequence continues at coordinate 9,732 of JAGOHE010000005.1, read as the reverse complement.
TCGTGTCGAACGAAGCCCGATACGACACCCACCCGAGTTCCGCAAAGGGCGTACAGAGCGTGGAATTGGGATAACGACCGGTCAGATAGAGCATCGGGCCCCAGATTTCCACTGTGCCGTCGCTGCTGGTGCGGGTCGCCTCTTCGTTGCCCCAATCCACGGTTTTCGCGCCGACATGATCGTAGGTGATACCGGCGCCAAAGTATGGCATGAACATGTACTGGACATGGAGCCGGGGCAGCAGGTCCTGCTCTTCATCCAATCCCCAAATGCTTCCGATGAAGTTGCCTCGGACATTGCTGTTGCTGCGGCGTCCGCGAACCGTACGGCGTGTGTCACGAAGCTCAAAGTAATAACACCGCAAGCCCACGCTCAGTTTTTCAAGCCAGGCTGGTTTCGAATCCGTTGTTTCCGAGGGAAGGCTCGACGATACGGAGTAACGCTCTGAATCGTTGACCTGAAGAGAACCTCGGGGCGCTACATGGGGGCGAACGGGCTCGTCGGCCTGGGGCCTGATCGCCGGACTATTGGGAACAACCACGCTATCCGTTCGGGGGGAGGTGGATAGATGCGACGCAGGCGCGGGAACCAGAATGTGAGATTGATCAGCGAACGAAGCGGAAGATAGCTGGCACAGCATCCCCAGAATAATCCCTCGGAGGACGTGACGCATACAGACACTCCTTTCGGGTTTTCATCGCGTGCCCATTGGCATGGCGATAGCCCACGCGCCGTATATTCACCCAAAGACCGGGTGATATCAAGCGGCGAGTGACGAACGGAATTGCCCGCATGGCCTCTTCCGCCCCAGCCTGCCGCCGGTCAGGTTGAGCGCATTCCCGGAATGTCCTGGACCAGCACCCGGTATTCTGCCCGAAATCGTTCCCGGCTGTGATGAGTCCGAACCCAGGACCACGCGGAATGGGCCATTTCGGAGAGGCGAGCGGGGGAGCCGGCGGATAGTTCCCGTATGGAGGCTTGGATGGATTCCACCGAACATTCGGACAGGATCACACCCCGGCCGGGTTCGATGTCCACGCTGGCTTCCCGGCTGACCACCGGGATCAGCCCGGTGTGCATCATGGTGATCACACAGCCTGCGCCGCCTTCGGAGCAGGAGGGGTACACCCCCCCCAGGCAGGAACCTGCGATATCACGAAAACGATCTCCATGAACATCCACCCAGCCCTCGGCGTGAATATTCGGAGTATTGAAAAGGAGCTGGTGGAACGCCCGGGTAAACGCCGGCTCGCGGTTCAGCGGCCCGCACACCGTCAAATGGGATTCCGGCATGCCGGCAAAGGCCTCCAATACCAGATCGAGCCCCTTGTGAACAAATCCTTCGCTGCCCAGCCAGAGGTACCGACGCCGGACCTTGGAAAAATCCTTGGTTTCTGGAAAAGGATACGCGAAGGCGTTGGACAACCGAATTCGCCGGATCGGCTTGCCCGCATAGGCAAAGGTGTTCATGGTGAATTCATTGCCCAGGACGACGATCAAATCCGCCTGTTCCGCCGCGCTGTTCTGCTCGACAAGTTTGAAGGGTTTCAGATCAATACCGCTCCGCTGCCGGAGCTCCTCCAGCCGCTTCATTTGGTTGCCGTTATGGACCCGGTGGTGAGCCGTATCCATGTGCGCGATCTTGAAGCAGGACTCGGGCATGAGTTTCGAAAACCGGTCGAAATTGCGGCGTACATCCACATAGACGTCGTAATCCGTTCTCGGCGGGGGGTTCCGGCGGGTCCAATGAACGACGTCCACGATGTAACCTTCGTCCCGGAAGGCTTCGGCCATGGCGCGGGTCTCCCAGAAGTGGGGGTGGGAATGGGGCAGCTTTGCCTCCGTGGGCGCCAGGACGCCGTCAATGATATAGGAAAGCAGTACGCGGCCCTTGGGCGCGCCCGATGCGGGCGGGTTCAGCGTCACCACCCGCTCGTTCACTCCGCGCAGCCGCCGCAAGATACGGCGCATCATGGCCAGCATGGGACCGGTGGATTTGTTCATGCGATGGAGCGGAGTCAAACACAGCCGGCGGGTCTCCGCAAGAGGCAATTTGCCGGATGAATCCTCTGAGCGGTCGAATCGGCGGACCCTGGCGGGCCATCGAGGCGACTTGTCGGCGAACCGGAAAATATCATAAGGTGGAGACGCCGTGAAGAATCGTTACGATGCCATCTACCTGTCCCCGCATCTGGATGATGCGGTGCTTTCCTGCGGGGGGGCGATATGCGCACGGGTACGGAGGGGCGAATCGGTTCTGGTCGCCACCCTCGCTGCCGGCGACGCGCCGCGCGTGTTGTCCGAATTGGCGCAATCGCTGCATGCGCAATGGGGAGTTGGTCCGGATGCTTCCTTGCGTCGGGAAGAGGATCAGAATGCGTGCCGGCGACTGGGAGCGGAGGTCTGGCACGGGGCCACACCCGATTGCATTTACCGGGTGAACCCGGAAGACGGCGTTCCGCTGTACCGCCAATTGTCCGATGTTTTTTCGCGTCCGCATCCGGCGGATCGCGCGTGGGCCGCATGGCGCGATCAGATTCGGGCGTTGCCGGAGGCGGACGCGGTGGTGGCGCCGTTGGGGGTGGGGGGTCACGTGGACCACATCCTGCTTCGAAGAGCGGCGGAGGAAGCCTGCGGCTCCACCTTGCTCTATTATGAAGATTTTCCCTATGCCTCCCGGTTTCTGGCCGTCCGTCGACGGATCATGTTCGGGAGAGGATGGGTGCCCGCGGTATGGGAATTGTCGGACGAGGACCTCCTCGCGCGATGCGAGGCGTCGGCATTGTATTCATCCCAAGTCGACATGATGGTGGGCGGGGTGAGGCGGCTTGAAATGAAAATCCGCTCCTACGTGCGGCGCAGGGGCGGGGAGCGGATTTGGCAGCGGCGCTAATCGCGCGCGAACGGCTCCTGAAGCGCCGCTTCTTCGGGCTCGGACGGGGATTGGACGGATCTCAAAAGGTGATCCACATCGGACTTCCGGACCAGGCCCAGAAGGAGCAGGGCGGCGAGGGATATCGCACCGCCCGAAGCCAGAATCCAGAAATGATGGCCGGCCACGTATCGCACGGCGCAAATGAGTCCCGCCGCCGTCACGAGGAAGAAGACCCCAAGACGGATCGGACGCAATTCGCTCCAGTCGATCCATCGGACGATGCGCGCCTGCATGCCCAGATGGATGGCCAGAAGGGTATAGGCGGCGCACCCGGCCAGCGCCACGCCGCGCTCGCCCAGCCGGGGCGCCAGCACCACGCTCAGCGTCAGATGCACCCCGGCGGCGGCGAGCGTGCTTGCGCCCACCAGCATGCCGCGGTCCAGGGCCATCAGGGTCCGCCCCGATATGATGACCAGGATGTAGCACAAGGGGAGCGGCGCCACCCATTTCATCAGCTCCGCGGCGTCGGCGAACTTGGGATCGCTCAGGAGCAGAACGATCGGAGTCCGCGCAATCCAGAGCGCGAGCACAATCGGGACCGCCAGGATCAGGCCGTACCGGAGCATCAGCGTGAACGATTTCCGCAGTGGCGGATACGCGCGCAATTCCGCGAGTGTTCTGGATCCGCTCAGGTTGCGCGCCTTGTAGAACTCGGTCACCAGCACGTCGAGGAGTGATGTGCCGGTTCCGACGCCGACCCATGCGATGTTGAAGCAGAGGGTGTAATTGGCCAGCGCATCGAGATTCGTGAAGGCGAGCAGCACATACCGGTCCTGCACCTGGAAAATCCATTCCCCCATGATCATCGGCAACAGCGGGACGCCGAACGCGAGAATGGGCCGGAGGCGCGCGCGCGGACTGGATCGTTGAAAAACCTCCCGGAGGCTCACCAGCGATTGCGAGACCGCCATGCTGAGGAACAGCCAGATCACCCATAGCCAGAGGATGAAACTGATTGAGATCCGAATTCGACCCATGAAGACCAGCAGAGGCAGGAACCAGGCGTCGGCGTACAGCAGCATCAGCATGCGCGAATGGGCATATTCCGAGCGACCCATGAGAAAATAGACCAGTTGAGTGAGGTGCACGGTCAGCACCAGGATCAGGCCGAGAGCCACAGCATCGGACCTGCCCAGGGGAAATCGGGCCGGAGTCCAAACCATGAGCGCAAGACCGCCGAGGGCCGCGATCACGATCCCCAGCAGGCCGAAGAAGGACATGATCGTGCGCAACGTGGAAAACTGAAAGCCGCGGTCCCGACCGGGTATCTTTCGCAGCATGAACTCGAGGCTGCCTAGCGAGGAGATTAATGTGACAAAGGAAACCGTCAGCATGGCCAGAGTGAGGAGGGCGTAGTCCTCCTTAGAAAGTAGTGAGGTCAACAGTTTGATCCGAACCGGGGCGATGACGATCCGGATTGCCACATACCCGAGGCTGGCAAACAGCAAGTTGACCAGCATCCGGCCCCAAGCCGGACGCGCGGACGTATCGGGGTCACCGCTCGGAGGTCTGTTCACGAAGGGAGAGTAGTCGAAGCGGATGTACGGAGCAAGAATGGCCGGATCCCACGGATGAACGGTCAATGGTTACAGGTTCCATAGTCCACCGCGCGGCCCCGGCAGTACGCGCTCGGCAAGGGGGGTGGGACGTGGGCCGTGGACGGAGGAGAACAATCAGTCGGCGGGCTCTCCGACCATGGCGAAGGGGGCGGGGCGGGTGATGCGCACGGCGGCGAGGGATGCGTGACGGTTGCGGGGGTCCGGGAAAAACACCCAGCGGTCATGGCGGTCGCGCCCGCTCCACCGGCCCCTTTTTTCGTCATAGCCCTCGACCAGCACCTCGACGATCCCCCCCTCAATCCGGGCATTTTTCTCGGTCTGGATCGTCCGCTGCGCGTCATCCAGCCGCCGCAGCCGGCGCTCTTTTTCTTCGGGAGGAACATCGTCCGTGAATCGCCGCGCCGCGTATGTGTCCGGGCGGGGGGAGTATTTAGCCAGATGCACTTTGTCCAGGCGCAATTCTTCCAACAGCGCCAGGGAGCGTTCGAATTGTTCCGTCGTTTCTCCGGGAAAACCGGTGATCATGTCGGTTTGGATGGCGGCGGTGGGGATGCGGGAGCGGATGCGGGCAACCAGCACTCGAAAATCATCCACGGTATATCCGCGCCGCATGCGTTCAAGTATTTCGTCATCCCCCGCCTGTACCGGAAGTTCAAAATGGGGACAGGCCTTGGGCGTCCGCGCGACGGCGTCAATCATGGCGTCGGTGAGATAGTTCGGGTGGCTGGTCAGAAACCGAATGCGCCACACATCGGGCAGGCGAGCGATCTCCCGGATCAGCGAATCCAGCGTCGGATGGCCGGGGAGGTCATGGCCATACCGATCGACGATCTGACCCAGCAGAACCAGCTCCCGAGCGCCGGCGCGGGAGAGCCGGGCGGCTTCTTCGAGCACATCCGCCTCCGGCCGGCTGCGTTCACGGCCGCGGCGGTAGGGGATGATGCAGTAGGTGCAGGCATGCGAACAGCCCAGGACGACGGGAACCTGTGCGCACACGGGCGAGGGCGCCGCGGGAGCGGAAGAGGCCGTGGACCGGGCGTGATGGGAGGGCGCCGCGTAGGCATCGAGCACCCGAGCCTCCTGCTGCAGTGTTTCCAATTCGGAAAGGGCTTGTGCCTTGCGCTCTGCGCGCAGCACGCGCAGCAGGGGTTCGGGATCTGACGGGGGGACGAAGAAATCAACCTCCGGCCATGCGTCCCGCGCGCGGGCGGCAGGGCCCTCCCGGGATCCCACCATGCAGCCCATGAGCGCAATGCGAACCTCGGGGTGGTATTTCTTGAGTTCGAAACAATACCCCAGCCGCCGGCGGGCCCGGTCCTCCGCCTGCTGTCGGACGACACAGGTGTTGAGGATCAGCAGTTCGGCTTTGCGCGGGTCCGGGCACGGAAGCCATCCGGCTTCGCGAAGACCTTCGGAAAGCCGGCGGGAATCCGCTTCGTTCATGGCGCAGCCGATGGTCCAAAGATGATAGGGACGGAACGAGCGGACGATACCACCGCCGGAAAGATTCTTGCGCTCGCTCATGGATGGCGCTTCGGACCTGCCGGAGTTCGCAGAAGCGGATGTTGCTTGGGCAGGGCCAGATTGTCGCGATGCATTTCCACTTCCATTTCCCGACCGAGAAATTCCAGCAATACACGCACCCGCTCCGGGGAAGGCAACAAGTGGCGGACCACGACTTCAATGCCCTGCATCGGTCCTGCCACCACTGTGGCCTGGTCGCCCGGCTGCAGCGGCTGGTCAAAAATCTTGATCTCCTTTTCGCCCAGTTCATCCCGCAGGCGCATGAGCGTCGCATCGGGAATGTCGGCGGGGGTGTCGCCGAAATGCACCCAGCCCGTGACCCCATGGGTGTGCAGGACGTACCGCTGAGACTTCGCCCGGTCAAACCGGGCGAACAGATATCGCGGAAACAGCGGTTCGGTGAACCATACCGGACCCCGCCGCGTGGCGCGCCGGAACCGGATACGCGGCAGGAAAGTGCTGACCCCGCTCAAACGGGAGAGATTCCGCGAGGCCAGATCTTCCTGCCGGGGTCCTGTTCGGAGGCAATACCATCGCTCGTCCGCCGGCTCGATGAGAGTCATGCGCTCTTCCACGTCAGGGCTCTCCGGGTTCAGACTGCCCGGGCACAGAGGCCGGCCCGGGAATTTCCGCCGCGATGGCGCGCATCCTGCGGCGCTCGAGAAACGAGGCGCGGGATTCGACGGCGCTCATGTTTCGAGCGGCTTCCTTCAGTCCCAGCCGATCGGCGCGGGCAAAACAGCGATACGCCTCGACCGGGTCTTTGCGTACGCCGAGGCCATCCGCGTGCAGGATGCCCATGCGGTTCCATGCCGGGGCGTGATCCTGCATCGCGCACGCCCGATACAGCTCCCACGCCGCTTCCCGGTCGCGCGCAATCCCGGAACCATTCTCCAAGTGCCAGGCCAGACGCATCCGGCAATCGAGATCGCCCAGGTCCGCGCCGACCTTCAGCCAGCGCACCGCTTCCGCCGCATCGCGTTCCACATCGCGGCCCGACGCGTACCGATCAGCCAGCATTCGTACGGAGTCCAGGTCGCTTTGTTCGGCGGCCTGACGCAATAGCGCCATGGCCTTTTCCGGATGGGCGGGCACCACGCGTCCTTCCAGGAGCATCAGGGCAATCCGTCGCTTGGCTCCCGCATGGCCTCGCAGCGCGGCATGCGTCCAGTATTCCATGGCCTTGACCGGATCCGCCCTAACCCCGCGTCCGGCGTGAAGCCGATCGCCTATTTCGACCAGCGATTCGGTGTCGCCGGCTTTGGCCCGGTCGAACAGATCCGTCCAGTCCGCGGGAGCGACCGATGATTCGGCGGGAGCGGCCGGCGTCGCCGGCGATGATAGCGGCGGGGTATCGGATGATCCCCATGTCGCCGGGGCCAACCCGATCAGTACCAGAATCGCCATGCTCCGCTGCATCATCCCACGCATCCTAACGGTTCGGACCGGTCTCCGGCAAGCCCGCCGTCGTTCCGTCGGCGGATCATGACGGCAGGTCCGGAGGCTGGGAATTTTCTGTCGGGACGCCTATACTCGATGCTCTTTCATGCGAAAGTTCCCCATTGTTGCGCTGGCCTTCAACCAAAGCCTGGCATCCGGCATGCTGGGCCGCGGAGTATTTTTTATAACCGCGAATCGGTTCGGGTTCGGCGATGCGGCGCAGCTCTGGATCTCGCTGGGGTGCGGGTTGGCCTATGTGGTGGGCGCGTTGATCAGTCAGCGGTGCGCGCGCGCATGGGGATCCCGCAAGCATCTGGAAAGCGTCGCCGTGGCCCTGGGCCTGTTGGCTGCCGCCGCGGCGCTCTGGCCTGTGCCGGTTGTGGTGGTGCCGGTCATCATCTTGTGCGGCGCCGTGTTTGGCACATTTTGGCCTATTCTGGAGAGTTTCGTGGCGGGAGGCGAATGCTCCACGGGAATGATCCGGTCAATCAGCCGATTCAATCTGGCCTGGGCCATCGCGCTGCCCCTGAGCCTGAGCCTGTCCGGAGCGCTGGCGGAATGGAATACCGCGGCCATATTTGTCGCGGGTGTGCTGGCGGAAATCTCCGCATGGGCATGGATCCGACGGCTTCCATCCGAACCGAATGAGTATGGTTCGGAGCACATGGAACCGCTCTCGGAGGCCCCCGCCGAATGGGGCCGTCTGCTTCGCGGGCATCGCCTGCTCATGGTGGCGGCGTACTTGAGCGCTTTCACGGTGCAACCGCTCCTGCCGCGCATTCTGTCGGATCTGCAGGTTCCCGTGCGATGGGCGGGATTTTGGGCCAGCCAACTGGACTGGATGCGAGTGGTCATCTTCTGGGCCGGCGGGGTCTGGGCCGGATGGCACGGCCGCCGCAACGTTGTGCTGTTCGTCGCGCTCGCCGTGCCCGTTGGCTACGGCATGATCCTGGCCGGCGCGGAATCGTTTGCGATGGTTATTCTCGGCCAGATCATATTCGGATTCGGCATGGGGGGCGCCTATTACGGTGCGTTGTATTACGGGCTGGCGTTGCACCGCGGGTCCGCGGCCGCCGGCGGCGCGCATGAAGCCCTGATCGGAACGGCGTTCTCCCTGGGGCCGCTCCTGGGGTTGATGGGATTATGGATTCTGCCGGCTTCCAACGGACGTTCAATCGGATTGCTGGCGATGATCCTGCCCGTGCTGGTCTTCTGCTCGGCGATATCGTGGGTTCAATCCCGAGGCGCGCGTCGCTGATTTCCCAGGATCGGGGCTGCGTCCGCTACGCTGTTGGTTCGGACGACGCCCGGCCCGCGGGGGTGAGAAATTCCACAAGCGCTGGCAGCTCACGCGCCCAGAAATCGCGGTCGTGGCCGCCTTCCGATTCCCGATACACATGCGGCCAGCCGAGTTCCCCGAGGTGATCATGGAATGAGCGGCAGGTGGCAAGATGCGCGTCGGATCGTCCCACGGACACCCAAAGATCCGGCTTCTGATGACTGGACCCAACGCGGGCGGCGAGTCGGAAGCAGTCGTATTCGCCATCCGGAAGAGCGGACGCGAGGCGGGTGGGCAGGGCGGCTCCGCGCGGATGGGGCGCATGCCCAAAGTACAGCGATGGGGATAACGCCGCTGCTCGTCCGAACACATCCGGATGCCGCAGAGCCAGCATCAGAGCGCCGTAGCCGCCCATGCTGATTCCGGCCACAGAGCGATGCGCCGGATCGGTGCGCGTGGGGAAAAGACGATCCACGCATCCGAGCACGTCCCGCATGAGGAACGACTCCGTGCGCCCGCAACCGTCCGGACGGGGATCATCCACATAATACCCGTTCCCCGCGTCCGGCATGACCACGATCGAACGCAGGGGGGAGAACAGGGTATGCACTTCGTAATCCAACACCCAGGATCCGGAGTCGCCGCCCAATCCGTGCAGCAGCACGATCACCGGATGCGGCCCCCGGCCGGGCGGAAGATACACCGCCATCCGGCCCCACCGGTCCAGCGCCGCGCTCCAAAATCTGAGTTCCGCAAAATCCATGGCGGCGTGGCCGTCTACCACTCGCGACGTCCTTCCAGCGCGCGCTGGAGGGTCACCGGGTCGGAATAGCCGATCCCGCTTCCGGCGGGAAGGCCGAACGCGATGCGCGTGACGCGCACGTTGAACGCCCGCAGCCGGTCCCGGAGGAAGGAAGCCGTGGCGTCGCTCTCCACATCCGTATTGAGCGCGAGAACCACTTCCTCGATGCCGCCCGCGCGCACGCGCTCGATCA
>JAGOHE010000107.1 GCA_017996315.1 Kiritimatiellia bacterium | reverse complement strand
GCCCCTGACACTCATACGCTCCGCGACCACCCGAGCGGTCTCCAGAGCGTACTCATCCGGCCATGCCCCGGATGACACGGGTTCCATCGCCTTGAGACTCGCATCGCCGGCGTCGGCCCATTCGCCGATTTTCGCGTGCCACCGCGCTCGATCCGCAAACATGCGCGTGATCACATGATGGGACGAGGGCGGAAGCCGGGACGCCGCCTCCCGCGCTTGGTCGAAGCGTTGACGGGCTTCCGCCTCGCGGCCCGAGGCCGATGCGGTCCGAGCCAGGCCGCAAAACATCCGCGCCGCCAGCTCGTCGGGAGGCGCGTCCAGCAGGGCGTGGATACTCAGGGCCTCGCCCCACACGGCATTCGCCTCAATCTGCCGCCCTTCCGCCTCCTCCAGCTCGCCGCTGAGCACCAGAAAACGGAATTTTACGAGCACGGGAAATCCCGGCATGTCGATGCCGGACGCGCCGGTGAGCAGATCCCTGCGGGCGGAAGCCGGTTGGCCCATCTGAATCTGAACATCCGCGCGCTCCATCGCCCATTGCGCCTGGGATACCGGGTCGGCCCCAGCCAGCCGCGATGCAACAGCGGATAGACCCAGCGCCGCACCATACCGCCCACTCTCCCGCGCTGCGCGAAAGGCCTCGCTCCATGCGGATACCTCGTCCGGGCTTCGCGCCACGGCAGCCAGGCCCGCGCGCTCGATGTCGGTCGTCGGTCCGGCGTCGGCCCCGGGCGCGCTCCACAAGATGGCCTCCTGGCGCCCGCCCGAGAGCGCCCGCACCCGACGGAAAATTCCTTCCCAGAACTTGGTGTGAAAATCGGGACCTTTCAATCTTCGCGGCAGATCCGCGTCCGAAAGACTGCTCTCCAGAATCGTCACCTCCCGGGAGGATCGCTCCGTCGCGGCGCCCGGCGCGGCGGGCCATACGAGATGGCGAACCGGGCCGTGGTCCGGCGATTCGAATGCGCGGCGGGAGGCCTCGATCACTTCAGGCGTCGTACGGGAAGGCGGCTGCATCGCCAGGATCACCAGGCGGCCGCGGGGCGGAGCGGCCCATGCCACCAGGGTGTCCATGAGTTCGATCCCGGCGCGGCCGTCGGATGTACTGGAAACAGCGCTCCGTCCGGGGCCCCATTGAACGGACGCATCCAAGTGCTCCCCGCCGGAGAGGATCGCGGGAAGGTCCACCAGAACCACCAGCACGGCATCGTCCGCCAGTTGGAGCCGCATCCTCGCCAGCGCTCCCAGCACGGGACCCGGATGATTTCGATCCGTCCACTCGCACGTGTCGACGGCATACCCCGCGTCGGCGAAGGACCGAATCCCATCCGCCCTCGCGCCCGGTGTCGCGGTCTCCTGGATGACCAGCAGGCCCGCGCCTGACCGCTCCGCGGTTCCTGTGGAATCTGGATCCGACTCGGCGCCGGTCGCGGCGATCGCCGCGCCGCACAGCCAGCCGATCACCATCCCGGCGCGGGTCTTCATGCGCCCGACCCGGACGAGATCCGCGTACGATTCCATGATCCTCCCCACGCGGGTGTGAATACTTCAGTCATACCGGAAGGCGGACCGGCCGATGTACTCCCGGAGTATCGAGTTGGGCGGCACCACCCCGGGGGACTGCGTGAGGAACATGTCGAGAAACGACAGCAGCCGGCGCGCGGCCGCATAACTCGCGTGCCAGGGTTTGATGCTCCTCAACAGCGGCTCGACAAACGGCTTGAGCACGGCCAGCTCGTAATCCAGCGCCGAGTTGAACGCCAGGTCCGCTTCCCGCTGATACGGGAAAATCCAGCGTTTTTCGCCGCGCCGGACGCTGGGCCACATCTCCAGTGTGCGCGCGGCATCGTTCCCGCGGAACTGGTGATCCCGAACCATGCGCCGGATCAGGCGATTGTCGGTGGTGGCGATGCGATTGTGCCCGTCGAGATTCAGCTGCGTCAGCGCGCTGATGTAGATCCGGAACTTCCGGTTCGCCGGGATGCTTTCGGAAAGGCGGGGATTGAGACAATGGATGCCCTCGACGATGAGCACCTCATGCGGGGTGCAGCGCAGTTTGCGGCCCCGGAACACGCGCGTCCCGGTTTCAAAGCTGTAGGAGGGCAGATCAATCTCCTCTCCCGCGGCCAACTGCGTGAAGTGCTCGTTGAGCAGGGCCAGATCCACCGTATCGATATGCTCGTAATCCGGCAGCCCCTGTTCGTCGAGCGGGGTCAGGCTGCGATCCACAAAATAATCGTCCACGGAAATCATCTTCGGCTCGATCCCGCACACCCGGAGCTGAACTGCCAGCCGCTTGGTAAAGGTCGTCTTGCCGGCGGATGACGGGCCCGCGATGAAAATGAACCGGATCCGTTCGCGATGCCCGGCGATGGCATCCGCCACCTGGGCGATCTTCTTTTCATGCAGCCCTTCGGCAATGCGCACCATATCGGGCATGCCGCCTTCCGCGATCAGGCGATTGAGATCCCCCACCGTGCGCAACCCGAGAATCCGGCCCCATTCCTTATGCTCGCGAAAGATCTGGAACAGGTGCGGCTGGGGATCGAACGCCGACATCTCGGGCGCCCGCCCCGGATCGGGGAATTGCAGAATGAACCCGCCCCCGTATGGCTGCAACTGAAAATGGCCCAGCACGCCCGTGCGATCCGCCAGCACATGATGGGCCAGATCCATGTACATGCCGCAGACATATACCGAAGTCTTGGGGCCGTTCTTATACCGCAGCAGGTTCACCTTGTCGGGCCGGCCCGCCTCTTCGAACCGGCGAATGGCGTCGGCCAACGCCACCTTGCGCCGCTCGATGGGCACATTCCACGCAACACGCTCCCGCATCCGCGCCTCGATGTGCGCGAGCTTCGAGGGATCCATCCCGCCGTTCCCATTGGCCGCGCCGAAGCTGCAGTAGTATCCGGTGCCCAGCGAATGCTCGACGGCGAAGGGCTCCTCCGGGAACAGCTCGGCCATCACGCTCGAAAGCAGAAACGCAGTGGAGTCGCGGTAGACGCGCCATCCCGGGGAACTGCGTATGGTCAGAGGCTCCACGCGCGCATCGACATCCAACGGGTAGGACAAGGTCACGACATCGTTGTTGACCCGCGCCGCGAGCACGTCGCATCCGTCCACCGGGGTCTGAAAGCCGTCGAGATCGCCCACCGGCGTGCCCACCGGCACCTGGCGGGGCGGCTGATCTCCCATCTCGATCCGGACCCAGTTCGTCGTGGTCCATGGGGCGCCGCCAGCCGGAGATTTTGCATGATCCCGAGGAGGCACGTCCGACGCCGGGGGTGGAATGGAATTATTCATAGAAATACACTCTGCGACACGCCGATAATACCACGGGTTTCCGAAACTCGAACTCTTCGCCGACCGGCGGCGCACCTGATGATCATGGTCCTAGCGTCCTTCATAATCCTTCTTCTGTCCAGCCGGCGAAACGCGCGGTCACCGTTCTCCCTCGCCGACGGCACAGACTCGCTGCTCTCCTTCAAACTCCAGCACCACGCTCTGATCCCGTATCTCCACGACCCGAATGCCCTGCCGGGAGACACTTCCCACTTCCACCCATTCTTTTCCGATCATAACGATTCCCGACGATCCGTTGGAGGCCCCTCCCATCCCCTTAATTTCAAATCTCGGCCAGGTCACGGTGTGGACTCTCGCTGAACCGGTTTGGCGCGGGAAGGGCAGACGGATGCCGCTCCGGCTCAAGCCCCAGATGACGGCCGCGGCGATGGCCGCCAGCAACAACACGATCAAAATCACCGCCACAACCGGACTCCGCCGGGGCGGGGCTTCCGGAAGCGGAGGGGGATTCATGAACGAAAATGCCGGCGTATTCTGGGACAGACTCGAAGACGAAGGCAGTGTCGGCGGCATGGGCATCGGAGGCATCGCGTCATTTCGAGGCGCGCCTAATTCCCGTTTCCGCAACGAATCTTGAATCACACTCATTACACATTCTCCCTGCGTAACCGGCGCTAGTCCTCCCCCTCGCCCACCCGGTAGCTCCGCCGTTCGCCTCGATATTCCAACGTCGTTTCCTCCCCCTGAACGCTGATCACACGGATTCCTTGCCGGGTGGAACGACCAACATCAATCATGTCATCTCCGAGAAAGACTGTGCCCTGACGACTTCCGGACGGCGCAACGACGCCCCGGACCGTAAAGGACGGCCATCCGGAAGATGGGACCGCGGCCGGGTCCGTTGCGGGCAGACCGCCGGCCGGAACTTCGGCCGCGATCGCCGGCGTCGTGGATGGTTCCACTTCGGCACTCTCCAGCGCCGGATCAAAAACAACGATCTGCGGTAGGACCGCTTCTTCGGGAACAGCCTCGACTACCGGCAGAATATCCGTCCGCTCTGTCGGACCTTCGTGCGCCAGGGATTCCGCGGGCGCCGCCAGCGCGACCGGCGGTGGAAGATCCCCACGCTCCGCGCGCGGAGGATGCGGCCGGCTTTCGCGATACACCCAGGCTGCGACGGCGACCATGAGCAGAATCAATACGAACGATCCAACCGCCCACAGCGGGCCGCGATAGGCGTGTTCTTGACGCGGGGGGGGCGGCCGCGGCGCCGGGGCGCGCGCGGACTCGCGGTGCGAAGACGGTGTTCCGGGCGGCGCCGGCGGGGGCGTTACATGCGCGCCTCCGGACTCTTCCTCCTTACGCCGCAAGGCATCCTGGATGATGCTCATAGGACGCCCTCCAACTCGCGCAACGCCCGCTCCACGGTCGCCGGCGAAATGCGCCGCTCGCCGGACGCATATCCGGCCAGCATCGCGCGATCGCAGATTTTATTAATCAGCCGGGGAATTCCGCCCGATCGCCGGCACACCAGATCCACCGACTTCGGTTCGAATCCCACGCCATCCTCTCCGCCCGCCACGCCAAGCCGGTGAACGATATATTGGTCGGTGTCCTCGCGGTTCAGGGGATGCAGCACGGCGCGGATCATCACCCGCTGGCGCAACTGCCGCAATCCGGGCTCCGACAGTCTACGGTCCAGCTCGGGCTGGCCGGCCAGCACAATCTGAAGCAGCTTGTGCTGGTCCGTTTCGAGGTTGGAAAGCAGGCGAATCTGTTCCATCAAGGCCGGCGAAGCATCCTGCGCCTCGTCAATAATCACCGCGACATTGATCCCCCGCTGCGCGCAATTCAACAGGTAATCGTTGAGCTGTCCGATCAACGCCAGACGCTGATTCCCTTTCACCGGGCATCCCAAGTCCGCGAGAATGGCCTTGATCAGCTGGGTCTCGGAGATCGTCGGATTGAGGATCAGCGCTGTCTGGACTTGATCGGTCAGGGCGGTCAGCGCGGCGCGGCACAGCGTGGTTTTCCCGCACCCGACTTCGCCGACCAACTGGATGAAGCCCTTCCGCTCGACGATCCCATACACCAGATTGTCCATCGCATCCCGGTGGTTCCGCGTGAAGAACAGAAACCTCGGGTCGGGCGTGATGCTAAACGGCATCTCTCGCAAACCATAGAAATCCAGATACATGGGTATAGGTGAACCGCTCTCGGTTCCGGTCTACTTGTACCGCAGGACCGCGCGGCGCACGAGCGAAAATACACGCGCGCGTTCGGAGCCGGCGCGCGGAGACTATCGCGCCCAACCCCAACGCCGGGACATCGGCCAATAGACCACCGCGGCGGGGCCGACCAGCGCATGCTCGGGAATGGCGCCAAAGTAGCGTCCGTCCAGACTGGCCCGGGTATTGTCGCCCAGCGGAAGATATTCCTGCGGGCCCAACGTGATCGCGTCGTTCTCCTCCATCAATTGAGGCCGGGGCCAGGTGGGCATCGCCCGAACATAGCCGGCATAGGCGGGATCCTCCACCATCCGCCGGAACGGCTCGGGCTCACGGATGATCTGGTGGTCCGCGAGCAGATGGGGCGGTTGAATCGAAATGGTTTCGCCGGGCATACCCGCAAGCCGCTTGATGTAGAAACTGCCCTGGAGATTGGGATACTTGATGTCCTGAGTCTCAAAGACGGCGATGTCGCCCCGTCGCGGTCGGCTGAAGTTGTAGCGCAGCTTGTTCACCAACACGTGATCGCCGATGGTCAACCGCCCGCTGGCCAGCACCTGTCCCTTCACCACCTGCTGCCCCGGTTGGACGCGCATCGGCATCCGGTCGCGAATTTTGTGGGGAACGCCATTCACGAACAGGTAATGCACGTCGCGTCCCGGCACGGACTGGGTTTCGGCGGCCACCACTCCGCTGGTCTTCGCCCGGACTTCGATAAATCCCGTGCCGAAAATCGCCCAGCCGGGAATACTGAACGGCATCCGGTCATACCAGCGGCGCACCGCGTCATCCTGCAGGTGAATGCCATACAGCGTCGGCTGCATGGACCCGGTCGGAATGCGGAAGGGCTGCAGGAAAAACGTGCGCAGGCCCATCGCCACCGACAGCGCCACCACCAGCACCTCGAAATTCTCCGCCGCATGGCTCATCCGCGGCCGCGCGCGATCGCACCGGGCCACCATCCGCTCGATCGCCGCGGGCAGTTCGGCGAACCGCCCGCCGTCCAGCGCTGATTTCACCGTCTCCACCAGTCCGTCCAATTCCTCGAGCTCGGAAGCCCCGGCGATATCCTCCCGCATCGCGCGGGTGATCCGGGCGTGATGCAGGGCCTCGTGCGCGCGCTTCCTCCACTTTCGGCGTTCCCAGAAATTCATGGCGTCACCCCGCATCCGACTTGAGCACCTGAATGAAGGCTTCCTGGGGAATACTCACCTGCCCCACCTGTTTCATGCGCTTCTTGCCTTCCTTCTGCCGCTCGAGCAGCTTGCGTTTGCGCGTGATGTCGCCGCCATAGCACTTCGCCGTCACATCCTTGCGATAGGCCCGGATGGTTTCGCGGGCGATGATGTTCCGTCCGATCGCCGCCTGCACGGGAATGACGAATTGGTGCCTCGGAATCACGTCCGTCAGCGCCTTGCACATCTGCCGTCCGCGCGCTTCGGCCTTGCTGCGGTGCACCATGCAGGAAAAGGCGTCCACGGGCTCGCCGGACAGCAGAATGTCCAGTTTGATCACATCGGAGGTTTCATACCCCGCGAGTTCGTAATCGAACGATGCGTAGCCCCGGCTGACGCTCTTGAGCCGGTCGTGGAAGTCCACCAGAATCTCGCTCAGCGGAATGCGGCAGGTCAGCATCACCCGCCGCCCGTCGAGCGTGTCGGTCTTCTCCAACTGCCCGCGCTTGTCCATCAGCAGCTTCAGGATGTCCCCGATGATGTCGTTGGGGCACATGACATGCGCGATGACCATCGGCTCGTCCATGTGGTCAATGTGCGTGGGGTCGGGCAGAAACACGGGATTGTCGATTTCCTTCATTTCGCCGTTGCGCAAATACACGTGGTACACCACGCCGGGATAGGTGGCGATGATGTCGCAGTCGAACTCGCGGCGCAGCCGTTCCTGCACGATCTCCATGTGCAGCAGCCCGAGGAAGCCGCAGCGGAATCCGAAGCCCAGCGCGGAGGAGGATTCGGCCTGATAGACAATCGCGCTGTCGTTCAGGCTGTATTTTTCGAGGCTGAACTTGAGCTTTTCGAAATCCGCGCGGTTGACGGCATACAACCCGCAATAGACCAT
>JAGOHE010000106.1 GCA_017996315.1 Kiritimatiellia bacterium | reverse complement strand
GTGGCCAAAAATTTTTGCCCCCCTAGGGGGGCAATGACCGAAGAACCCAAGGCATACCCATGAACGACCTGATCTCCAGTGCCCTGCGGACCCCACCGAGTGTTGCACTTCAAACTTGCATCTGCCGCATTGGATGGATAGACCACATTCGTATCCAAAGGTTGGACACATACGTTTTGGCACGATGAGGCGGGGGCGGCTCAGACCTCAGCGAGCCGGGGCTCGCTGAACAAAGCGGTGACAAGTCACCGCAGTCCAAACTGCCGCAGTCCGAAATTTGGAGTGCGGCGAGCTCTCGCCTCTTTTCCTTCGCGCGACCCGGCGCGCGTAGATCGACCTCGGCCCTTGGATCTCCGACCTCGGATCAAGGGGCCTTATCCGGGGGGCGCAGGAACGCGGTTGCGGTCATAAAATCCGGCGAGGCGGCTTCGGTCAATACGCCGGACTCATCCGCCTGGACGAACAAGGCATGAACCCCGGGATATTCCCGGGCCAGCCATTTCAATCCTTCATCTTCTCCCATGACATATAGCGTCGTGGCCAGGGCATCGGCGGTCATCGCATCCGGCGCCACGACGGTGACGCTCTGCCGCACGCGGTCCACCGGGCGGAGGGTGCGGGGATCGAACACGTGGGTGGATCGCGCTCCCCGGGCATCGCTGATGAAATTGCGGTATCCGCCGCTGGTGGCCACGCCCCCGTCCGAGGATTGAACGACTCCGGTCATGCGTTTCCCGGCATCCGTGCCGGGGATCGGCGCGTCGAGTCCGATGCGCCACGGACGCGAGGAGGGGCTCTGGCCGCTGACGCGGATTTCTCCGCCGATTTCCACGAAACAATTGGAAATTCCACCCTGCTGGAGCAGCGCCTGAACTTCGTCGCACGCGAGCCCCGGCACGAAGGAGTTGAAATCCAGCTCGACGCCTTCGGCGGTCTTGACCACGCGCCCTGCGTCGTCGAACCCGACTTTGGTCCATCCGCAGCGCTCGCGCGCGGCCTCCACCTCCGCCTCCGGAGGCGTCCGGGGACCTGCGGCGTCGTGGAATCCCCACAGTCGGATCAGCGGGCCCACGGTCGGATCCAAGGCTCCTCCGGAACGGCGGGCGAGATCCAGCGCCAGCGACAGCGCCCGGGCGAAGCGTTGGGGCACTTCGATCGGCTGGTGGGCCGGCGCGGCATTCACGCGCGATAGAACGCTGCTCGGGTTGTAGGGTGAGAACTCGTCGTTGAATTCGGTCAGGTATGCATCAATCTGGGATTTCAGATCACCGGCCCGCGCTTCGGTGAGGCCCGGGGCGACCACGCGGATGTGGTAGGTGGTGCCCATGGTCGGTCCCGAAAGTTCGAACGCGCGGGGGGCGTGCCGGGCGCGATGCGCGGACCAGAAGAAGAGCACCAGGATCGTTATGGCGACGAGCAGCGTTTTGGACGCGCTGAACGCGCGAGGCTGAATTCCGGCCATTATCCGAACTCGTCGTACGCGATCATGTCTTTTTCGACGCCGAGGTCGTACAGCATGCGGTTGACCGCGGCGATCATGGGCGGCGGACCGCACAGGTAGAATTCGATCTCGGTGGGATCGGGGTGATCCTTCAGGTACCGGTCGAGGAGCACCTTGTGGATGAATCCGGTCGGGCCGGTCCATTCGTCTTCGGGCACCGGCTCGCTGAGCGCCACGGTGTAGCGGAAGTTGTGATGGGCCGCCGCGATGCTCTTGAAGTCCTCGTCGTAGAACATCTCGCGTTTGGAGCGGGCGCCGTACCAGAAGGTCACCGTCCGCTTCGTATGCTTGTTCAGGAACAGGTCGAGGATATGGCTGCGCATGGGCGCCATGCCCGCGCCACCGCCGATGAAGCACATTTCGCGGTCGGTCTCCTTGGCGAAAAATTCCCCGTACGGACC
The DNA here is from genome assembly GCA_017996315.1 of Kiritimatiellia bacterium. Taxonomy (GTDB): domain Bacteria; phylum Verrucomicrobiota; class Kiritimatiellia; order PWTM01; family PWTM01; genus JAGOHE01. The sequence goes on along the minus strand of JAGOHE010000106.1, from coordinate 5,783 downwards.
GCTGAGAACGACCTTGTCGCCGGGTTTCAGGCTGTAGATGTAGCTCGACGCCAGGCCGGGCTGCGCGTCGGGAATGCTCGGAGGGGGCGTCGCGATACGGACATTCAGCATGACGATATTGCCTTCGGCGGGGTGATTCGCCATGGAGTACGCGCGATACATCGGCTCCGTGTTCCGGGCTTTCAGATCCCAGAGATTGAACTTGTCCCATGCGTCGCGGAATCGGGGTTCGATGTCGAAATCCTTGAAGCTCAATTCATACGGAGGGATATCGATCTGAATGTAGCCGCCCGCGCGGAAATTCAGGTTCATGCCTTCAGGCAGGCGCACGACGAATTCCTTGATGAAGGTGGCGACCGCGCGATTGGACACCACCGTGCCCTCGAACTTCCGGATGTCCAGCACCTCCGCGGGCACGTGGATTTTGAGGTCGCGTTTGACCTTGAGCTGGCAGGCCAGCCGCCAGCCTTCCTTGGCCATGCGGCGATTGATGTGGCCGGTTTCGGTCGGCAGGATCTCCCCCCCGCCCTCCTGGACGATGCATTTGCACATCGCGCAGGTGCCGCCGCCGCCGCAGGCGGAGGGCAGGAAAATCTTCTCGCTCGCGAGGGCCGAGAGGAGCGTGGAGCCCGAGTCCACCTGGACTTCCTTGCTGCCCTCATTGATCTCGATCCGAACGGGGCCGCCCGGAGCGAGGGTCCGCGACGCCACGGCGAGACCGCCGACCAGCAGGAGAATCAACCCGGTGAAAATCACCGCGCTCACTCCCACCACGAGTCCGATATGTTCCATGCCGTACGCTCCCCGCGACAAAGCGCGTTAGAGTTGAATCCCGGAGAAAATCATGAAGACCATCGCCATGAGCCCGGTCATGATCATGGTGATGCCCAGCCCGCGCAGGCCGGCGGGGACGTTGGAATAGCGAATCTTCTTGCGAATGGCGCCCATGGCCACGATGGCCAGCGCCCACCCGGCGCCCGAGCTGACGCCGTACACCAGCGCCTCGGGAAAGTTGTACTGCCGCTCGACCATGAACAGCGAGCCGCCGAGGATCGCGCAGTTGACCGTGATCAGCGGCAAAAAGATGCCCAGCGCCTGATACAGCCCCGGCGCATAGCGGTCGAGGATCATCTCCACCAGTTGCACCATGGACGCGATGGTGGCGATGAAACTGATAAAGGTCAGGAACGACAGGTCCATCGCGGCGAGCGCGTCCACCCCCGTCCATGCCAGCGCGCCCGGGCGGAGGAAGTATTGATAGATCAGCCAATTGACCGGGACGGTGATGGACTGGACGAAGATGACCGCGATACCCAGACCGATGGCGGTATCGATGCGCTTCGAGATCGCCAAGAACGAACACATCCCCAGAAAGCTCGCGAGCAGGATGTTTTCGATGAAGATGGATTTTACAGCGAGGCTCAGCAGTTCCATGGGTGCGCTCCGAAGATGTCCTCAGTTGATTTCATATTTTCGGATCAGGGCCCGGTGCGCCCAGATCAGCAGGCCCAGGACGATGAAGGCCCCGGGGGCAAGCAGCATCAGTCCGTTGTTCACATAGCCCAGCCGTTCGTAGGCGAACGCGGGGATCACCGCGTGACCCAGGATCTTGCCCGAGCCGAGCAGTTCGCGGACCAGCGCAACCAGCACCAGCACGAGGCCGTAGCCCAGGCCGTTGCCGAGACCGTCCAGCACCGAAGGCCAGGGGCGGTTCTGCATGGCAAACGCCTCAAGGCGCCCCATCACAATGCAGTTGGTGATGATGAGGCCGACAAACACGCTCAACTGCCGGCTGATGTCATACATGTACGCTTTCAACATCTGGTCGGCGAGAATCACCAGGATGGACACGACGACCATTTGAACGATCATGCGAATCCGTCCGGGGATGGTGTTGCGCATCAGCGAAATCACTCCGCTCGACCCGGCGGTGACGACCGTCAGCGCCAGGGCCATGACGATCGCGGTTTCCAGCTTCACGGTCACGGCCAGCGAGGAACAGATGCCCAGGATCTGCACCATCACCGGATTATTTTCCGAAATCGGGTCCGTAAAGACCGAGCGGATTTTGGAAGCCATGTCAGGGACCCTCCCGAAGAGTCGAAAAATACGGTTCGTAGTTGGTCAGGGCTTCATTCAGAAACCGCGTCACACCGCTGCCGGTCAGCGTCGCGCCGCTGATGCCGTCCACCTGCACGGGCCCTCCGTCGGCGGGTTCCTTCGCCTGCCCCTTGGCCACCTCGATCCGGCGGAGCGCGCCGTTGGCGAAGATGGTTTTGCCTTTGAAATTATTCTGGAACCAGGGCTGCTCGATCTCGCCCCCCAGCCCCGGCGTTTCCCCGTGCTTGTAGAAGGTGATGCCGAGCACCGTGGTCGCGCGGGCGTCGAGCGCGAGATATCCGTAGATGGTGGACCACAGCCCCTTCCCGCTCACAGGCAGGGCGATCCGCTCGATCCGGCCGTCCGCTTCCCACTGGAACAGCGGAAGGGTGAGGTTCGACGCCGTCACTTCGGTTTCGCGGACATGCGCGGCGTAGAGGCGTTCCACTTCCGTGCGGGCAATCGGACGTCCTGTGGCTTCGTCCTTCAGCGGGACATCGAACGCTTTGAGCACATTGCGTTTTCGATCCAGCTCCGCCTCCGCGTCCTGCCGCGGCTTGAGCGCCATCGTCGTCCCGGCGAGCAGCACGCTGCACACGAGGCACAGGCCCGCGGCGTACATCATGATGTAGGAATCACCCTTCTGCATGGCGGAACCTCGCGAGATAGCGGCGGCGGCCCCGGATATGGGCCTGCAGCACGAAATGATCGATCATCGGGGCCATGACGTTCATGAACAGGATCGCGAGCATGTTCCCCGCCGGAAAGGCGGGATTGAACATCCGCACCACCACCGTCAGCGCGCCGATGCCGAAACCGTAGATCCATTTCCCCGGCCCGGTGGCGGCGGCGGAAACCGGGTCGGTGGCCATGAACACGATGCCGAAGAGTGCGCCGCCCATGACGAGGTCGTAGTACCACGGAAGATTGAACATGGGAGAGGCCGCCCGCGCCGCATCGGGGAGCGCGTTGACGAGCGAGCCGATCGCCGCGATGCCGAGGATGCCGCCGGCAATGACCCGCCAAGACGCGACGCCCGTCAGCAGCAGGAGCCCGAGCCCGAGCAGGATCATGAGCGACGAGGTCTCGCCGATGCTCCCCTGCTCCAACCCGAGGAACATGCTCTGGAATGTGAACCCCGCCTCCCGGAGCGCATCGATGACATTCACGCCCGCGGGAGCGCCTTTCGCCACCGCCAGCGCCGTCGCGCCCGACCAGCCGTCCGGGAGCAGCGCGGCATCGGCGACCTTGGCCCACACGGAATCGCCTGAAATCTGTCCCGGATAGGCGAAGTACAGGAAGCAGCGGGCGGTCAGCGCGGGATTGAGCACGTTATAGCCCACGCCGCCGAAGATTTCCTTGCCGATCACCACCCCGAACGAAATGCCCGCCGCCGCCTGCCACAGCGGAATCGTCGGCGGCAGCGTGAGGGGGAAGAGCAGACCGGTGATCAGGAATCCTTCGCTGATGTCATGCTTGCGCACGATGGCGAACAGCACTTCCCAGAATCCCCCCACCGCGTAGGAGAGGATCAGAAGGGGCAGCACGATCTTCGCCCCTTCCCACCAATGCCGCCCGAAATGCTCCATCGCGCCGGCCCAACCGGTGGTTTCCATCAGCCCCCGGGCCAGATTGTACTGGTACCCGGCATTGAACATGCCGAACAGGAAACATGGGATGAGCGCAAAGGCGACGGTGATCATCCACCGCTTCATTTCCACCGCGTCGCGAATGTGCGGGGGGCCGGGGGTGACCTCGGCGGGCGTGGCGATGAAGGTATCCGCCGCCTCCCAGATCGGGAAGAACAGCGATAGTTTTCCGCCGGGGGCAAACCAGGGTTTGACCCAACGCAGCAGGGGGGAACCGCCTTCACTCATGTCAGATACCCTCCGCTTCCGCCTCGGCGAGCCCCTGGCGGACCACCGCGACCAGATCCATCTTCGATGGACACACGAACGCCGGGAGCGCAAAGTCCTCGGGCGCCACTTCCAGCAGTCCCAGTTGAACCGCCTCTTCGAAATCCTTCGCAAGAATCGCCCGCAGCAGGTAATCGGGCCAGATGCGCATGGGCAGATACCGGTCGTAGAGCCCGGTGACGATCATGGGACGGGGCGAACCGTGCAGGTTGGTGCCCAGGGGGCGGCGCTTCTTCAAACGCAGCCAGGTGGACACAAACAGGCGCGAATGGCTGAACACCCGGAACCCGGGCATGAGCCAGCCGTAGATATGGCGCGCGCGATCCTCGGGCACCACCGTGAGGGAGCCGCCGCGCATCGGCAGATGCCCGGACGCGCCCGCCGCCACGCCGGAGAGCGCATCTCCGCAGATAATTCGCATCTCCCCCTCACCCAGCCGATCCTTCAGCAGCGGCGCCAGTTCCCCGCAGATGCGCACGCGGTAATGGCGGGCTCCGCCTTCCCGAACACCCGGCCCGCCCAGCGCAACGATGCGCGTGGCCGGATATTCGCCGGTCAGAAAGAGCGAACCGATCAACACGACATCCTCCGCGCGGATCGTCCAGACCGTTTCGCCGGGCTGGATCGGCGAGAGATGATGTATATGCACACTGGAATTGCCGGAGGGATGCGGTCCCGAAAACCGGCGGATTTCGACTCCCTGGGCCTGGGACATCGCGCGCGGCTCATCCGGCGAAGCGGGCGGAAGACAGAGGTACACCGGACCGGCCGTCAGACGGCGCAGGACATTCAGTCCGCCCTGAAACTCGGCTTCCCGGCCGCGGATGACCACCCGGGCGTCGGCTTGGAATGGCGCGGTGGACATGCCGTTTACGAAGATGGCCTTGGGTTGGGCGTCGGCGCTCGCGGCCCGGGCGTACGGCCGCTGCTCCACCAAACACAACAGGCCGCTGGACTGCAGAACCTCCAACGCCTCCGCGCGCGACATCGCGTCCATGTTCGAACGAGAGAAAACCGGCCGCTTTTCCGCCCGATCCTCCGATGCCACCGCGATGACCACGCGTTCGATTGCCCGCCGGGGACCGAGGGAAATTTCACGCACCACCCCGGCCGTGGGGGAACAGACTTTGAACGCGGGATTCCGCTTGTCGTACAGGACCGGCGTTCCGCGGAGCACGGAATCGCCTTCCTTGACCATCAGACGAGGTTTGAGACCGGCATATTCGCCGGGTTGAATGGCCACCGTGGACCCCGCGATCCCATCCGCCACGTCCGGCGACGGCGGACCCGCCAAAGGAATATCCAACCCCTTGCGAATCCGTATCACTTCATCAGTACTCATGCATCGGCATCCTTGGTGACCCTGCGGACCATGAAGCTAAACGACCGTCCGAAAGAAAATCAATTGGCGCAAGCGCATATCCGTCGTTTCACCTGTTTCGGATCGAACAGGACAAACAGGTTTGGGCGCACACAGTATCATATTCCCCGCCGCCTGTACATCCATGGAAAGAGGGCAAAAGGGCTTGTGGGGGCGAGGCGGTGGGAGCGGCGGAGATGCGGGATGTTCAAGGCCCGGAGCCGGAGGATGACGAATGGAAAAACACGAAACGGAACCGCGGCCTGACCACCTCTGCCGCCTCGCCCCCGTGAATCCCGCTGTCGGGAGGCCGCATGATATCCGGGCGTCTATGGGCACAATCTTCAGCGTCGGCGCCTGTCCCTTCCGTCCGCATCGCGGGCTTTTCCGCCGATTGGGCCTATGCT
>JAGOHE010000105.1 GCA_017996315.1 Kiritimatiellia bacterium | reverse complement strand
GTGGCCAAAAATTTTTGCCCCCCTAGGGGGGCAATGACCGAAGAGCCCAAGGCATACCCATGAACGACCTGATCTCCAATGCCCTGCGGACCCCACCGAGTGTTGCACTTCAAACTTGCATCTGCCGCCCTGGATGAGCGGTCGGATCGCCGCCGAGATGCGACGGTTCCGGTTTGCCGAAGGGCCCGCGAATGCGTATCATTCGCCCATTTCCGGAGACGTTCCCCATGTCTGCTCTATGGCGCACGGCGCTCTTGCTCGCGTTATCCAATCTGTTCATGACGTTCGCATGGTACGCGCACTTGAAGGACCTGCGGTCAAAACCGTGGATCATCGCCGCGCTGGCCAGTTGGGGGGTGGCTCTGCTGGAGTATCTGCTGCAGGTGCCCGCCAATCGCATCGGCTATTCCAGCGGCGCTTCGCTGGCGCAATTGAAGATTATGCAGGAAGCCATCGCGCTGGTGGTCTTCGTCCCGTTCGCGGTGTTCTACATGAAGCAATCCGTGGGCTGGAATTATCTCGCCGCCGCCGGCTGCATTGTCCTGGCGGTATTTTTTATTTTCCGCGGATCCTGAGGCATGGCGTCCGCTGCCCCAGCGCCGCCGGAAGGCGGAATTCCCCGTCTGACGCACTACCTCCGGCGCCACCGGACGGCCATCGTCAGCAGCACCCTCTGTGTGCTGGGCACGGTCGGGTTCGGCCTCGCCGCGACGATGACGCTGCGCCAGGCCATCAACATGCTCACGGAGGGCGGATTGGATTCGGCCGGGACGATCCGCCTCGGCGGGACGTTCATGGCCTACACCCTGGCATCGGTGCTGTGCTCGCTGGGAATGCGGAGTCTTCCGCTGCGCCTGGGGCACCGGATCGAATATGAAATTCACCGCGATCTTTTCGCGCATCTCTTGCGCCTCGAAACGGCGTTCTACCGCGGGGAGCATACCGGAGACCTCATGACCCGCATGGGCTCCGATGTCGGCATGGTGCGGGACCTGATCGGCCAGGGTCTGTTGCAGGGCACGCGCGCGGTGATTGTGATGATCGGCGCGTTCGCGGTGATGTTCGCAACCCGCGCGCGGCTGGCGCTGATGATCGCCGTGCTGGTGCCGCCGATGATTCTGACGTTCTTCAGTCTCCTGCGCGCGATCCGCCGCCGCCATGACGCGGTGCAGGAGCAATACTCGGACCTTTCCAATTTCTGCCAGGAAACCTTCGCCGGCATCCGGACCGTCCGTTCGTTCGCGATCGAGCCGCGCCGCGCGTCGCTGTTCGCGGACCAGAGCCGGGAGCTCGTGCGGCGCAGTCTGCGGCTGGGCTATGTCCAGCAACCGCTGTGGCCGATGTTCGCCTTCTGGTTCGGCCTCGAATCGGCGCTGCTGCTGCTCGTCGGCGGGCGCATGATTGTCCGCGGCGATCTGGGCCTCGGCGATCTGGTGCTGTTCCAGCAGCTTCTGCTCTACATCCAATGGCCGATGCTGTCCATCGGTTGGACGGCCAGCCTGATCCAGCGCGGGCGCGCCAGTTGGCGTCGGCTGCAGACGCTGTTCGCGCGCGCGCCCGAAATCGCCGATCCGCCCGCGGACGGCCCGGCGCCGGCGGATTCAAGCGCGGGCATTGAGTTCCATGCGGTGCGGGTAATACGCGAAGGGCGCGCAATTCTCGACGGCATTTCGCTGCGGATCCCGCCCGGACAGACGGTGGGCATCACCGGCCCCACGGGCAGCGGAAAAAGCGTTCTCGTTTCGCTGCTGCCGCGGCTGCTCGATGCGGACGAAGGCGAGGTGCGCGTGGCCGGGCGTCCCGTGCGATCCGTGCCGCTGCGGGAACTCCGCGCCAACATCGGCATGGCGCCGCAGGAACCGGTCCTCTTTTCCGAAACCCTCGCGCAGAATCTCGCGTTCGGCATGGATGCGCCGGAATTGGAGGTTGTGCGCTGGGCGGCGGCGATGGCGCATCTGCACGAGGATGTCGAGTCCATGCCGATGCACTACGAGACCCTGCTGGGCGAACGGGGCGTCACGCTCTCCGGCGGGCAGCGGCAGCGCACCGCGATCGCGCGCGCGCTCGCGCGGCGTCCGGCGTTCCTGATCCTGGATGATCCGCTCGCGGCGGTGGATACCCAGACCGAAGCGGCGATCCTCAGCAAGCTGCGCGGAGCGATCGAAGGGCGCACCACCCTGCTCGTCAGTCACCGCGCCTCGACCCTCGGCATTGCGGACCGGATCATCGTGCTCGAGGACGGCCGGGTGACCGCCGACGGCCCGCCCGCGGATCTGGCAAAACGGCCGGGATATTATCGCGAGATGGTGGAGCGGCAGGCGCTGGAGCGCGCGGTGGGGCTGGAGGGCGGGGCGTGAGTTTCGATCCCGAAACCGTCTCCCTCGACCGGGTGCCCATGCTTCCGCCCTGGCGGTTGTCGCGCCGGCTGCTGGGCTACGCGCGCCCGTATCTGCCCCATTTGTGTGTCAGCTTGCTCCTGCTGCTGGCCATGTCGCTGCTCGTGAACCGCCTTCCGATGGTGTTCGGCGAAGCCGTGCAGCAGTGGATCGTGGCGCCGGGGCTGGCGCTGGAGGAGCGCCTGTCCGGTCTGACGCGCAGCGCGCTGGTGTTCATGGGCCTGCTGGTCGCAAGCTTCGTCGTGCGCTCGGCGGAAACACTGCTGACCGCGTGGGTCAGCCAGCGCATCGTCTACGATCTTCGCGCGGAGGTTTTCCAGAAGGCGCTGCGCCTGCCCGCGGCGTATTTCGACCAAACGCCGGTGGGGCGGGTGATGACGCGGGTGACGTCCGATGTCGAGGCGGTGCAGCGTTTCGTCACCGAGGCGGTCGTGGGATCCATCGCCGACCTCTTCATGCTGGGCGGCGTGGTGGGCTATATGTTCGCGCAGAACGCGCGGCTGGCGGGGTGGCTGATGCTGATGCTGCCGGCGTTGTTCTTCCTGCTGCACGGAGTCAACCTTCGCCTGCGGCGCGCCAATCGCGCAATTCGCGAGCGGACCTCGGCCATGAATGGACTGCTGCAGGAACAGATTTCCGGCATGTCCACCATCCAGCTCTTCAGCCGGGAACCCCAGGCCGCCCGGCGCTTTGATGAAAAAAACCACGCGCTGCGCCATGCGCATTTCGATGAAATCCGCTGGTTCAGCCTGTATTGGCCCGTGCTGGAACTGACCCAGGCGATTTCGACACTGGTGGTCCTCGGCCTCGGCGGCTGGGCGATCGCGAGCGGGGCCATGGGATTGCGCGTCGGCGATCTGGTGGCGTTTTTTGAATACGTGCGGAATTTCTACCGTCCGCTGGGCGCGCTGACCGACAAGGCGGGTTCGTTCCAGCAGGCCACGGCTTCCGGGGAACGGCTGCTCGCACTACTGGACACGCCCGAAGAAATTCTGGATCCGGAGACTCCAAAACTCCTGCCCGCCCGCGGAGGCGCGGTGGAATTCGACAATGTTTCGTTCGCCTATCTGCCGGGGCATGATGTGCTGCATCACGTCGCTTTCCGGGTCGCGCCCGGGGAGACGGCGGCTTTTGTCGGCGCGACCGGCGCGGGCAAGAGCACGGTGATGAGTCTGCTGGCCCGGTTCTACGATGTCCGCGAAGGCGCGATCCGGGTGGACGGCGTGGACCTCCGCGAGACATCCCAGCGCGAGCTGCGGCGTCGCGTCGGCTGGATCTCACAGGAGCCCTTTCTCTTTTCCGGAACCATCGCCGAAAATATCAGCCTGCAGGATCCGGACATTTCACGCGAGCGGGTGGAGGAAGCCGCCCGGTATGTGCGGGCGGACCGGTTCATCACCCGCCTGCCCCGGGGCTACGACACCATGCTGGGCGAGCGCGGCGGCGCGCTCTCCACCGGGGAAAAACAGTTGCTTGCGCTGGCCCGCGTGATGGCGCATCGGCCGGAAGTGCTCGTGGTGTTCGACGAGGCGACGGCGCACGTGGATAGCGAAACCGAGCAGCTCATCCAGGAAGCAACCCGGAACATGACCGCCGGGCGCACGTGCCTGTTCATCGCGCACCGGCTTTCCACCATCCGCACCGCCGACCGCATCTATGTCATGCGCTCCGGCGCGATCACCGCCCAGGGCACGCACGCCGAACTCATGGAGCGGGATCCGTACTACCGCAACCTCTACGAGCTGCTCGGCAAACCGGCCGCCTGAAGCGCGTCTGCGAAGGGCGGAGGTCGTTAATACTTGTACTGGCTGCCGCCGATGAATTCGCGCAGCAGGGAATGCGTCGGCACCACGGAATCGTCGGTGACGGGATCGATCGGATCGAGCATGTCAAACACACGACGGGCGCGGAAATAGGCGTCCTGTTTCTTGGGATGATCCTTGAACCGCGCCATTGCCTCGGGAAAATAGTGCGCCAGCTTCGGCTTCAGCACCGCCAGCTCGTAGGGCAACGCGCTGTTGAGCACGAAATCCGCGTCGCCGATGAATGGAATGATATGTTTCATCTCGCTGGCGCGGACGTAGTGCCAGTGTGCGATGGTGTCCATCGGCTGGTGATTCCGGTGCCAACTGTCGCGGATCATGCGACGCAGCAGCCGGTTGTCCGCCCAGCGCATGAACACACCCTCCCGGGTGCGCAATTGCCCCAGCGTCTCGATATAGAGCCGGAATTTGCGCTCGGGCGCGATACCCGCGGTCATGTCCGCATGCAGCCCGTGCAGACTGTCAATCAGCAGTATCTGGTGCGGTTCCAGCCGCATCGGATGCACGTCCAGCGTCCGCCGGCCGGTCATGAAGTCGTAGTGGGGCGTGCGAATCTCCTCGCCAGCCAGCAGAGCGTGCAGATGACGGTTGATCAGCGAAAGATCGAGCGCCTGGGGCGTTTCATAATCGTAATCGCCGAATTCGTCCTTCGGATGCATTTCGAGGTCGAAGAAATAATGGTCGACCGTCAGCGCGACCAGTTCGCGGCCCGCGGCGCGCAGGCGCTCGCCGGTTTTGATCGTGGTGGTGGTCTTGCCCGACGAGGAGGGCCCGGCGATGATAAAAATGCGGATGTCGGGACGCTCGAGCATCTGCTCCGCCCCCTGCCGCACCTCGGAGACATAGCGCTCCTCGCTCTCCGCGATCAGCTCCGGCAGACGGCCCGCGCGGATGATTTCGTTCAGCCCGTCCACGGTCTCGCAGCCGTGGTCCATGTTCCAGCGGAGCACTTCGTAAATTTTGCGATAGGGAATATTGTCGGATGCCTCGACGACCGTCGCCCGCGCGGCGCGCGCCTGAGCGCGCTCATGGCGATAGATGATGTAGGCGCGCGCGGTGCGGATATGCCCCCGTTCCATGAGCACCGATTCCACCTGGTCCTGAATGTCCTCCACCGTGGGCGCGCACCGGCCGGCGAACGAGGCTTGGAGCCGGCGTTCCACTTCTTCGGCCAGGCGCTCAGCCGTCTCGCGATCTTCGCCGCCGATCGAGGCGGCCGCCTTGAAAATCGCCGAGGCGATGCGGTCGCGCTGGTACGCGACGGTGTTCCCGTCGCGTTTCACGACCTGTCGAAGGGGGGGGTCGGGAATCATGGTCATATCCACCTCCGGGATCAGGCGCCGCTTTCCAGAAATCCCTGCAAACGGCGAATGCGCGTGGGATGGCGCAGCTTGCGCAATGCCTTGGCTTCAATCTGCCGGATGCGTTCCCGGGTGACCTTGAAACGCTTGCCGACTTCCTCGAGTGTCCGCGAATAGCCGTCGCTCAACCCGAACCGAAGCATCAGCACTTCCTGCTCGCGTTCGGAGAGCGTGTGCAGCACATCCCGCAGGCGGTCTTTCAGCATCGCGTAGCCGGTCATTTCGGCGGGATTCTCGGCGCTCGCGTCGGGGATGAAATCCCCGAAACTCGTATCGTCGCTGTCGCCCACCGGGCTGTGCAGCGAGATCGGCTGCTGCGCGATCTTGAGGATGCTGCGGACGCGCTCGACCGGCAGTTTCATCTCCTCCGCCAGTTCCTCGGGCGTCGGCTCGCGGCCGAAATCCTGGATGAGCTGCTTCTGGATGCGCATCAGGCGGTTGATTGTTTCGATCATGTGCACTGGAATGCGGATCGTGCGCGCCTGGTCGGCGATGGACCGCGTGATGGCCTGCCGGATCCACCACGTCGCGTAGGTGCTGAACTTGTAGCCCCGCTGATACTCGAACTTTTCGACCGCCTTCATGAGGCCCATGTTGCCTTCTTGGATCAGGTCCAGGAACGACAGCCCCCGGTTCGTGTACTTCTTCGCGATGCTGATCACGAGCCGCAGATTCGCCTCGACCATCTCCGACTTGGCCCGCAGTCCCTTGCGCATCCATGTGCGCAATTCCTGGTACGCCGCGTCGAACGACTCGCGCGGTACAAACGATTCGGACTCCAATTCCGCGATGTGCTTGTCCAACGCGAGCACCTCGGCCTGCCGCGCGGCGGATCGGGACTTGGACCGGGTCAGGGCATTCCGCTTCTGCGCCAGCTCGCGCCACGAGCGGTGAAACGCCTCGGACTGGTTCATCAGGTCCTCGAGCGCCTTCTGCTTGAATCCCAAGCTGTCCAGCGCCTTGGCCATGCGCTCCCGATGCGACTCGAACGCGGCCAGCCTCCGGCGATATTCCTTGTCCCCGGCTTTTTTCCTGAGCAGCGAAAGAAAGCAATTTCGGGTTTCCCGATACTGCCGCTGGATCCGCTTGCGCATCGCCGGCATTCCCTTGAGGTACTTCTCCCGATGGGTCACCAGCTTGTCGTTGATGATCCGGTCGTACCGCTCCCGGCCGGATTCGATCCGTTCCGCCAGCCGCAGATGGGACTGAACCGCAAACCCGAACCGCCCGAACAATTCCCGGGCCTTCAGCTCGGCCTCTTCAATCCGCTTGGAAATCTCCACTTCCTGCTCGCGCGTCAGCAGCGGCACCTGCCCCATCTGCTTGAGATACATGCGAACCGGATCGTCCAGCACGTCGCCCTGCTGGTTCTGGCGGTTCCGCTCTTCCTGTTCCGCCTGCGCCTTGTGCTTCTCAATGTCCTGGGTGTCAATAATCTGAAAGCCCATCTGCGTCAGCACCATCTGGAAGCGCAGAATGAGATCCGGATCAATCAGCTCCGGCGGCAGAATGTCGTTGATATCGTCGAAGGTGATATAGCCTTGTTCGCTCCCCCTCGACGACAGCTCCTTGACCTTCTGGCTGAACTCCTCCGGATTCATCCGCGGTTCGGCTGGAGGAGGAGGCTGCGGAACGGGCGTCTTGTCTTTTTTCTGGGAGGATTTTCCCGGCTTCGGCGTGGGAACATTGGACTTGGTCTTCCCGGCAGCGGCGGGGAGGGCTTTTCGAGCGGGTGCCACGGGCCGCGATCCGCCCGAACGGGCGGCCGGTTTTTTCTTCGCAGGAGCGGAAGCCTTGGACTTGGGGGCTGCCGCGGGGGTGGCTTTTCGATGGCTGGTACGAACCGTCTTTTTCGCGGCTGTTGCGGTCTTCTTCTTCGTCATGTCATCCCTTGTTGATGCTCGCCGGGCGAAATTTTCAGGGCGGGGATACAATCCCCCCATTATGCGCCGTCAAGCCCTCCAATGTACGAGAAATGCCATCTTTATGCAAATTCAGAGTTTTCACAACGAATTGTCTCACGAATGGCCGGAATTTACAGATTTCTGGTCCATGGAAGGAGTATGTCGATCCCTCATGACACGGAAGCAGCCCCCGACAGAGACGTTGCCGGGGGAAACGCCCCCGGGCTTCAACGGCAGTCCATTGG
>JAGOHE010000104.1 GCA_017996315.1 Kiritimatiellia bacterium | reverse complement strand
ACGGCAAGCGACCTGACGGCGGAGCACGGTATGATCACAGTCATCGCCCAGAGCGTGTTATACGGAGCCGAAGCGTTTTCCACGCTGGGCGAGACCCGGGTGCTGCCGGATCGCGCCATCGGGCCGGCCGAGGTGCGCGACGCCGACGCGTTGGTGGTGCGCTCGAAAACCCCCGTGACCGAGGCTCTGCTCGAAGGATCCCGGCTGGCGTTTGTCGGCACGGCCACGGCGGGCTTTGATCATTTCGACCTTCCCGCAATCCGCCGGCGCGATATCGGCTGGAGCGCCGCGCCCGGGTGCAACGCCACGAGCGTCGCGGAGTATGTGGTTTCCGCGTTGCTGGCGCTGTCGGTCCAATCGAACCTTCCGCTGGCCGGCCGCTCGATCGCGGTGATTGGCGTGGGGGAAGTGGGCGGCCGGGTGGCCGCGCGCGCGCGGGCGCTCGGCCTGCGCCCGTGGTTGAACGATCCTCCCCGGGCCGCGGCGGAGGGGCAGGCGGAGTTTCGTACGCTCGATGAAATTTTGCCCGAGGCGGACATGGTCACGCTGCATGTTCCCCTAGTGGACGGCGGGCCCTGGCCCACGCGGCGCATGGTGGATTGCCGGTTCCTGTCGCGCATGAAACCGGGCGCGATTTTCATCAACGCTTCGCGCGGGGAGGTGGCGGACGAATCGGCGTTGGCGACCGCGCTCGCCCATGGGCAGGTGGGGCGGGCCATTCTCGATGTATGGGACCGGGAGCCGGACGCCGATCCCGCGCTGGTCGGCTCCGTTTTTCTGGGCACGCCGCACATCGCCGGCTATTCGTGGGACGGGAAGCGGGAGGGCACGCGGATTGTCTATGAGCAGGCCTGCCGGTTTTTCGAGCGCGCGCCGACCTGGAGGCCGCCGACCGGTGAGGAGGATTCCTCGACGCGGGCGCCGGAAATCCGCATGGGTCCGGAGATGCCGGCGCGCACGATCGAGGAACATCTGTGGGACGCGGTGCGGCGGGTGTACGACGTCACCGCCGACGATCGCGCGTATCGGGGCGGAACGATGGACCGCGCGTCGCGGGCGCGTCATTTCGAGCAGCTTCGGAAAACCTATCCGACGCGCCGTGAATTCGCCGCCGCGCGCGTACTTTCCGATGGCATCTCCGACCGGCTGCGCGTGGTGATGTCCGGGCTGGGATTCCGGATGGGGTGAGGGCGGGCGCCCGGCGGCGGGGCCGCGGCGGAAGTCGCGGGCCCGGGGATCAGGATGCGCCGGCCAGCAGACGGGAGAGACTGGCATCCACCCCGGTGAATCCGAGGAAGGCCAGCGCGAGGATGCCGGCAATAATCAATGTGATAGCCGGGCCCTTCAGCGGCGCCGGCACATCGGCGTGGTCGAGATCTTCGCGAATGCCGGCCATGATGACGATGGCGAGCAGGAAGCCAAGGCCGGCGAAAAAGGCGTAGATCAGGGTTTTGTCGAGGCCCCACGGATCCGGCACGGACCCCGGCACCGGTCCGACGTGTTTCATAATCTCCAGGCAAACGAACAGAATCACGCAGTTCGTGGTGATCAGCGGCAGGAACACGCCGAATGCCTTGTACAGCGGCGGGAAGAATTTGCGCATGTACATTTCCACGAGCTGCACCGCCCACGCGATGACGAAGATATAGACGATATAGTTCAGAATGCTCAGGTCCACCCCGCCCGTGTGGCCGAGGCGGCCGGCGATCCACGAGGTCAGGGGCGCGCCGGGGGCGAGGATATAGTACGTAAACAACCAGCTCAACAGCGCGGCCACGGTGACGACGAAGGTGACGGCCGCGCCCATGCCGAACGCCATGTCGACCCGCCGGGACACGCCGATGAAGGGGCAGCATCCGACGAAGAAGTGGAACACGACGTTGTTGATCAGCGCCGTGGAGACCGCAAGCAGAAGAATGCCGGAAAGGTAGTCCATAATGCGCTCCTAGGCTCCCGCCGCCGTGCGTCGCGCGCGCGCCGCCTGGATGACGTTGGCCAGTCCCATCAGCAGCCCGAGCGTGAGAAACGCGCCGGGCGGCAGGATCATCACCACCCAGTTCGACCATACCTCGGGGTTCGCGACCGGAATCACCCTCCAGCCGAGCCACTGGCCGAACCAGGTGCCGAAGCCGAGGATCTCGCGAACGGACGCGATGGTGCACAGCGCCAGCGCGTTGCCCAATCCCTGGCCCAGCGCATCCATGAACGCGGTGCGTACAGATTGTTTCGAGCCGCAGATTTCGCAGCGGGCGATGATGATGCAGTTGACGATGATCAGCGGAATGTACGGTCCGAGCTGCTTGCTCATGTCGTACATATACGCGGCGAGAAATTTGTCGGCGACGGTGACGAAGGTCGCGATGGTCAGCGTGAACACCAGAATGCGCAGATGCGGCTTCAGCAATCCGCGGATCATGCTGACGAGCACATTCGCGCAGATCAGAACGAACAGCACCGCGCCGCCCATGGTGACCGCGCCCTCCATGGTATTGGTGACCGCGAGAGTTGGGCACATGCCGAGAATTTGCCGGTAGACAGGGTTTTCGGGAAGAATCCCGTTTATGAACCGTTCCAGCGGAGTGGGGCCGTCGGCGTGTTTCATGGTTGAACCTCCGGGGTTCCAGATGGGGCGGCGCGGAATCGCGCGACGGCCTCATTGACCGTGCGGGTCACGGCTTCGGAGGAGATGGTCGCGCCGGTATAGCCATCAATTTCCTCCTCCGCCCGGGCGCCGGTTTTCACCACCCGGAGCGGCGCATGCGCCGGTTTCCCGGCGAACTGGGACCGCCATTCCTCGCGGGTGACATTGTCACCCAGTCCGGGTGTTTCCTTCTGGTCGAGCACATAGATTCCGGTGATCCGATCCGCGGTCGCATCCAGGCCGACCAGGACCTCGATCCGATCGGCGAATCCCTGTCCCGTGCCGGGCACCACCGAGCCGACCCGCCGTCCCTCCGCATCGAACGCGCGGTAGACCGTCTGTCCGTCGGTCACTTCGCGCTCGCCTCGGGTCGAGCCCGGAACGAGCGCGGGAATCTGCGAAAGCGAGTCGTTGAGTTTGTTCTCCGCGATACGGGCGCTGAGCCCGTTCTGCACTCCCGCCAGCGCGGCGCCGAATCCGAGCGACAGCGCGATCACCAGCCAGGCATCGAGAATGTAGTTTTTGTTCATACGCATCTGGCTCCGTCAGCCCTTCCGCACCGGCACCGGCCCGCCGATCGGCGTGGGAATGCTCCAGCGGTTGATCAGCGGCGAGATGGCATTCATGATCAGCACCGCGAACATCACGCCCTCCGGATATCCGCTCAGGGACCGGAACATCATCACGAGGGCGCCATAGCCCGCTCCGAAGATGGCCTTGCCCTTCGGGGTCAGCGGGCTGGAGACCGGGTCGGTGGCGATAAAAAACGCGCCGAAGAGGAACGCCCCGGCGCTGAGGGTATGCAGCAGAGTCCAGGCCGCGTCGGGATGCATCGCGTTCTGTATGCCCGCGATGGCCGCCACGGTGGCGATCGCCGAAACGGGGATTTCCCACGACGCCGTCCGCCGCAGGCAAAGATAGAGCCCGCCCACCAGCGCCGCGAGCGCGCTGGTCTCGCCGATGGATCCGTTGGTGGTTCCGAGGAATAGGGACCACAGCGGGGTGATTTCGGCCTGCATCTTGATGCGGGTGAGCGGGGTGGCCTGCGTCAGTACATCCACCGTGGAATTTCCGACGACGTACGCCGTGGCGCCCAGCGCCGCCGGAAACGCCATCATCGCAAACGCCCGCCCGACCATGGCCGGATTGAAAATGTTGCAGCCCAGCCCGCCAAAGGCCGATTTGCCCAGCCCTACGCCCGCGAAGGCGCCGACCACCCCCGCATACCACGGCGCGTTCGCCGGCACGGACAAGGCGAGGATCAGTCCGGTGACGGCCGCGGAAAGATCGCCCAGCGGCGGACGGCGCCTGCGGAACGCGCAGAACAGCGCTTCGGCCGCGAGGGCCGCGACGACTCCGATGATCATCTGGCGCAGGGCCGCGGCGCCAAAGACCCAGATGGCCACGCCAACCAGCGGAAGCAGGCCGATGAGCACGTCGGCCATCATGCGCCGGGTGGTGAGCGCCCCCGAGTGTATGTGCGGGCCGGGCGAAACGGTCAGCGCGGGGCGGGAGGATTCGGTGGGAGCGGTGGATTCCATGGCGTTGTCTCAACCTCCGGGATCAGGCGCCGGCCTTCTGCGTTTCGCGCAGCATCTGCGGCTTCCCCATGCGAATCAATTGCACCAGCGGAATCGCCGCGGGGCAGACAAACGCGCAGCATCCGCATTCCATGCAGGCCTGCATGTGATAGCGCTGCGCGAGACTCCAGTCCTTATGGCGCGCCGCCAGCGCGATCCGCGACGGCACAAGATTCAGCGGGCAGACATCCACGCACCGGCCGCAGCGGACACAGTTCGTTTCCTCCGCCGCGCGCACGTCATCCGCGGTGAGCGCTACGATGCCGCTGGCGCCCTTGGTGATCGGAATTTGGAAGTTGCCCAACGGCAGGCCCATCATCGGCCCGCCGGAGATGACCCGACCGGCGGCGGGTGTGAGTCCCCCGCAGAACTCGATCAGCTCGGCATAGCTCGCGCCGATCGGGGCGAGGACATTTTTCGGCCGGGCGATCGCCCCGCCGGTCACGCTCACCACGCGGTGTGTCAGCGCGCCCTTGCGCACGACCGCCCGGGCGATGGCCGCGGCCGTGGCGGCATTGATGACCACCACACCCACGTCGAGGGGCAGCCCGCCGGTCGGAATCGTCCGGCCAAGCACCGCGCGCACGGTCTGCTTCTCTCCGCCCATCGGATACTTGGTTTCGACCTCCGCCACGCGCACGGGGGTGCCCTTGACTTTCTCACGCAGCGCTTCGGCGGCGGCGGGTTTGTTGCTCTCGAGGGCAATATAGACATGATCCGCGCCCGCCGCGCGCGCGGCCAGCCGCGCGCCGCATACGACCGCCGCCGGCGCCTCGAGCATCAGACGATAATCGGACGTCAGATACGGTTCGCATTCGCAGCCGTTGACCAGGATCGTATCCACGGGTTTCTGCGGATTTCGCGCGAACTTGACCGCGGTTGGAAACGCCGCGCCGCCCTGACCGACAATGCCCGCGGCGCGGATGGCTTCGATGATCGCATCGGGGCTGTGCTCCCGCATCTCGTCGCCCGAAGGCCATTCGCCGCCGAGAATTTCGTTGTAGAGCGCCGCGCCGGACAGGGTATCGGCGGCGGGCGTGATCGGAATCACCCGCACATGCCGGGCGTTGGGGAGGGTGGTGACGGTTTCTTTGCCCACCGTGCCGGCGACCGGACTGTGGGTGGCGGCGGAAATCATGCCCTTGGCTTCGGCGAGCAATTGGCCGAACGCCACGGCGTCCTTCATTTTGACCACGGGCACGGAAGGCGCCCCGGTGTGCTGAAGCAGCGGAACGCGCAGTTCGGCGGGTGTGGGGAGCACTTCAATGGCCGCGTTTTCGGAAAAACGCTTGAACCCGGCCGGATGCACTCCGCGCGCGAAACGACCCGGTCCGGGGATATCCGCCACTCGTTTGGACATGAGCCTCAGGCCTCCTGGAAATCGAACTTACCCGGGTCGGAGCCGCCGCCCCAACCCGCGCGCCATCACGGCCCCCGCGATCAGGCCGCCGACGCCACCAAACGCCTGCAGCCCCGGATCCCGCCGGGCGACGAACGCTCCTCCGGCTGCGCAGATCACGGGAAACAGGAACATCAGCGCCGCCCAGCCGGCGTAGCGCCACCCGGAGAGATCCCCCGCCGCCGTCTCGGCGGCTTGGGCCGCGGACTTGCACGAACAGGATTCGCAGGATGCGCCACAGCCTTCCGGACGCGAGACGGGCGGTGCGGACATGGGCCCATGATGCCACAGGGGAGACGCCCGCTCAAGAACAACCATGTGCCCCCGCGCATGCACGCGAAAACGCCGCGGCATGCGCCGCGGCGTTCCAGGTCAACTAATGGTTGGAATTACTTTTCGCTCTCGCAGCCGCCGCAGCCTTCGGCTTTCTTGTCTGTTTCGCAGCCGCCCTCTTTTTTCTCGCCTTTACATCCGCATCCTTTGCCGGTGGTTTGCTTCCAGGCAGCCTTGGCGGCGGTTTCTTCTTCGCCCGAGATCACTCCATCGCCGTTGGCGTCGAACTTCTGAATGTTTTCAGCGTTCTTCTTCCACTGGCCAAAGCCCTGGCCTTGACCTTCTCCGCAGCCCTGTTTTGGGGCGGGGGCGGTTTCGGCATAGGCGGAAACCATGGCCAGCAGCGCCGCGACGATCGCCAGCTTCATGAACTTCATAGGCACAAGTACTCCTGTTGTGGGCAGTTCCACACGTACCGTCCGGCACGGGCACACGCACGTTGATCATCCGGTTCGGAGGAAAAGCTCTATACACCATGTACACCACATTGGGCATGAGCGTCACAGGGAAACCCCGAAAATTCATGGTCAGCGCCGCACGCCCGCGCGGGTCAGCCATTCGATCAATTCGGCCAGAGGGAGCCCGACCACGTTGGTGTACGAGCCCCGGATGGATCTCACCATGTCCGCCGCGCCTTCCTGGATCGCGTACGCGCCGGCTTTATCCATCGGTTCTCCGCTGGCGATGTACCGGCGGATTTCCGCCATCGTCAGGCGGCGGAACCGCACCTGTGTGCGCACCGCCCGCGAGCGAATCAGCACACCCCTCGCCGAGCTGCCCGCCGGAGGAAGGCGAAGCAGCGCCAGGCCGGAGATCACCTCATGCGCGCGTCCCGACAAGGCCCGGAGCATCCGCGCCGCCTCCGCGGCCGACCGGGGCTTTCCGAAAATCCTCGGACCGAGCGCGACCACGGTATCGCATGCGACCACCACCCGCGGCCGGGCGGAGGGAGGGAGTTCCGCGGCAACCGCCCGAGCCTTGTCGCATGCGGCGCGCCGGGCAAAGCGGGCGGGCGATTCGCCCGGTTGAGGAATTTCATCAATGTCGGGAACGACCACGCGAAACGCATAGCCCGCGGCAGTCAACAGATCGCGGCGGCGGGGCGACTGGCTGGCGAGGATGAACTCGGGGTTCAAGAGGCCCATGGCGGAATCTCCGGCAGCGCGGTTTCGAACGCCCGGATGCGCGCCCGCTCCGATTCGCCCCCGTACCGCCCGTTCAGGAAATCATCGAGCGGCCCGGCAAGCAAGGCGGTCCAGGACTCATCCTCGCGATCGGGAATAATCGGGAAGAAATGCGCCCCGACTTCGCGCGCCGCGGCGAGATCGCCGGGGGCGTCGCCGATCACCAGCGTATGTTCCAGCGAGTGCCGCGGGCCGGCCAGGGCGCGGATCTGGTCGGGCTTGCGCCCGCATTCCGAACCGGCGATGGCGAACACGAATGTTTCCAATTGGCCCTGTTTCCATTCCCTCGCGAGTTGAAGGGCGGGGGCTTGCGAGACCACCGCCGCATCCGCCCGGCCCCGCATCCGCTCCAGCGCCGCGCGGGCGCCCGCCATCGGCGGCAGGTGTTCGGTCTGCGCCTGAAGGCGGCGGCTGAGATCGGCGCTCCACGCCAGCACACGGGTGATGATTTCCGAACCGGTGCGCAGTTGGACCGCTTGCAGATGATGTTCGGACAGCGGACTCCCGGATTCCACGAACCGGGCCAGCGGCGAGAGATCCGGAAGCGTCACACCCGCCGCCGCCGGCTCGGGGCGGTCCGCGAGCAGACGCAGCATGGTCAGCAAAGCCGGAAACCGGTGGCTGCCGCGCCAGACACTGTGGAGATTGACGAATCGGATGACTTCTTCCGCCG
>JAGOHE010000103.1 GCA_017996315.1 Kiritimatiellia bacterium | reverse complement strand
GGAGTCCGGCGGCAATGCCTGCCCGCCGCTGGTGGTGGGCGTGGGGATCGGGGGCAATTTCGAGCGCGTGGCGGAACTGGCGAAAAGCGCGCTCCGGCGTCCGTTCGGCGAGCCCGCGTCCGACCCGGATGACCGGGATCTGGAGCGGGAACTCTGGGAGCGCATCAACGCGCTGGATCTCGGGCCGATGGGGTTTGGCGGTGATACCACCGCGCTGGCGGTCCATGTGGCGTCGCAGGGCTGCCATATCGCTTCGCTGCCCGTGGCGGTCAATCTTGACTGCCACAGCCATCGTTACGCGATGGAAGTCGTCTAAGCGTTCACCCCAGCGCGTCCACCGCGGCCGGAGAGCGGGTGAAATGCAGGCGCGCGCAGTCCACGCCGCGCGCGATGCCCTCCAGGGCGTCGAGCGTATGCTGCGACCAGTCGGGTTCGAACCAGGGCACGGAAGTCGTCACCAGCAGCGAGCGCAGCAGCGTGGTGGAATCGAGCGTTTCCAGGCGGTTTTCCGCCGCTTGTTGCAACAGCAGAATTTTCCGCAGCGGCGCCTCGCGGTTGCGGGCGAATTGTCCAGATCCCGCCCATGGGGTGCCCGCCGCCATCATCCGGCCGCCGCGCGGATAGATCATCACGCGGTCTTCGGCCAGCACGTCCCATCCCGCGTCAAGGCACAGATGCGCCATGGTGGATTTCCCGGTCTGGCTCGGGGCGGTGAACACCCATGCGTCTCCATGGGGATCCACTGCGACGGACGCATGCAGCAAGGCGCCGCCGATCCGACCCAGCATGCCCCATGCGAGGATCTGATCCATCGGATAGCGCAATGGACATTCGCCCGCGGCATCCGCCGGATCCGAGCTTTCGGGATCCACCGTCATCTCGGCCTCGTGCAGATTCTGGCACACCCGGCACACTCGCGTGGGCTTCGGGCGCTGGTGAAATCCGCAGGCGAATATCCAGTCATGATCCGCCTGCCATGCCGCCCAGTGTCCTCCGCTCCAGTACGTCGGTTCGCCCTCCGGAAGCGGGCGGGATTCCCTTCGAATGGACACTGCCATTTCAAATAAAACCGCCCGGTCGTTGGGTGAACCGGGCGGACAGATAAATTCCTGATATGCCGACATCTCACGCCGTGTCGCCACTTCGTCCGCCGACTGCAGATTCCATTGCAGAGGGCCGATCCGGAGGCGCCCGGCAGAAATCATGAAGCGCCGAACGGATTCGGTTCCATCGGGCTGCCGCAATAGTCCCGTGCAGAGCAACATGCGGACAGCGTCTCCCGGAGGGTCAATTCCACCTTTTGTACGGTGGGTTGAACATACGGACGGCGGCCATCTTCCCGAGCGTGTTGTGGCGTTTCCTTGCTATTCATGTTCATGATCCCGATCACCTTTCTTGGCCATCACATGTTGGAACCGAAGGTTGGCGACCCGCAACATGTAGCCAGAATCGCACTCTTCGTGCCCGGTTTCAACAAAATTATGCGCTGGACAATGGGCGCACGCCCCCCGCAGATCGCCCACCGTGGCGCCGTCTGTCCGGGTGCGCGGGATCATCCGAATCCGACTCATTTCCTCATTCCAGACCTTCAAAAACTCACCCGGACGGGCGGTGAACTGGTATTGACGGGTCAGGACGCACGGAGAGAGACGGCCTTGGGGGTCCGCAAAAAACCCCGTGGATGCCGCGCCGCATTCATACACAAAGCGGCTGTGGGGCAGCCTCCGGGCCCGCTCAATTCTCTCTTTCCATTGACGCCGCCGCTCAGGATCCGACAGATCGATCGCCACCACGTCCTCGGGCGCGACGCGAAGGTGCTCCGGATGCCCCCCCTTGCCGGAAAGGCTCGGGATCACAGCAGCGTCATAGCGGAATCGAAGCCCCAACTTTCGAGCCTGGGCTTCCATGGCGGGCAGTTCATGCTGGTTCAATGTCAGCAGGGTGGTTTTGAGCCCGACAACGACGCCCCGGTCGAGCAGTCGCCGAATGCCGGCCCAGGCGCGAGCATGAGATCCGGGCCGCCGGGTCACGCGTTCGTACGTTTCCGGAGTCGCCCCATAGATGGATATTTCCACGAGTCGCGGCGGCAACTCCTGGAAGAGATCGGCGATGGCATCGGTGATCAGGGTGCCGTTGCAGAACACCGATACGAGCAAGCCCGCTTCGCGGGCATGGCGGTAGATGTCGGCAAAATCCTTGCGCATCATCGGATCGCCGCCGGTGATGATCAGATACAGGCATCCCGCCTGCGCCCATTCGGTGATCGAAGCCATGACCGAGGCGGTATCCCGCTCCGGTTCCGCGGATTCGTGGGTTTCGCCGAGGTAGCAATGACGGCAGCGCAGGTTACACTGGCCCGTCAACTCAAGGACTCCGTTAATCGGTGTCCGGCTGATGGCGCTCCGGGCGAGTAAATTATCCGCCCAGGACTTTGAATCCAGTGGTGCCATTTCAGGATTCATTCAACCGGCGCCAAGACACCTTCCCTTGCGAGCTCGGCGCAAAGCTCGAGGCTGTCATGAAACGCCTTCGCCTGATCCACGGAGAAGGTTTCGGATACTGCGCGCGACGCCTGCCCCAGCGTGTCGCCGGCGATCCATCGCTCCCAGAGGAGGGCGGCGGTTTCGTTGAGCGGGTAAATAATGTTCTTACGCGCGGGATCACCGCCCACCGGAACCAGCAGGCGATCTTCGCCGATCCGGCGCAGGACCCATCGCCCCACAGGTTTCACGCGGGTGGCTTCCGACCATGATTCCGCAGCGTTCATTATTCTCCGATATACTCAAACTCTCGCCGCAGGAACAGCGCGGATTCCAACGGCCAAAGAATGCGCGCCCGCATGATCTCCATCCGCCCATCCGAATCAGGATCGGGCGTGACGGAAAGTATCTCGCTCTCTTCCGGGGGAAGAACTTCCCATGACTGCAGGTCGAGTGAAAAGAGAAAATGCTCGGCGACATCCGACAGCGTCGTGCGACGGCGGAATTCGACGACGATTCCGTCTTCGCCGTTATAGCTCAACGCCAGGGGTCCGCTGACCGCGCCATCCGAAGGAATCAAGCCCATGACGTACTGCGCGAGATTGGTTTCCGCTCCGGGCTCCGGACACCCTCCAGGCCCGCTGATCTCCGGATTCGCCAGGCCCGAAGCCATGCCGCCCTCGGCCGAGAAGTGATCCCAGCGCCACTGGGCAAAATTCTCGGGATCCGAATAGTCGCCCGCCATTCCCCCGCGCAGCTTCAATGCCGGATCGCCCAGCAACACATAGCTGCGCAGCGACTCGGCGTCTTCGTTAGTCTGGATGTCCACCGAACGCCACGCTGTGAGCAGCGCCAATCCGAGGGTGGATTGCCGTCCGGCCACATGGGTTTGGTAAAACGCCCGGGCGAACTTGGCGGCACTCGAATTCCATGAATATCCGCACGGCGCAAAGACGGCCAACGCGCCCCGTTGTTGCCGCAACACCAGCCGTTCGCCCAGACATGGCGCTTTGGGCCCCTCATAGCGATTCAGCAGACAGGTCAGCGCTACGAACAAGGGCACCGGCGATCCGTTGGGGTTGAGATGCGAAGCATTATCTACGTTGCTTACAGTCAAAAGCTTTTCACCGGAGAATTGGTTATACGCTCCATGTCCGGTGTAATGAATGATGCCCATTCCGTTAGTGAAGGCCGATTGTATAGCGGTCTGCATCGGCGGGAGTAAGGGATAGGTATCATCGTGATGGGTGAACTGTGCCGTGTAGTCAGGAACCACCCACTCGGACAGATCGCGGTTGGACTGGGCAAAATCACCCGAAGAATCGCTTTTTCCCGCAAAAAACCACATCGTGTTTTGGGAAGGCAGATGCCCGGCTGTTTCGTAGGTGATTATTTTTTCAGTCGCATAATCCATATCCGCCAGCGTCTGGGCCGGTATTCGCCCGAGCGCAATTTCCGGGATGCCGTCGTCGAGCGCCAAGTCGGCCAGCTGAGCGTCGTGGGCGAAGAGTTGCTGCCCCCACGCACTGACACGGACCAAGGGCGGGAGATGATTGGGTTCGGTCGTGGCATTCCCCATGAAATCGGTATGGCCGTGTCCCGCGAGCAGGACCATCCAGGGCGCCTGGCGCCACCGGGTCCGCGTTTGGATCAGGAAGGCGCGGATTGCTTCGGGCGTATCGAGCCCCTCCGCGAAGCGATCACAGATGTCTTCGTAAGCGGCCAGCCGCACCCGCAGTCCCTGTTGCGCGCGGTAGTCGGCCAGACGCTGGGCGCCACTGGTGCTGTTACCGACGAGCGCACGGGGGGCGATAATCAGATAATCCACGGCATTGGTAACGGCCGACATCCACGTCGACGCGTCGAAATCCACCGTCACCGGCGTTCGCGGCACGATTGCGTCGCGCTCAACGACCACATACGACTCCGGCGCCGCGGTTACGGCCCAAACCTCGTCTGTGAGCGCTCCGGATTCATCCGCAATCCATCGGGGCGCGCGGGGGTCGCTGATTTCCAGCGCCAGCGGGTCATCAAAGGAAGACACGGATACCACGGCATTCCCGCCGTCGTTCGCAAAAAGGGGCTCGGCCGGCTCGTACGTTCGCATATAGGAGAGATCGAAACCATCGAGCACGAAATAACCTCCGTTGGAGGTAATCCCTTTGATCTTAAGCAGATTATTAGCGGGCAGAAGGGATCCGGCGGGGACCTGAAATATTCCGCGCGCCTCATCCTTCATATTAAAACTCATGGTTCCCAGCAGGGTGCTGTTGCAGTAGATCTCCACGGTGTGGGTCAGGTCGGACCATCCGATCAAATCTACGGCAATCTGAATATCGCCCGCGGCGTACCCGTCCCATGGAAGCGTTTGGTCCGCCGCATATCCATCCAGAGGCAGGGAGAAAGTCCGTTCGCCATAGGTGGCGTTTAGCGACGTGAAGAATTCCCAGTAAAACAGATCGTCACGCAAGGCCTTGGTGTAGACCAGCGTTGTCTTATCCTGTTCTTCGTGGCGTGTGCTGATGAAATACTGATTGCCGGGATCCTCGCCGCCGGGTGCGATGCGGGCCATGTGCGTTCCCGCGCGCGGCTCGATCCAGAAAAAATTCTCCCGCGTATACCGGTTATTGGACGGCCAGCCGTAGAACAACAGGCGCGACCCCGCGGCATCGTTGATGTACGCCACCTCATCTTCGCCGTTGCGCATGCCCAACTGAGCGCCGGCGGCCAGCGTGGCCACCTCCTCCACGGTTCGGCTCAGCCCGGTGGCGATATCCGCATAGGCCACCGAGAACACCCCTCGTTCCGTCACAGGAACCTTCAGGGCTGTTCCCGCCGACATATCCGACGTGGGGACCAGAACGGGCTGAAGGCTTAACGGGGAAGGGCGCGGCGCCGGCTCCGGAGGAGGGGGGTCCTGAAACGTTAACGCAAATTCGCCCAGCCGGATGATGCCTCCATGCATCCGAAGCTCTTCCACCAGATACGTTCCCTGTTCACCCCGGCGCGGCAGGGGATCGCTGACGCGGTATCTCCCGTTGTCGGGCTGTGCCAGATTGATGGGAAGCATGCCCTCGTGCAGCGGTTGGAACGCGCGGGTTGCGGGGTCAAAACGTGAAATTCGAAACCCGGCGGAGTCGAATTCCGATCCGGTTTCCAGCACCACTTGCGCGGAACCATCCACCCAGTATCCCGCCACGGACCGCACCTCGGCGGTCATCTCGTAATATCCCACCGGCGGTTCCATACCCTCCGCCGCGGCGCCCAGCGGCCACCGGAGCAGAGCGAACAGAACGAGCACACCCGTCGCCCCATACCGCAAAGGCCATGGAGTGCGCGTATGCAAGCCATTCAAGGCAGAGCACAGTGGCTTCATCAGACCATGAAAATACCACAATACAGCCGGAATTTCAACCTGATCGCCGCCCGGACGGACGCGTCGTCTGACGACCTTCTGGAGGGGGCTTAGGGGTCGCCGCGAGAGCCTGTGCGCGTGCGCTCCGGGGTGGCATCGTTCCGCCGATTGGGTCATACTGCGCCGTGACCATGATGCGGTTCGCGGAATCATCCCAGTCAGCGCCAACGAACGAATCCCCGTGGCCGGCCGATGCCGCGCGTACGGTGCGCGCGCTGATGGAGCAGGGCAGCCCGGTGACGTTTCAAGCCGGGGGGCGCAGCATGCACCCGGTCATCCGGGATGGCGATACCGTTCGCGTACGGCCGGCAGGCCCGGATGATTTTCGTCGCGGCGCCGTGATGCTCTTTGCCGTGCGCGAACGGCTGATCTTGCACCGGCTCCTCCGTCAGGAGTCCCGTTCCGGGATGTGTGTGATGGCCGGCGACGCCCGCCTCGGATCCGAGGAGATCCTTCCGGCGTCGGATATTCATGGCGTGGCCGAGTGGGTTCGGCGGGGTGAACGCTTGATTCGCCTGGACACCTTCCGGGCTCGGCAGTGGGGCCTGATGCGGCGCCGCATCCGAACTCTACGCGCATATGCCGGATCCGTTCTGCGCCGCCGGGGCCGTCCTCCAAGCGAAGACAACGCATAGACCGGACTTCGGCCAGCCAACGCGTCCGGGCCCTTGCCCCCGAAAACTGATCACATCGCGCGTACGAGCCCCGGGTGCGCCCGTGCGGGCTTGACCGGGGGGGGTGCTACCGACTAGATTTCGGCATTCACCGCCGGCGGTCACCATCCCATGGCCGCGATGCGGCGGCCTGAAAGGAGGTGACGCTCTGTGAACCGCGCGACGGATTCCCATCGTCTTTGAGCGCTCGCCAGGCTCAGCCGGGCAGGTTGTCCGGAACAGTATGCCTTGCGGTGGCTTCGGAGTGTCACCCCAACCGCGGTTCCGCGGTTGTAATTCGCGATCACCGACTCCACCGCTGATGCCCATCCCCGAGATATGGAGAGGGCGTGTGAGTTTTTCCAAACAATTTTTCAAGGAGTTACGGTGATGCATCGATCAGATCATATGTGCCGGATGGGGTGGGGACGGGTCGCCATGTTGGCGTTCGCATGGGCGATGGCCACGGAACTTCGGGGCGAGGAAGCGACTTCGGAAGCGCCGCCTCCGCCCGGGTTTTCGTTGAAGAAGATGGAATTGGGGCCGGGTCAACTGGACGTGGGCGGGAGTTTCCGGCTGCGCGGCGAGTATATGGATAATGTGAATGTGCGCGGGTATGGCGAGGGGAAGAGCGACTCGCTGCTGCTGTTCCGGACCCGGCTGAATTTCGAGTATCGTCTGCCGGACAATGGTCCGCGCGCGCGGGTTGAATTTCAGGATTCCCGGTATACGTGGAGCGATCTCGGCAAGGAAACGTGGCGCCGGAACGCGCCGTACCGGGATGAGTCCGATCTCAAGGAAGCCTATCTCGAATGGCGCGGCATCGGCGGATCGCCGTTCGGATTCAAGGCAGGCCGGCAGGCGATCAAATATGGCGACCGGCATGTCTTCGGACCGGGCGACTGGGGCAACGTGGGCAAGTTCTGGTGGGACGCCGTGAAGCTGATGTGGGAAACAGATCTGGGCCAGTTGGATCTGCTCTACGGCCGCCGGGTGACCAGCCGGCCCGTTCGGCCCAACACGACGCATTTTCCTTTTGAGATGTACACCGCGTATTTCCAAGGGAAGAAAATCAAGTCCAGCGATCTGACCCTGAAGCCGGATGTGTTCTACGTGTTCAAAGAGGATGATTCCGGAACGCTGAAGGGCGAGGAAGGCACGGGTGACGAGCGCATCCATTCCTTCGGATTCCTGGTGGAGGGGCAGTGGGGCCCGGGCTGGGATTTCGGCGGCACGCTCATCGGTCAGACCGGCGAGTATGGCGGCGATGACGTTAAGGCGTTTAACGCCGTGGCCCGCGCGGGGCACACCTGGACAGACCTGCTGTGGGAACCCCGCCTGGCCGCTGAAGTCAACTACGGCAGG
>JAGOHE010000102.1 GCA_017996315.1 Kiritimatiellia bacterium | reverse complement strand
GCGGCCACGTCACCTTCCCCCCAGGCACGGACACGCCCCGCCTGGCCGAGGAAGGCCACGGACCCGCGCCTCTCCTCAAGCAGCGATACCTCTTCACCGCCCTGTTCTCCTCCGGAGTTCTGATGCCCGCGGGATTCGAGTTCGGATTTCGCAAGCGACTGCATGTCGTCCACACCCGGCCTTCGGATTGGGAAACCCCGTCGCTCGACCTGACCGATTTCATCCGGCGGGTGAATAGCGTCAAATCCGCCCACGAAGTGTTTCAGCAAGATGGTCCGTTGCAGCTGCTCTCCAGCCCGAATCCGAGGGTGCTGTGCATGTGGAAATCCAGCCGCGATGGCGGGCAGCAGGCGGTGATCGCCCTGAACAAGGACGCATGGAACTACCAATCCTTATATATAGAGGACCCGTCGCGCTTGTTCCAGGCGGCCGGCCCGGTCCGCTGCGTGTCACCCGAAAATCCACTCCAATTCGTCGCCGTCCCGTTCCAGTACGATCTTCGCCCCGGCGAAGCCGTGGTGCTTGTCGCCGGACGGAAGTAGGCGGCCGGCGGAGAACCGACGCGAGCCTCGCCGATCGAAACCCGCGGAATTCGCCGCTCCAATCCGGGGAGAGGAAGAAGCGACTCATCCGCCCGCCCTTGCTGCGTATGATATACTCGGAAGACTGATCTCTGGCGCGAGTCGCGCGGACTCTGGCGGCGCGGAGGGTGGCTTTCCCGGGGAATCATCCTGTGCGGGTCGCATCAAATAAGGAAAGAACATGGGATTAAAAAAAGTTCAGGTTACCGTTACTCAAGGCGAAGGATTCCGGACCGAATGCACGGCCGGGAAACACACGGTCATCATTGACCAGCCGGCGGCGGCGGGCGGCACGGATGCCGGGCCAACGCCGTTGGATTTCCAGTTAATGGCCCTGGGCGGATGCATCGCCGCGATCGGCCGCATAGTCGCCCGTCAACGCAATCTGGCGATCCGCGGATGGAACATCAGCCTCGAAGCCGATCTCGATACCGACGGACTGCTGGGCAAGCCCACGAGCAGCCGGGTGGGATTCAGCGAGATCCGCGGACGGGTACGGATCGACGCCGACCTGCCGGCCGCGGAGAAGGAGGCGTTGCTGCACGAGGTGGACCGGCGGTGCCCGATTTCGGAAATCCTCCAGAACGGAACCCGCGTCCGGTTCGCGCTGGAGCCGTGAACGAATTCGCGCGCGGCCGATCCGCGGGATTGGCCGCGTCGCCCGGAAACGGATACACTCAGGCGCATGAGTCTTGATCGCGTGCGCGTGGTGCTGGTCAGCCCGATTTACGGCGGAAATGTCGGATCGGTCTGCCGCGCCATGAAAAACATGGGCTTGAAGCAGCTGGTGATCGCCGAACCCCGTCCGGAGTTCGATTGGGCGGCCGCGCGGCCGATGGCGGTGCATGCGAACGATGTGCTGGAAAACCGCCGGGAATTTCCGACTCTGCGCGAAGCCGTGGCGGACTGCGGGCTGGTGGCGGGAACCACGGCGCGTCCCGGCCTCTATCGGGCGCATGCGAAAACCGCGCGAGACTGGGCGCCCCGGCTGGTCGAGGCGGCCGCCGACCGGCCGGTCGCGCTGGTGTTCGGCACGGAGGATAACGGGCTGGACAACGATCACCTGGCCCTCTGCACGCAAATCATCCAGATTCCGAGCGCGCCGGAGTATTCCTCGCTCAATCTCGCGCAGGCGGTGATGGTGGTTGCGTACGAGCTGTTCGTGGCGAGCGGCGAATTCATTCCCCCCCGCGAGCGGGCGGCGGAAGCGACGTCCCAGCAGCGCGAACGAATGTTCGAACTCTGGCGGCAGGCGCTGCTGGATATCGGGTTCATGGAGGAACGCAAGGCGAATCACATGATGCTGGGGCTGCGGCGGATTCTCTCCCGCGGGCCGCTGACGGATCCCGACCTGCGCATTCTGATGGGCATCGTCCGGCAAACCCTGTGGATTGCCCGCCAAGCCCGTGACGCCGGCGTCGTCCCGCAGCCATCCCGGGTGTCGCGCGAGACGCGCCGAAGCCCGCCCGCCGGCGCCTCGTAACTTTTAGCTGCGCCGCGCCGCGAAGGGCGTTCCGGGCAGAGGAAAGAAAGGCTTTACCCATTCGGGTCGGGACAGTATTCTCAACGGATATTTTGCGGTATTGCGCCGCGCTGGGAAGTGTGGGGCCTGGCCCGGACGCGACGTTTCAGGAGGCCTGCGGATGAGTACCGAACACAAACAGACGCCATGCGCGGGATGCGCGGCCGCCACGGAAGAAGAGCTGATCGCGCGACTCGATGAGTTGCTGGCCGGCTACGTCCACCAGCCCGGCGGACTCATCCCGGCGTTGCAGGTGACTCAACGGCTGATCGGCTATCTGCCCGAAGCGGCCATGAGAAAAGTGGCCGAGCTGTTCGACAAGCCCTACAGCGAAGTCACCGGCGTGGTGTCGTTCTACTCCTTCTTCTCCACCGTGCCCCGCGGCAAGTATCTCGTCCGCGTGTGCCTCGGCACCGCCTGCTATGTGCGCGGCGGCAAGGAGG
Organism: Kiritimatiellia bacterium; assembly: GCA_017996315.1. GTDB lineage: Bacteria > Verrucomicrobiota > Kiritimatiellia > PWTM01 > PWTM01 > JAGOHE01. The sequence goes on along the minus strand of JAGOHE010000102.1, from coordinate 5,418 downwards.
TGCTGGAAGCTCTGAAGAAGAAAATGGGCATTGACGTGGGAGAGACCACCGAGGATCGCCTCTTCTCCCTCGATGTTGGCCGCTGTTTCGGCGCCTGCGGCATGGCCCCGGTGCTGATGGTCAACGACACCGTCCACCAGCGGGTTAAACCCGCCAAAATTCAGGAATTGCTGCATGCGTACGCGCAACCGGCCGAGGTGAATTCATGATCGCTCCCCAGGTCCGCCGAATTTCCACCCCGAAGGATCTGAACACGCTGCGCGACGCCCTCGCGCGGCCTCCCGCCGAAGACCGCGAGCACATTCTGCTCTGCGTCGGCGGCAGTTGCATCGCGTCCGGCGCGATGCAGATCCGCGACGCGCTGGTCGAAGGCATCCGCGCGCGCAACCTGCAGGACCGTGTGGCGGTGACCCCGGTGGGCTGCATGGGCCCCTGTGTGCTCGGCCCGGTGCTGCTCCTGACGCGCGACCAGACGTTTTACCAGGGGGTGAAACCGGAGGATATTCCTGAAATTCTCGACGAGCACATCCGCAACGGCCGGCGTGTGGAGCGGTTGGTCGTGAAGGATGAGGCGGGCGGGAAACCGTATCCCACGCGGTCCGAGATCGAATTTTTCAAACGCCAGACCCAGATCGTGCTGCGCAACTGCGGCTGGATTGACCCGGAAAACATCGAGGAGTACATCGCGCGCGACGGGTACGCCGCGCTGGCGAAGGCGCTGACGGAGCTGACGCCCGACCGGGTGATTGCCGAGATGGAAGCTTCCGGATTACGGGGGCGGGGCGGGGCGGGATTCCCCACGTTTCTGAAATGGTCCTTCACGCGCAAATCCGCGGGCGATCAGAAGTATGTGCTCTGCAACGCCGACGAAGGCGATCCGGGCGCGTACATGGACCGCAGCGTGCTCGAGGGCGATCCGCATTCGATCATCGAAGGCATGGCCATCGCCGCCTACGCCGTCGGCGCGAACCAGGGCTACGTATACGTCCGCGCGGAATACCCGCTGGCGGTCGAACGCCTGCAGAAGGCGCTCGACGACGCCCGCGCGCGCGGCCTGCTCGGGAAGAAGATCCTCGGTTCCGAGTTTTCCTTCGACCTGGAAATCCGCATGGGCTCCGGCGCGTTTGTGTGCGGCGAGGAAACCGCGCTGATCGCCTCCATCGAAGGCCGGCGCGGCGAGCCGCGCCCGCGGCCGCCCTTCCCGGCGCAGAAGGGGCTCTGGGGCAAACCGACCGTATTGAATAATGTCGAAACCTACGCCAACGTCGCGGAAATCATCCGCCGCGGGGGCGCGTGGTATGCGTCGTTCGGCAGCGGCAAGAGCCGCGGCACGAAAGTATTCGCGCTGGCCGGCGCGGTACGGAACACCGGACTGGTGGAAGTGCCCGTCGGCACGCCGCTGGGCGAGCTGGTCTACGACATCGGCGGCGGCATCCGCAACAACAAGAAATTCAAGGCCGCGCAGCTCGGCGGGCCCTCCGGCGGCTGCATCCCGCGCGCGCATCTCAATGTGCCGCTCGATTACGAGTCGCTCGCCGAGCTGGGCGCGATCATGGGCTCGGGCGGGCTGATCGTGATGGACGAGGACGCCTGCATGGTGGACGTCGCCCGGTTCTTCATCGAGTTCGTGCAGGAGGAATCGTGCGGCAAATGCGTGCCCTGCCGCGTGGGCACCAAGCGCATGCTCGAAATTCTCGATCGCATCTGCGACGGCAAGGGGGAGATGAAGGATATTGACCGGCTGTATGAGCTGGGCCACTTCATCAAGGACTCGTCGCTGTGCGGCCTGGGCCAGACCGCTCCGAATCCGGTGCTTTCGACCCTGCGCCACTTCCTGCCGGAATATGTCGCGCATATCCGCGACAAACACTGCGAAGCCGGCGTTTGCGCGAAACTGGTCCGCGCGCCCTGCCTGAGCGCCTGCCCCGCGGGCGTGGATGTGCCGGGGTTCGTGTCGCTGGTGGGCGAGCGGCGATATGCCGAGGCGCTCCGCCTGCACCGCGAGCGCAATCCGTTCGCCGCGATCTGCGCGAGGGTGTGTTTCCATACCTGCGAGGACAAATGCCGGCGCGCGTCGCTCGATGAGGCGGTCTCGATCCGCGGCGTGAAGCGGTTCATGGTTGACCAGGAAGTCACCATTCAGGTCCCCGAAACCCGCGAGAACGCCGAAAACGCGCGCCGCAAGGTGGCGATCGTCGGCGCCGGCCCCGCCGGTCTGACGTGCGCGTATTTCCTCGCCCGGCTCGGTTACAAGCCCCGGGTGTTCGAATCCGAGCCCCGGCCCGGGGGAATGCTGGTGCAGGCGATCCCCGCCTACCGGCTGCCGCGCGAATTGCTCGCGCGTGAAGTGCGCATGATCGAACGCCTCGGCGTCGAGATCGAAACCGGGCGGACGCTCGGACGCGATTTCACCCTGCAGGGACTGCGGGACAAGGGATACGAAGCCGTATTTCTCGGCGTCGGCGCGCCCGACGGCCAGCGGATCAACATCCCCGGCGCCGACGCGAAGGGCGTCGTCGAAGCGATGAGCTTCCTGCGGCAGTACAATATCAAAGGCTCGGTGCCGGTCGGCAAACATGTCGCGGTCATCGGCGGCGGCAACGCCGCGATCGACGCCGCCCGCACGGCCCTCCGGCTCGGCGCGAGCAGCGTGACGGTGCTGTATCGCCGCACCCGCGAGGAAATGCCCGCCTACGCCGAGGAAATCGAAGAGGCGCAGGCGGAAGGCGCTGTTCTGCGGACCCTCACCGCGCCCGAGTCGTTCGAAGTTGAGAACAACAAGGTCGTCGGCGTGCGGTGCCGCGAAATGAAACTGGGCGAGTTCGACCGGTCCGGCCGACGACGCCCGAAGGCGGACGAAAGCGATACCTTCGTGGTGCCGGCCGACCAGGTCATCATGGCCGTCGGGCAATCGCTCAACGCTCCCGCGATGCTGGGAGGCACGGAAGTCGCCCTGACCGACAGCGGATGGATCAAGGCCGATCCGGTCACCGGCGCAACCTCGGTTCCGTGGCTCTTCAGCGGCGGCGACGCGGCCACCGGCCCGTCTTCCGTCGTCGAGGCCATCGGCGCGGGCGAGCGCGCGGCGGTCGGGATCGACGCGATGTTCACCGGCGCCCCCCACGCCTTCTGGCGCAGCTACCACGAGGTGCCCACAGCGTTCGATCCGGACGCCGACCCCGTGCCTTATCCCCGCGAGCGGATTCCGACCATGCCCGTGGACCGTCGCGCCGACAACTTTGGCGAGGTCGAACAGCCGTGGACCGAAGCGGTGGCTGTGCGCCAGGCGCGCCGGTGTCTGCGCTGCGATTACGGCAAGGGCGAATGCGGATCGGGTTGCGCAGAGCCCGAAACAGCCGCGAAGACCATCTAAGGAGCCTGAACATGCCATCCGCCATCATCAATCATCATCCGGTCGAAGTGCCCGAGGGCACGACCATTCTGGACGCGGCGCGCCAGGTCAAGGTCTCGATTCCCACCCTGTGCCATGTCGAAGGCCGCGAGGCCATGGGTGCGTGCCGGGTCTGCCTGGTCGAGGTCAAGGGCGGTAAAACGCTCGTGCCCGCCTGCGCGACACCCGTGACGGCCGGGATGGAGGTGTTCACCAACACCGCCCGGGTCCGGCATGCCCGCCGGCAGGTGCTGGAGCTCATGCTCTCGGAACACGACGGCAACTGCCAGGTATGCGGACGCAACCAGGATTGCGAGCTGCAGAGCATCGCGAACGAACTGGGCATCAACCAGCTCCACTACGAGGGCGCCCGGGCGGCGCCGCACATGGACGAGACGACCCCCGCGCTCGTGCGCGATAATTCCAAGTGCATCAAATGCCGCCGGTGCGTCACCGTATGCAGCCAGGTGCAGGGGATCGGCGCGCTTCAGCCGCAGGGCCGGGGCTTCGACACCGTCATCGGCCCGGCCTTTACCAAGGATCTCGCCGACGTCGCTTGTGTGCAGTGCGGGCAATGCGCCGCGATATGCCCGGTGGGCGCCATCAGCGAAAGAAGTCATGTGGATGACGTCTGGGCCGCCCTCGAAGACCCGAAAAAACACGTCGTGGTCCAGACCGCTCCGGCCATCCGCGCGGCGCTCGGCGAGGAGTTCGGCTATCCGCCCGGCACCCGGGTGACCGGCAAGATGGTCACCGCGCTGCGACAGCTCGGCTTCCACGGCGTATTCGACACCAACTTCGCCGCCGATCTCACGATCATGGAGGAAGGCACGGAGCTGCTCACGCGCCTCAAACGGGCGCTGGTGGATGGCGCGAAGGATGTCGCCCTGCCGATGTTCACGAGCTGCTCGCCGGGCTGGATCAAATTCGCCGAATACTATTTCCCCGAGTTTCTGCCCAACCTGTCCACCTGCAAATCCCCGCAGCAGATGTTCGGCGCGGTCGCGAAAACATTTTACGCGAGCAAGCAGAAGATTGATCCCAAGGATATGGTGGTGGTCTCGGTCATGCCGTGCACGGCGAAGAAATTCGAGGCGCAGCGCCCCGAAATGAACGCGAGCGGAACGCGGGATGTGGACTACGTCCTCACCACGCGCGAGCTGGCGCGGATGATCAAGCAGGAGGGCATTGATTTTCAGTCGCTGCCCGACGGCGTCATGGATCATCCGCTAGGGCTCTCCTCGGGCGCGGCGGATATTTTCGCCAACACGGGCGGCGTGATGGAGGCGGCGTTGCGGACCGCCTACGAGATCGTGACCGGGAAGGAATTGCCCGCCGACAACCTGCACGTCAAGCCGGTGGCCGGGCTCGAGGGCATCAAGACGGCCTCCCTGACCATCCAGGGCGCGAAACCCGAATGGGCGTTTCTCGAAGGCGTGACCGTCCATGTGGGCGTCGCCCATGGATTGGGCAATGCGCGCAAGCTGCTGAACGCGATCAAGCGGGGCGAGCAGACGCTGCATTTTGTGGAAGTCATGACCTGTCCGGGCGGCTGCATCGGCGGCGGCGGACAACCGCGGTTCACGGACGACTCGGTGCGCCTCGCGCGCATCAAGGCGATTTACGCGGAAGACGAGGGCAAGGCCATGCGCAAATCGCACGAAAACCCGGATATCCAGCGGATCTACGCGGAATTTCTGGAGCAGCCGCTGGGCCATCGCTCGCACGAGCTGCTGCACACCCACTATCACGCGCGCGACAGAGTCTAAGCCCCGCCCGCGCACAAAGCCATTTTCATCGGGTCCATCCCACCCTCGGATGGACGAGGGTCAATTCCGTCCAAGGTGGCAGATGCAAGTTTGAAGTGCAACACTCGGTGGGGTCCGCAGGGCATTGGAGGTCAGGTCGTTCATGGGTATGCCTTGGGCTCTTCGGTCATTGCCCCCCTAGGGGGGCAAAAATTTTTGGCCACCAGCTCCGCCGGCGAATAAAAGCCCAGACTCTTCCGGGGCCGGTGATTGATGCGC
>JAGOHE010000101.1 GCA_017996315.1 Kiritimatiellia bacterium | reverse complement strand
GAAGAGGACGTTGGTGATGTTCATGTCGGCCCCGAACGTTTTCTCGATGGACCACATTTCCCGAATCATGTCCTTCACGTTACGGTGGGGGGTTTCCTCGGTCTGCACCCAGATTTCCAGCCTGCGGGGACCGCGGAACACCGCGGTACGCGGGGCGACTTCCGCGCCCGTCCGCACGATCCAGCCCGCGGGCACGGTGATCGCGAACCGGCCCTGGGGATCCACGTAGCGCCGGTCGTCGAGTCCGAGCACCAGCGAGGCGGCGTCGTCCACGGGCTGCCGCCGCGCGGCGGCGCGGAATTGTCGGAAGGCTTCGATGGTCACGAGCAGCATTCCGACGCCGAGGACGATGCCGATCCATGCGCGCGGGGACGGTCCGCGGCGGGGCGGCGGTTCAGTTCTGGAATTGGAGTTCATACAGTTTCCGGTATTTTCCGTTGAGCGCCATCAGTTCCGCGTGCGCGCCGGATTCCACGATACGCCCGTTTTCCAGCACGATGATGCGATCGGCGCGCATGATGGTGGAGAGGCGGTGGGCGATGACGAACACCGTGCGGTGCGCCATGAGTTCATCGAGCGCGGCCTGCACCGCCCGTTCGCTTTCGGTGTCCAGCGCGCTGGTGGCCTCGTCGAGCACCAGCAGCGGGGGGTTGCGCAGGATGGCGCGCGCGATGGAGAGCCGCTGCCGCTGGCCGCCCGAGAGGCGCACGCCGCGTTCGCCGATGATCGCGTCGTATCCCATCGGCATGGCCTGGATGAATTCGTGCGCGTGCGCCCGGCGGGCGGCGTCCTCGATCGCGGCGCGGTCCGGGCGGGGCTGACCGTAGGCGATGTTGGCCCACACGGTGTCGTTGAAGAGGAAGGTTTCCTGCGTCACCAGCCCGATGCGCGCGCGCAGCGACGCGAGGGTGAAATCGCGGATATCCGTGCCGTTGATCCGCACCGCGCCGGCGGTGGGGTCGTAGAACCGCGGGAGCAGTCCGGCCAGGGTGGATTTGCCCGACCCGGAGCTGCCGACGATGGCGAGGCATTGGCCGGTGGCCACTTCGAGATCGAGCCCGCGCAGCACGGGGTGGCCGGGATCGTAGGCGAACTCGATCGCCTCGAGTTGGACGGAGCGGATGGGTTCGTCGAGCGTGCGCGCGCCCGGGCGGTCGGACACCACGGGGGGGGTGTCCATGATTTCGAACAGCCGTTCCGCGGCGGCGGACGAGCGCTGGATTTCCACATGCACGTTGCCCAGTTTCTTGACCGGGTCGTACATGATCAGCAGGGCGAAGGCGAAGGTGAAGAAGTCTTCGATCGGCATGCGGATCCGGTAGGCGTAGACCAGCACCAGCGACACGCCGATGGTCGCCAGTTGGATGACGATGGGTTCGATGGAGGCTTTGGCCCGGGTGAGCTGCATGATTCGCCGGAAAACGGACTGGCTTTCCCGGGCGAATCGGCTGCGCTCGTAGTCCTCGCCCCCGAACGCCTGCACGATGCGCGCGCCGGAGATGGCTTCCTGCGCGACCGAGAGCAGGTCGGCCAGATGTTCCTGCCCTTGTTTCGAGGCCCGACGGACGCGGCGTCCGAACGCCATGATCGGCACGAGGCAGAGAGGGAACAGGACAAGCGTATAGGCGGCCAGTTTGGGATGGAGCCAGAAAAGGATGCCCACCGCCGCCCACAGCATCACCGGCTGCTTGAACAGGTCAATGAGCACCTGCGCCACGGCGTGCTGGACCAGCGCGGCGTCGTTCGAGAGGCGGGAGATGAGCTCACCCGTCCGGCTTTGGGTAAAGTAGCCGACCGACAGTCCCAGCAGCCGGTCGAACGAGCGGTTCCGCACGTCCATGACCACCCGGCTGCCGACCCATTCGATCAGATAGCGGCCGGCGAAATCGCCGAGTCCGCGGAGGGCGCCGAAGAGGACCAGCAGGAGTGAGGCGCTGATGACGGCGCCCAGCGAGTGTTCGAGGGGATTGAACACTCGCTCGAAAATCTTGCGCACCGACAGGAGGATGCCACCGGTGGAGCCAGCGAAGATTGCGCAGCACACCGCGCCCACCGCGAGGCGGAGGCGGTACGGCCGGGTGAACGAGAGCAGTCGTTCATAGGCGCGCCAGTCTTCGATCAGGCTTGCCCGCCATTTCGCGAAGGATCCGCGGGCGGGCGCCGGTGAGGCTGAGCCGCTCATCCGCGTCAGTGTCCCTGCGCCACGAGATAGCGTTCGGCTTCGAGCGCGGCCATGCAGCCCGTGCCGGCCGCGGTGACGGCCTGGCGGTAGACGGCATCCTGCACATCACCGGCCGCGTACACGCCGGGCAGGGCGGTACGGGTGTGATCGGTCACGAGATATCCCTGTTCGTTCATCTCGAGCTGGCCGGCGAACGGCGCGGTGTTGGGCTGGTGTCCGATGGCGGCGAAGTAGCCGCCGATGGCGACTTCGGTGATTTCGCCGCTCTGGACGTTGCGCAGCCGGATCGCGGTCACCCGGTCCTGCGCCGGATCGAGCAGTTCCTCGACCGTGGAGTTCCAGTGAATGGTGATTTTCGGATGATGGAGCACCCGATCGGCCATGATTTTCGAGGCGCGGAACTGATCGCGCCGGTGGATCAGATGCACCTGCGAGGCGAAGCGCGTGAGAAACGTCGCTTCCTCCATGGCGGTATCCCCGCCGCCGACGACGGCCACGGGCACATTCCGGAAAAACGCGCCGTCACAGGTGGCGCAGGCCGAAACGCCCTTGCCCCGGAGCGCCTGTTCCGAGGGCAGGCCGAGATATTTGGCGCAGGCGCCGGTGGCGATGATGACGGTGCGGGCCTCGATGGTTTCGCCGGAATCCAGGGTGAGCCGGCGGGGATCGGCGCGCAGGTCGCAGGCCGTCACACTGCCGTTCATAAACCGCGCCCCGAAACGTCCGGCCTGTTTGCGCATCATGTCCATCAGCGCGAAGCCGTCCACACCCTCCGGGAAGCCCGGAAAATTCTCCACGTCGGTCGTGGTGGTGAGCTGACCGCCGGGCTGGGATCCCTCGATGACGAGGGGGGACAGGTTGGCGCGGGCCGTGTAGATGGCGGCGGTGAAGCCCGCCGCGCCGGTGCCCAGAATAACCACATTCTCCATTCGCGTTCTCCTGCACCGGCCGGGCCTCTGAAAGCCCCCGGTTTCTTATGGCCAATTCGATCGTCCCAGTTTATCATAAGGTTTTGCCGCGCGCATGAATAAAACCGGGTCCGGCGCGGGGCCCGCGGAGCATTCTCATGAGTCCAACTCGCGATTTTCTGGAAGAAATGTTCGAGCTTCAAGGCCAGTTGAACCGGCGGATCGGGGTGGACACCCTCGCCATGCCCGAGGAGAAGCAGCCCGAGTGGATTCTGAATTACTGCCGGGCGATGACCCAGGAGCTGGCCGAGCTGACGGACAGCGTGCCGTGGAAATGGTGGGCGAAGTATCAGACCTACGACCGGCAGAACGCCCGCGTGGAGATTGTGGATCTCTTTCACTTTCTGATCTCCCTCGCGCAGGTCGCGGGGCTGAGCGCGAAGGATGTGCGGGATCTGTATGTGAAAAAGAACGAAGTCAATTTCGCCCGTCAGGCCTCCGGCTATACCGTCAAGGACGAGCGGGATTGCGCGGACCTCAATATCGAAGGAGACCGGTAACTCATGAACAGCGACACCATAAAAAAAGGCTTTGAGCGCGCGCCCCACCGCAGCCTGCTGCAGGCGGCCGGGATCAAACGCGATGATTTTTCGAAGCCCTTCATCGCCGTGTGCAACGCGTACACCGATGTGATTCCCGGTCACGTTCATCTCCACGAAGCGGCCGCGATGGTGAAGGACGAGATTCGCAAGGCGGGCGGCGTGCCGTTGGAATTCAACGTCATCGGGGTATGCGACGGCATCGCAATGGGGCACGGAGGCATGAAGTATTCGCTGCCCAGCCGCGAACTGATCGCCGACAGCGTGGAAACCATGGTCCGGGCGCATTGCTTCGACGCGATGGTGTGTATGCCCAACTGCGACAAGATCGTGCCCGGCATGATCATGGGCGCGTTGCGGGTGAATATCCCGACGATATTCGCCAGCGGCGGGCCGATGGCCGCCGGAAAATCCGGCGACCGCGCGTCGGACCTGATCAGCGTGTTCGAAGCGGTCGGGCAGGTGAAGGCGGGGACGCTGAAGGAACGCGAGCTGGACCGGCTGGAGTGCGAGGCCTGCCCCGGGCCGGGTTCGTGCTCCGGGATGTTCACGGCGAATTCGATGAACTGTCTGTGCGAGGCGATCGGGCTCGCGTTGCCGGGCAACGGAACGATTCTGGCGATGGATCCCGCCCGCGAGACGCTGTGGCGCGCCGCCGGACGGCGGGCGGTGGATATGGCGCTGGAGGGCGGGCCCCGCCCGCGCGCGCTGATCACACGGGAGTCGCTGGACAACGCGTTCGTGCTCGATATGGCGATGGGCGGAAGCACCAACACCGTGTTGCATGCCATGGCGATCGCGCACGAAGCGGGGGTGGACTACGACCTCGATCGCATCAACGAGCTGTCCAAGCGCTGCCCGAACATCTGCAAGGTGTCGCCCTCCTCCCGCTGGCATGTGGAAGACGTGCATCGGGCCGGCGGCATCTATGCCATTCTCAAGGAAGTCAACCGGGTGCCCGGCCTGCTGCATCTGGACGCGCCCGTGGTGGCGGGCGGCACTCTGGGCGAGGCGATCGGATCGTCCGAGATCAAGGACGCGGAGGTGATCCGCACGATTGAAACCGCGTACAGTCCCGAGGGCGGATTGGCGGTGTTGCACGGCAACCTGGCGCCGGACGGGGCGGTGGTGAAATCCGCCGGCGTGGATCCCGCGATGTTGCGGCATACGGGCCCGGCGCGCATCTACGAATCGCAGGAGGCCGCGTGCGAAGGCATTCTCGCGGGCGAAGTTCAGCCCGGCGACGTGGTCGTGATCCGCAACGAAGGCCCGCGCGGCGGCCCCGGCATGCAGGAGATGCTGGCGCCGACCAGTTATCTGATGGGCCGCGGGCTGGGGGCGAAGTGCGCGTTGATCACCGACGGACGGTTCAGCGGGGGCACGCGGGGCGCGTGCATCGGGCATGTGTCGCCCGAAGCCGCGGTGGGCGGTCCGATCGGATTGCTGCGCAACGGGGACGGAATCGAAATCGACATTCCGGGGCGGCGCCTGGTGATGGCTATTCCGGAAACGGAGATCGCCGCCCGCAAAGCGGCGTGGACTCCGCCCGCGCCCCGGGCGACCACCGGCTGGCTCGCGCGTTATGCGATGCAGGCCACCAGCGCGAATACGGGCGCGGTGCTGAAGGGCCCCTGATTCGTCCGATGGATTACAACGCCACCCGCTCGATGTCCTGACGGGTGAGGGCGTTTTCGCGCAGGATGCTCCATCGTCCGGAAGCGTCCACGCGCACCACCGTGCTGGAACGGCCGCCGGCGGCCGGACCGGCATCGAGCGCCAAGTCCACATGCCCGCCGATTTCGGAGATGGCCTCCATCGCCGTCACCGGATCCGGATGCCCGCTTCGATTGGCGCTCGTGGCCGCCAGCGGGGCCGCCCATGCGCGCAGCAGAGCCAGCGACAACTCATGGCCGGGCACCCGGAAGCCCTGGGTGCGGCCGTCGGGCAGGTCGAGCACGAGCGTGAGGGGGCCGGGCCAGAACGCCTCCGCCAATTCGGCGGCGATGCGGGGAACCAGCGCGCCGGCCGCGATCACGCGCGGCATCCCGTCCACCAGCCAGGCGATCGGACGCGACGGATCGCGGCTTTTGGCGGCGTACAGTCGGGCCATCGCCTCGCGCGAGAAGGGATCCGCGCAAAGGCCGTAGACGGTTTCGGTCGGAAGAATCAGCAGACCGCCGGAGCGCAGGACGCGGATCGCCTCTCCCGTGGCCGCCAATTGGCGCGCGGGGGTATCCATGGCCAGAACGCGCAGGGTCATGTTGCCGGGGGCGCGGCGCGACTTACGCGTTGGCCGACAATTCCTGCTGCAACGAGGCTTCGCCTTGCGCGACGCTGTCAACCAGCGACTGTTTGTATTCCTTCAGTTTGATCGCCAGCTCCGCGTCGGAGAGGGCGAGAATCTGCGCGGCCAGCAGCGCCGCATTGACCGGTCCGCCCTTGCCGACGCCCACCGTGGCTACGGGAATGCCGCCAGGCATCTGGACCGTGGACAGCAGCGCGTCCAATCCGTTCATCGCCCCGCCTTCGACGGGAATGCCGATCACGGGCAGGGTGGTGTGCGCCGCTGCGACGCCGGCCAGATGCGCCGCGCCACCCGCGGCGGCGATGATGACCTTCAGCCCGCGTTCCGACGCGCCCTTCATGTACGTGAGCAAGGCGTCGGGGGTACGATGCGCGGACATCACGTGCGCGTCCACGCCGACGCCGAAGCGGCGCAGGGTGTCCACGACGGCACGAATGGCCGGCCAATCGTTATGACTGCCCATCAGCAGGGCTACGGGGGCGCTATTCTCTGGTGTGTTCATGTTCGGTTCTCCCGTTCTGGCAGTGGGGTTCCGGGCATCGCGCGTGCCGCAATATCGCGGCGATACTGCATTCCGTCAAAGGAAATTCGTTCGACCGCCGCGTACGCCCGACGCCGCGCGGCGGCGATGTCGCCGCCCGTCGCGCATACGCCCAGCACGCGGCCGCCGGAGGTATGGACCGATCCATCGGCGCCGGACGCTGTGCCGGCGTGGAAAATCCGGACCTCCGGCAGCGCCTGCGCGTCCGCGAGTCCGGCGATGACGTCGCCTTTCCGGTACGCGCCCGGATAACCGCCCGCCGCCAGCACGACGCACAGGGAGGCGTCCGGCTTCCACCGGACCAGGCTGGGGGTGAGGGTGCCGTCCGCGCAGGCGATCAGCGCCGGCAGCAGATCGCCATCCCAGCGGGGCAGGATGGCCTGCGTTTCGGGGTCGCCGAAACGGCAGTTGAACTCGAGCACCTTCGGCCCCTGCGCGGTCATCATCAAGCCGGCATAGAGGACGCCCTGGTAGCGGATGCCCCGGTTCCGGAGTTCCGCGACCACCGGTTCGAACACGGTGCGGCGCAATTCGTCGAGCTGCGCGTCCGGGGCCACGGGCGCGGGGGAATAGGCGCCCATACCGCCGGTATTCGGACCCGTGTCGCCATCGCCGATGCGTTTGTGATCCTGGGCCGAGGTGAGGGGCACGATATGTTCGCCATCCACCAGCGCGAGCACCGACGCTTCCTCGCCGACGAGGCATTCCTCGATCAGCACTTCCGCCCCCGCGTCGGCGAAGGCGCGGTCCACCATCGCTTCGCGCACCGCCGCCTCGGCCTGCGCGGCGGTCGCGCAGACGGTCACGCCTTTGCCCGCCGCCAGACCGTCGGCCTTGACGACCAGCGGCGCGTCCTCGCGGCGGATGTACGCGAGCGCGTCATCAACGGAACGAAAACGCTCCGCGCGCGCAGTGGGCACCCCGGCGGCGCGCAAAATTTCCTTCGCGAACACCTTGCTGCCTTCCAGCCGGGCCGCGGCCTGGCAGGGGCCAAACACGCGGATGCCTTCCCCGGCGAGGCGGTCGGCGATGCCCGCGCACAGCGGCGCTTCGGGGCCGACGACCACGAGATCCGGATGTTCGCGTCGCGCCCAGGCGCACAGCCCCGCGACATCCTCCGCGGCGACCGGCACCGGGCGGGCATGGCGGGCCGTGCCGGCGTTGCCGGGGGCGCAGTAGACTTCGGGGCGCGTAGAATCCGACGCGATCTTCCAACAGAGCGCGTCTTCCCGTCCGCCGCCGCCGATCACCAGGACTTTCATAGTGGGACCAAACCCGTTCCGCCGTGTTGTGTTGGTTGTCCGCCGGAAGGCGGCGATTATACCCGGATCGCGCGGCCTTTCGCAAGCGTCCCTCCGGGCGGTGACGCGGGGGGGTGCAGTAGAGGAAAGTGGGTAGAGGGAGAAGAAATTCAAAAATAGGGCTTGTTTCATTTTTTGCCCCGTATAATGTCTAGATACTAGACATATCAACCCCCGGAGTACCCATGAAACACCAA
>JAGOHE010000100.1 GCA_017996315.1 Kiritimatiellia bacterium | reverse complement strand
GGGCCACGAGACTTTCCACCACCGATTTCATGTCGTAGGGAATCTCCGGAATCAAAATCACATCCGCTCCGCCCGCGATGCCCGCGCCCAGCGCCAGCCAGCCGGCGGAGTGCCCCATGATCTCGCACACGATGATCCGGTGATGACTGGTCGCCGTTGTGTGCAACCGGTCGATCGCTTCCGTCGCGATATGCATCGCCGTATCGAAACCAAAAGTGGTGTCGGTTTCCGCCACGTCATTGTCGATCGTCTTCGGAAGCGTCAGCACGTTCAGCCCGCCGCGCTTCGCCAGAAGCAGGGCGTTCTTCTGGGTTCCGTTGCCGCCCAGGCACACCAGACAGTCGATCTGCAGCCGCCGGGCGTTCGCGATGGCCACATCGGTCATGTCCATAACCCGCGAACCCATTTGCATCTTGTGCGGCTTGTCGCGGCTGGTGCCCAGCAGCGTGCCGCCGGTGGTGAGAATACCGCTGACCATGGGATCGCTCAGCAGCACCGAGCGATTTTCTACCAGCCCGCGGAATCCATCCTGAATGCCCACCACTTTGATCCCGAAATGCAGGGCCGCCTTGGCCACGCCGCGGATGGCCGCGTTGAGCCCGGGACAATCCCCACCCGCCGTCAGAATGCCGATGCATCGTGTCTTGTTTTTCATTCGACTCCGCTCCCGTGTGAGGCCGCCCCACAGCATGAAGGGGAACCCCCGTCCGCATCAAGCGCTAAGAAGTCCGGCGGGGGGTTGGAAATCCACCGCGGTCGCGATATTCTTCCCTCCGCGAGGTTGCACATCCATGACCATGATTGATCCGCATATTCATATGTATTCGCGCACAACGGATGATTACACGGCGATGTACCAGGCCGGAATCCGCGCCGTGGTCGAGCCGTCGTTCTGGCTGGGCGCCAACCGCCAGCACGCGGGAACGTTCTGGGATTATTTCCAATTGATCCTCGAATTCGAAGCGGGCCGGTCCGCGCGCTACGGCATAGACCACTACGCCTGCATATCGGTCAACCCGAAGGAAGCTCAGGACACGCGGCTGGCGCGCGAGGTGCTGGACGGCCTCCCCCCCTACCTCGATCATCCCCGCTGTGTGGCCATCGGAGAAATCGGCTACAACCTCATCACGCCGGAGGAAGAGGAAATTTTCCAACTTCAGCTCGAACTCGCCAAGGCGCGTAACGACCTGATTCTGATCCACACGCCGCACGACACGCCAAAGGTCAGCAAACGCGCGGGCGTGGAACGCACCCTGGATGTGTTGCGCGAGCTGAATTACGACCCCGGACGGATCGTCCTCGACCATAACACCGAAGATACCATGGGCCTCGCGCGGCGGATGCCGGTCTGGGCCGGTATGACGGTGTACCCCTACTCCAAACTCAACCCCCCGCGCGTCGCCGGCATTCTGAAGAAGTGGGGCATCGAACGCACCCTCGTCAACAGCTCGGCGGACTGGGGTGTGTCGGATCCCTGCTCGGTTCCCAAATCGGCGGAGTTCATGCGGCGGGACGGCTTTACCGCGGCGCAGATCGAAAAAGTGGTCTTCCAGAATCCGTTCGACTTCTATTCCCAATCGCCCAAGTTCAAGCCGCGCCTCGATCTGCCCTACCAGGACCCGGCACAGTACCAACGATGAGCCATGACCCGGCCCGCCGCCTTCCGAGGATGGTCCGCCTGGATGGAACTCCTGCGCGCGCCCCATGCCTTGACCGCCTGGGGCGATCCCGTGGCGGGAGCGCTGTGGTCGGCCGCCGGGGCGGATGACGTCCGGCCCGTGCTCATGTCCGTGCTGGGCGCGCTGCTGGTATACGGCGGTGGAATGATCCTCAATGACGTCGCGGATGAACACACCGACCGCCAGGAACGACCCCTCCGCCCCCTTCCTTCCGGCCGTATTTCCCGCGCGCAGGCCCTCGCCGCGGGCGCGGCCATCACCATCGCGGGTCTCGCGGCTTTTTTCGCGGCCGGCCCGTCCGTTTTCAGGTGGGGAGCGGGGCTGGCGGCGCTGGCAGCGCTCTACAATTTCGCGCTCAAACGCACCGGCGCTGGCCCGCTGGCCATGGGCGGTTGCCGCGCCTTGAGTGTGCTGACGGGCGCCTCGGCGGCGGGTCATATCTCCGGCGGCGCCAGCCTCGCGGCGCTGGTCATCGGCGGATACGTTGCGGTCTTATCCTCAGCCGCTCGTCACGAAATGTCCGGCGGCCGGTGGACTCCGACGCACACCAGCCGGGCGCTGGGCATGATTCCCCTTCTGCAAGCCTCGCTCTGCGCGACCGCCACGCCCGCCGGACCCGCCCGCTGGATTTGGTCCGCCCTGCTGGTCCTGATGCTCCCGTTGCATTCCGGCCTCCGCCGCCGCCAGCCTTCGATCTAATACCCGAACGAGCGCCGGGAGGTTACAGTTTCGGACGGGAGTCCGCCGGAGGCTCGGGGGTTGCCGGGGGCTCGGGGCGCCGCTCGAACTGATCGCAGGTATCGGTGGCTTCGACCTCGCACTGGTGAAGCCCGCACCATTGCCGGAAGGGATTGACCACATAATGCGCGCAGCGGCGGCACAGCGCGTCGGCCTCGCCCTCGGCAAAGGCGTGGATCGGCGCCGAACGATCCGCGTCGGTGAATATACGGGGGTTGGGGGCCGGCTTGGGCGCGCCCGCATCGGGCGGGTAGACATACCCGCAGGAGACACACACGCGGTCCTCGCCCACTCGCTTGAACCCATCGTACCGCGGCCGCGCCAGCGTCAGCGCGTCACGACCGCAACCGGGGCATCGGGATTCATCCGTCATATAATTCGTCTCCGCTGCCGCCGCCCCCACCGTCCCCTTCGCCCATGACATCGCCCATCTGCTCTTCAATCTTCTCGGGGTCTTCGCCCGACTCGAGCCGGCGGACGACTTCTTCCATCTCGCCGTCCAGCGGCTCACCCGTCTGTTCGGACAGCTTGCGCATCATCCGGCCCATGGATCGCGGATCGTTCTCATCCATGCCGCTCATCATGGATTCCATCTCGGCCATGTCGGGCATCGGCCCCTCGGCCCCGCCGCCCGGCATCGGCGGACCTTCCGTGCCGCTGCCCGCCGCGGTGTCGTCCGCCGGAGCGGCGGATCGTCCGCCGCTTTTCCGCGTCGCAACGGCGGAGAAGCGCGACAGGGCGCGTTTCATCCGTTTGCTCTTGCAGTGCGGACAGGCCGGCGTCTCATGCGCCGCCGTGTTGCGCACCAGAAAGCTCGAGGTCCGCCCGCATTTCACACACGCATATTCGTAAATCGGCATGACACGCTCCTGGATCCGGCGCGGATCCGCCTATGTTGAATAGCCAAACGGAGGGAAATTTTCAAGAGTCCATACGTCGCCCGGCTCGACGGCATCCAGCCGGCCGTCGGAACCCCGCAGCACATGGACCTTCGGCCCGCGAGGCGCCCAGATGGCCGGATCGGTCGGACCAAAGATGGCCGTGGTCGGAAGACCCAGCGCCGCGGCCACATGCGTGATGCCGGAATCGTTTCCGAGATACGCCGCCGCCCGGGACAACAATCCCGCAACGCCCGGAAGGTCCAACCCGCGCGCGACCGGTCCCGCGCCGCAGGTCATCACGCCTTCTTCGAGCGCGGCGTCGGCCTCGCCCAACAGAAAAAACGGCTGCCAGCCGTCGGCGCGGGCGCGGCGCGCCGTATCAAGAAACCGGTCCCACGGCCAGTTCTTCCCCGCCGCGCCGCTGCCGGGATGGATCGCAAGCGGGCGCGCGGCGCATCCGTTGCCTTCCAACCACGCGCCGCCCGCCTCCGCCGCCTCCGGACCGGCCACCAGCGCCGGCGCGCGGCCGGCCTCGTACAGCGCCAGCGATTCGAGGGGCCGGACGAGGTGATCCGTCGCATGAATGCGCGGATTCACCGGGGATTGGTAGAGATAGAGGCGCGCGCCGCAGGCGCGGATGTTGTCTCCGACGGTTCCGTCGGGATCGTGCAGCCAGGAAATCACGATGTCGGCGGTGGCGATGCGCTCCCGCAGCGCGGGCTCGATGCGCGGCCGGGGAGAAAAGAGCTGCGCCACGCCCGCGCGATCGAGGGATTCAATGTGCTGCAGCCAGCCGCCCGCCAACGCGAGCCGCGCAATATGCGGATACGCCAACGCCTCAATGTGCGCGCCCGGCCAGCGATCCCGCAAGGCCTGGATGGCGGGCAATGTAAGCATGAAGTCCCCGAGCGCTCCGCCGCGCAGGACGAGGATGCGCGGATCCCGGCTCATGCCGTGCGATAGGCAAGGACGAACAGCGCCGCGCCCACCGCAAGAAATGTAAACGCCACGGCGCGGCTACGGGCAGGAGTCGCCAGCGCGGCCACCGCCCAGCGGCGCAGGCGCCATGGACCCAGCATCCATGCCATGCCCACAACGATCCAGACATACGCGATGGCGACCAGTCCCCGGGTCCAGGGATCCTCATGAAACCGCGCCGCCAGAATCGTGGGGTTCGCCGCAAGCATGAGCAGCGCGCCGGCCATTCGGACAGCCAGCAATTCATGCATGACCGCCACAATGCCGATGACGAGCAGACCCGCCGCCAGAGGCACATAGCGCTTATAGGGCTCGAATCCGCCCAAATTCGAATGCATCAGGTTCCAGGTCGCCCACCCCACCGCGGCCAGCGCCAGCAGCGTACCCGCAACGCGGGACCGCGGCAGACGCTCCAGGGCCGTCCGGACGCGCGCCGGCGCCGCCAGCATTGCCGCGCCGGCGGTGGCGTGAAGCGAAGCCGCAATCGCGCTGATCCATCCGAGGTTCGACATGCGAACATTGTACTCCCGTCCCACCGGGGGCTCAATCCTCGCGATGCCGCCCGGCCAGCCGACGGGTCCTGTCGTCCCAGCATCTCGAAGAAACTGGAGTCACCCTGCAATCGGCAACATGGTTCTCCATCTTCGGCTTTCGCGGTGCTCAGGGATCGACGCTTTATGATGCAAATTTAACATTTAAGGGCTGACCTCAGATGCTGCCCCAGATGCTGCAGCTTGTACCGGCCGTCCTTTACAGCCTGATCCGCCCTAGGCTATGCTCGCCGTCCAGGAGGATGCGAGCATGAGTCCAGCCCGCTCGCAACGCGTCCTGAAATGTCGCTGCGTCCCTTGAAAAGTTGAGGGGCGCGGCGTCCCAGAATAAGGTCACGGGGGATAACTCATCTGTTCTCTGAATAGCTTCAGGATAATATCGTGGACGCAGGCCGGGCACAGTGGACAAGGCATCTAGTGTACTGTCACTAACGCTTCTTTACAATGGGCGACTTTGCCGAGGATAAGATCGGCGCCTTTAGTCCATACAAAGGGTTTGGGGTTCTGGTTGTAGTGATCGAGATACTCGGTGATGGCGGCGATCAGCTCGGACACGCTGTGGAAGGTGCCGCGGCGGATGCGTTTTTGTGTGATCTCTCGGAACCAGCGTTCGACCATGTTGAGCCATGAACTACTGGTGGGAGTGAAATGCAAGTGAACGCGAGGATGCTTTCGCAGCCACCGTTGGACGGGCGGACTCTTATGAGTGCTGGAGTTATCCACGATGATGTGAAGGTCCAGACGGGGAGGGGTCTGTTGTTCGATCTGGTTCATAAACCGGAGAAACTCCTGGGAGCGATGCCGAGGCAGACACTGGCCGATGACCTTTCCATCGAGCAGGTTCAGCGCGGCGTACAGCGTGGTGGTCCCGTTCCGCTTGTAGTCGTGGGTCTGACGCGCAGGGATTCCCGGACGCAAGGGCAAGAGGGGTGCCGTGCGATCCAATGCTTGAATCTGGCTCTTCTCGTCAACCGACAGAACCAAGGCTTTATCCGGCGGATCCATATACAGGCCCACAATGTCACGCAGTTTCTCGACGAAATGCGGATCACGGGACAGCTTGAAAGTCTCGACTCGATGAGGCTGCAACCCGTGCTGCCTCCAGATGCGGTGAATCGTCTGATGGGACACGCCTTGCGTACCGGCCATCGTCCGCGTGCTCCAGTGGGTGGCCGCGACTGGCGTACTCTGCAAAGTGGCTTCGACGATGCGCTGCACCGTCGCCGCCTCGATCCGCTTCTTGCGCCCGGGACGGGGGGCATCCTTCAACAGCCCCGGCACACCCATTTCGGTAAAACGCTGCCGCCAAAGCAGCACCGTTGGCCGACTGGTCTGCAACTCGTTCGCAATCGCGTGGTTCGGCATTCCCTCTCCGGCCATGAGGATGATCCGTGCTCGCAACACGACTTTCTGAGCCGTGCATCCAGATCTCACAAGACAATCCAGACGCTTCCGCTGGCTCGAATCCAAATGCAACGCAGAGGCTGGAGTAAACATGCCCCCACGTTACAACGCAGAACAAAGTATTGTCAATCTATATCAGTTACAGTACACTAGCGCAGCATCCTCGGCGAGTCATTTTGTCTTCCGTCTTGCTCATCGCGATCTCTCAAGTGGTCTATTTGGGAGCTTTTTCGGTGTTCTTCCACCCGACGCCGGATCGCTGGGAAGGAAGCCATGGCTACAGCATGCTGGCTATGACTTTTGTGGAGACCGGAACATTCAGCACCGCATCCCGGCCGCCGCTCTACCCCGTGTTTCTGGCCGCCATCATCCGAGTTGCCGGTAAAAATTGGCTTTGGCCGGCGATCCTGGCCCAGTCGGGCCTGAGTCTTATATGCGGGACCATGCTGGTCTGGTTCTGCGTGCGTTGTCTGCGGAATCCGCTCGCGGCTTGGCTGATGGCCCTTCTCTACGCATCGCACATTCACTTGAACATCGAAAATCTCGCCCAGCGCGAAACGGTTCTGTTCTGTGTGCTTTTCGTGCTGCTCCTTTTCGCCCTTTACCGTGCTCGCGGCAGCCGGGGTTATGCCGCCACCGGAGCCATCGCCGGTCTGCTGTACCTGACGCGGCCCACAGGCACCGTCGTCTTGGCCATGCTGATGCTGATTCTCTTGTACCAATGGAGAAGGATTCCGCCACGGAAACTGGTGGGTGCCGGAGCGTCGCTGCTGCTGGCATTTTTTGTGGTCACCCTGCCCTGGAACCTCCTTGTGCTTCGTAACTTCGGGGATGTTCGCCTGCTCCCCTCCAGCACCAACGGGGAAAACCTGTTCAAGGGAAATACTCCCGCCCTTGACGGCATCTACCCCTATGTCGACGTGGATCTATACAATCCATGGATCGCCGATTTTACTGCCTGAATGAACGAGTCCCAGCGGAACACGTTCTTGCGCGAGAAGGCCCTTGGATTCGTCCGGGCAGACAGACGGCGATTCGTCAAACGGGCGTTCATCAAGGTTCTAGCCATGTACTCTCCGCTGCGAACCCCGCTTGGCACGGGAACACTGGTCGAGAACGATGGCCGCGTTGAGTTGAAGAACTACCGCATGTTCCCGTTCTTCTATCTCTGCGTTCCGCATGCGCTCCTGGTGCTGGGAGGAACCGCTTGCTTCTGTGTCTTTCGGCCCCGCCTCGACGTGCAGGCCAAGATTTTCGTAGTGAAAACGGCTGCGCTCTGTGCCTCCATCACAGCCGTACACGCGATAACTTTCGGAGAAACGCGTTTTCGCTTGCCTCTCGATCTCGCCTTCATGCTCTTCACGGCCATGTACCTCTCCGGGCGCTTCCAGCGTGTGGCGGAGGCCTGAGTGTTGTAGTCGGCCTTTAAATTTATGGGGCGGGATTTCTGATCGGGGATCGATGCCGCCCGGCCAGCCGACGGGTCCTGTCGTCCCGGTATCTCGAAGAAACTGGAGTCACCCCGCAATCGGCAACATGGTTCTCCATCTTCGGCTTTCGCGGTGCTCAGGGATCGACGCCTTGTAATGCAATATTTAACATTTAAGGGCTGATAATCATATAGAGGTTCCGAGGGTTCTTTGAAAAAAGGCTTCGGTCGAGCATCATTCCTTTCGAGCCACTAACAAGAAAGGAACAGCGATGCAAACGACCGAAGCGCAAGACACATTATACGGCGGAGCGGACCTGCATGGAAACAATGTTGTGCTGGCCTTGTGCGATGCCGGGGGCAAGGCGGTCTTCAAGCGGCGGGTGAAGGCGAACC
>JAGOHE010000099.1 GCA_017996315.1 Kiritimatiellia bacterium | reverse complement strand
ACACCTTGGTTGGCTCTCTTCCCCGTTCTCCTTTCCGGATTGGTGGTGGTGGGATGTAATGAGGGGGGGGGGGGGGGGGGTGGGGGTGGGGATTCAGGAGATGCTGAAGAAGATACCAGCGAAACTTCTTCGTCTTCGGTGGATGTTGTCGCGTATGGAGACAGCCTGACTACGGGGTCCATGCTTCCCGGCGCGCCCAGCTATCCCTCCCGAGTGGCCTCCATCACAGGTCGCAGGGTGTCCAACAGGGGCATCGGCGGCATTTCTTCCTGCGCGGCGGCTAACAGCGTGGACTCCATCACATCCATGAAACCGAAGGTGGTCATGATTCTGTTCGGCACAAACGACGTGTTGAGCGGCCGCGACCCCGCGCAAAGCAAGGAATGCCTGCGTACGATGATCCAGGCGGTGAAGCGGGCGGGCGCGATCGCCCTCATCGGGACCATCCCCCCCATGAACGGCCCCAAGGCCGATCTCGCGCCTGTGGTGGATGAGCTTAATGGGCATATCCGGGCCGTGGCTTCCGAAGAAGGCGCCCGGCTGGTGAACGTGGCGGGGGAATTCGGAGATGGCAGCGGGATGTTGCTGTCCGATGGATTCCATCCCAACGACACGGGAACACAAGCCATCGCTTTTGCGTTTGCGGAAGCGCTGTAGGATTGCCCGCGCAACGCCGCGCCGCCTGAACGCGTCTGATCCGGGCCCGTTTCGCGCAGTTCAGGAAAGGGTGGCGCGGACGACTTCGGCGATTTGTCCGCAGTGATTCTCGGTCGCCTGCATGGTCGGCCCTTCCACCATGACCCGGCAGATATTCTGCGTGCCGGAGTAGCGCACCAGCACCCGGCCATGCTCGCCCAGCTCGCGCTCGGCGGTGGCAATGGCGTCGGTCACCGCGGGCAGGGTGGACAAATCCGGCTTTCTCGCCACCGCCACGTTGATCAGTTTTTGCGGATAGACGTCCATCCATTTCGCCAGTTCGGAGAGCGGCTTTCCGGTATGGATCATGACGGCAATGAGCTGCAGGGCGGTCAGGATTCCGTCGCCGGTCGTGTGATGATCGAGAAAAATCATGTGCCCCGAATCTTCTCCGCCCAGACTCGCGTTGAGCCGCTTCATATCTTCCAGGACGTACCGGTCGCCAACCTGCGCGGCATGGTGCGCGATGCCGTATTTCCGGCAGGCCGCCCGCAAGCCGAGATTGCTCATTACGGTGGTGACGAGCAGGTCGTTGTTCAGACGGCCCTGCTCCTTCAACACCTTGGCGCATATCAGGGCGATTTGATCGCCGGTGATTTCCCGGCCCCGTTCATCCACGGCGATCAGGCGGTCGGCATCGCCATCGAACGCCAGCCCGATGGCCGCTCCTCGTTCGATAACCTGCCGCTGGAGATCTCCCGTGAACTGTGATCCGCAGGCCTCGTTGATGTTCAGCCCGTTGGGATCCTTGTGAATGACCTCCAGATTGGCGCCCATCTCGAAGAAGACTTCGGGGGCGACTTTGTAGGCGGCGCCGTTGGCGGTATCGAGGACGATCTTCATGCCCTCCATCGAAAGCGCGCGCGGAAAGGTGTTTTTCAAGAACACAATGTACCGCCCCCGCGCATCTTCCAGCCGGTAGGCGCGGCCCATATCCGCGGCGGGCGCGACCAGATCCGGCAGCCGTCCCCCCAGGATCAATTGTTCCAGGGCCGCTTCCTGCTCATCCGAGATTTTATATCCCGCGCCGGAGAATATCTTGATGCCGTTGTCTTGATACGGATTGTGCGAGGCGGAAATGACAATGCCCGCATCTGCCCGCATGCTCTGCGTGATGAACGCAATGCCGGGTGTGGGGAGCACGCCGACGAGATAGGAAACTCCGCCCATGGAGGTGATGCCGGCTTCCAGCGCGCTTTCCAGCATATAGCCGGACACCCGGGTGTCTTTGCCGACAATGACGCGGGGCCGATGTCCCGGATGTTTCAAGGAATAGGTGACCGCCTGCCCGATGGCGAACGCGGTTTCCGCGTTCATGGGATGACGATTTGCTTCCCCTCTGACCCCGTCGGTGCCAAACAACTTGCCCATGGTGTATCTCCGGATTGAAAATCTACGCGACCAACTGCGGGAACACGTTCAGCGAAGGCATCCGCTGGTGCGCGGCGACGCACAACCCATCCACCACAGATTGCAGCCAGCGGACTCCATCCTCCCGGGTCGGTTCAGGAAGGGCCTGGATGGCTTTGAGATATCCCGCGCCGTCTCCTCCGGGCATAGCGCGATCCAGGAATCGTTCGCGCCATTCCGTCCCGTGCGCGGGGGCATCAGAGAACAGCTCGCGGAGGGCGTCAGCGGCCTCGCGCAGTTCCCGTTTGCCTGCGGAGCCGGGCGCATCCCCCGCATTGGAACACGCCGCCTTTTCGGCCATTTCTTCGAGGCGGCGCAGCCGCTCTGTCTTCGCCCGCGCGAGATTGCCCGCCGCCCCCGCATACACCCGCTCTCCAAGTTTCTGGCGGAGGAAGAAGAGCCGCCGCACATGGCGATACCATTCTTCGAGAGCGACCAGGTTGGCCAGATAGAGCATGTTGTTCCGGGTGACCCGCATGATGGAGGAAAACCGGCCGGGATGACGATCGCGGGTGCCCTCGCGCGGTACGTGCCCCAGCATCAATTGGTCGGGTCTTTCGATATCTTCACGCAACACCACCCCCGCAGCGATTACTGTTCCGTATGCCACCCGTCGCGGACCGACCATCCCGCCCTGGCCTCCAAGAAATACCGGCGGCTGACGGAGCATCACGCCCCGGGGCACATCACCCATCATGGATGCGGTGGCCTTGTCGCCTTCCGGAGTGAAGTTGAAATGAACATAGGAGCTGCCCACTTCGCCATGATCGCGACGGCTGGTGCCGCCCGCCATCAGCACGTCACAGAAATTAATCAGGCTGCCGAGGGTGACGAAGGGGAAGAGAATGGTCTGCTTCAAACCGACGCAATGCGCGCCGCTGGCTTCCTCTTCGAGGATGGTGCCTTCCCGCACATGCGCGCCCAGGCCGAGATTCGAGCCCTCCAGAAACACGGCG
The DNA here is from genome assembly GCA_017996315.1 of Kiritimatiellia bacterium. Lineage (GTDB taxonomy): Bacteria > Verrucomicrobiota > Kiritimatiellia > PWTM01 > PWTM01 > JAGOHE01. The sequence goes on along the minus strand of JAGOHE010000099.1, from coordinate 5,016 downwards.
CGCTGGAAATATCCGCCTTTCAACTCGACCCTTGGCCCGACCTGACAGTCCTCCACCGTCGCCGGACCTTCGCGACCAATCTGCGCGCCCGCGCAGATGACCGTGTCGGCGCCGTGAATGCGGCATCCGGGATACAGCGTCACCGAGTCTGCGGATATTCGGTCCGGATGAACCTCATCACCGATATCCATCGATCCGGGGTTCGGCATGCGTACGCCCTTTTGCAGAAGGGCAGCGACCGCATCAGGCCACGAACGGTTCATGTCCGCGCTCCTCGCGTTTCATCCATCGGAAATGACTTCCATACACCCCACCGGATGCGATTCATGCGGGGCATCATACCACGTCCGGTCCCACGATGGTGGCGGGAGCGTATCGCTCGCAGAGTCTGGCGGATCGGATGCGGGACGCACCCGTCACTCTTGGAGGCGTTCGCCCGTAGTGGATTTTCTGCTCGCGCATTTCGGCCCTTGAAATGCTGGAATTCAACCGCGCAGGGCTGTAAAGGCGGTGACGGAATGCGCCGGAGCGGAGAAGGTGGAAGAGGAAGGTTCGTCGGGAAGGCGAAGGCCTTCCTCCGTGCTCCAGGCCATGGACCAGGCGGACGGCGAGGGCGGAATACGAAATAGAGCCGGGTGGGTGCCGGCATTAAACACGAGCCACAGGTCATCATCGTCCGCCGCCGCTCCGGTGTGCACGCGGGAACCGCGAATCCACAACGCGATCGCGTGACCGGCATTCCAGTCCGGGTCTTGGTCGTCCGGTCCCAGCCATGTCGCGTCGCGCTCGCCGTTGGGCTGACCGGCGCCGTTGAAAAATGTTGTGCGGCGAAGGGCCGGATGACTCTGGCGGAATCGCAACACCGTTCGTACGAAATCATGCAGATCCCGATGCGCGTCGAGCTGCGACCAATCCACCCAGGAGATCTCGTTGTCCTGCGCGTAGGCATTATTGTTGCCCTGCTGGGTGCGTCCGAATTCGTCCCCCCCCAGCAGCATGGGCACGCCTTGCGAAACCGCCAGCGTGGCCAGCATGCAACGTTGGATCCGCATGCGTCGGGCGAGAATCGCCGGATCCTGGGTCGGACCTTCCACGCCGGAGTTGGCGCTGAAGTTGTGATTTTCACCGTCCCGGTTTGCTTCGCCGTTCGCCTCGTTGCGCCGGTGCGTGTATGACACCAGATCCGCGAGCGTGAACCCATCATGCGCGGTGACGAAGTTGATGCTTTTCAACGGCCCCGCCGGCTGTCCGCCATAGAGGTCGCTGCTGCCGGACAATCGTGTGGCGAAGAGGCCCAACCGGCCATGGTGGCCATTCCAGAATTTCCGGAGGTCGTCGCGATACATTCCGTTCCATTCCGGCATCGCGGGCGACGGAAATGAGCCGACCTGGTAGAGCCCGACCGCATCCCAGGCCTCCGCGATGCGTTTGACCTTCGACAACTCCGGGTCGGCATCCATTAAGGCGAAGAGCGCGGGGTGTTTCTGCGGCTGTCCGTCCGGCCCGCGCGTGAGGGCGGACGCGAGGTCGAACCGGAAACCGTCCACGTGGTATTCCCGCAGCCAGTGCCGGAGCGCGTCCAGAATCAAGGAGGTGACGGGTTCCCGGTTGGCGTTCACCGTATTTCCACAGCCGGTGAAATCGGGAAGCTTTACGCCATGTGCCCCCGTCAGGTAGTACCCCGAAGAATCGAGGGCTTTGAAGTGATAGACCGATCCGCGTTCGGGCAGCTCGCCGGTGTGGTTGAACACGACATCGAGAATGACTTCGATGCCTGCCCGGTGCAGTTCGCGGACCAGTTGCTTGAACTCTATTCGCGCGCCCGCGGCGCCTGTCGAGGCGTAGCGCGACATGGGCGCGCGCCAGGCCACGGGGCTGTAGCCCCAGAAATTCACCAGGGACCGCCGGGCGCCGTTTTCGTGGAAAAACTCCAGCTCGTTGAATTCGTGGATCGGCAGCAGTTCGACCGCCGTGACGCCGAGTTCGCGCAGATAGGGAATCTTCTCGATGAACCCCGCGTAGGTTCCCGGCGCCGCGACACCGGACGACGGATGGGCGGTAAATCCGCGCAGGTGCGCCTCATAGATCACCGTATCGGTCCACGGTATGCGCGGGGGCGCGTCGTCTCCCCACTCAAACGCGTCGCGAACGAGCAGCCCCTTCGGAAATCCCGCGCCGTGTTTGGGCCAGACTTCGGGCGTCAATCCTCTCGAGTCGCCCCACGCGCGATTCCAGTCCACCAGTTCCGCGGCGGGATCGAGAATCCATTGGTCCGGATCGAAGGGGGGATGGGATCCATCGGCGCGCCACGCATACCAGGTTCCCGAAACCACGCGATCCACCGACACCGTCCAATACCCGTCGCGGCGGTGCTCCGAAGAATTGAGTTCATATTCCCGGACGGGCCGGAGCGCCCAGGAGGAATCGAACAGCATCAACCACATGCGCGCGGCGTCGGGGCAGTACACGGTAAACTCAGCCCCGGACGGAGTCCACCGGGCGCCGGGCACGGGTGTCGGAGCAGGGGTGCTCATGCCTTGCGCGCGGCGGCCATTTCGAGCGCGTGGGGCCGGGGCGCATGGCTTGCGGAGTCCCAGTAGGGCGACAGACGCCGCAGGCGCGTGACGATGTCGGGGAAGACCGCGATGATCCGTTCGACGTCCGCTTCCGTGGAGTACCGGCTGAAACTGAATCGCACGGATCCGTGGATTGCGGTGAACGGCACCTGCATCGCGCGCAGGACATGCGAGGGTTCAAGCGATCCGGACGTGCAGGCCGATCCGCTCGACGCGCAAATGCGCGCTTCATCGAGCTGGTAGAGAATGCTTTCGCCTTCGATGAAATGGCAAGAGAGGTTCAGCGTGTTGGGAAGGCGATCCGCGCCGGCGCCGTTGACCGTGATCCAGGGAATTCGCGCGCTCAACTCACGCTCCAGCCGGTCGCGCCATGCGGCGATGCGGGCTTCCTCGGGAAGCGTTCGCGCGGCGAGCTCGCAGGCGGCGCCCAGACCGATGATTCCCGGAACATTTTCCGTGCCGGCGCGACGGCCGTTTTCCTGATGGCCTCCGAGCATCCACGGGCGCCACGCGGCGCCGCGACGGAGATACAGCGCGCCCACGCCCTTGGGGCCATGCAGCTTGTGGCCGGAGAGCGATAGAAAATCCACGTGCCGAAGTTCGCCGGAGAGGTCCAGCGGAATCTTACCCGCGGTCTGCGTGGCGTCGGTGTGGAAGAGAATGTCGGGATTCGTCTCTTTCGCGATGCGCGCATATTCCGCGATCGGGAAGATCACGCCGCTTTCGTTGTTCGCGTGCATCAGGGTGACCAACAGAGTGTCGTTCCGCAGCGCGCGCACATAATCCGCCATCGCGATGCGACCGGCGGAATCCACGGGCAGCCAGCTCACCTCGTAGCCCGAACGCTCCATTTCGCGGCAGACTTCGAGCACGGCGGGATGCTCCACGGCGGACGTGACGATATGCCGGCGCTCCGGCCGGGCCCGCGCCGCCCCATGGATCGCCGCATTATTGGACTCGGTCGCGCAGGAGGTGAGCAGGATCGTGCGGGGATCTTCCGCGCCGAGCAGCGCGGCGATCTGCGCTCTGGCCGCGCGGATGGCCACGGCCACATCCGCCGCCGGACGGTACATCGAACTGGGATTGAAGTAAGAGCCGCGCAGAAACGGATCCATGGCCGCGAGCGCCTCGGGCGCCAGCGCCGTCGTGGCGTTATTATCGGCGTACACCCAGCCGGCGCCGGGAGAGGGATCGGCGGGAGCGCTCATACGGCAATGACGCGAATGCGCTCGTCCACACGGTCTTTCAGCATTTGCTCCACCATGTACTTCAGCGTGGAGGCGGCGCCCGGACAGCCGGCGCATGCGCCCATCAGTCGGCAGTAAACCTGGAAGCCCTTGATGTCCACCAGTTCCAAATCGCCTCCGTCGCGGTGGAGCAGGGGACGGATATCCCGGTCCACCATCGTTTCGATGCGGCGCATGAATTGGAACGGGGACTCGTTTTCTTCGCGGGTTTCCGCCGCCGGCGCGGAATGCAGGGCTTCCTCGGGTTCGGGAGCCTCAAACGCGGCGTCGGCCGGCGCCGGCGCGCCGTTCCACACGTCATTCAAAATATCCTGCAACCCGCCGGGCGCGTGATGGCACTGCATGCAGGCGCCGCCGGCTTTGAGGGCTCCGGTGATTTCCGCGATCGTATGAAGATTCAGTTCCCGGATTTTACTGCGCAGATACGGTTCGCTCACGCTGAAGCATTTGCAGACGATGCGTCCTTCCTCGTCATCCGTCATCTTGAGCTTCACGCCAGCCGCGTCGAGATCCACCCCGCGCTTGTTCGCCCAGTTGAATACGGCGGATTCGAGGGCTTCCGCGCCCATGACGGAACAATGAATTTTCTGGGCGGGCAGCCCTTCCAGATAATTCACAATGTCCTGGTTCGTGATCTTCAACGCCTCGATCGGGGTGCACCGGCGTTGTTCGAGGATCGAGCAGAGCGCTTCCGATGCGGCGATGGCGGACGTGCAGCCGAAGGTCAGGTACCGCGCCTCGACGATGACATCCCGAAGCGGATCTTCATGCCGCTGGACCCGGAAGGTGAAGCGGAGCGCGTCGCCGCAGACAATGGAGCCGTGCTCGCCGAGCCCGTCCGGGTTCTCGACTTCGCCCAGATGCGTGCCCGGTTTGCCGTGCACCGCGTCCATGAACAATTGTTTGGTTTTTTCGCTGTATTCCCAAGCCATGGCTATCCTCAGTCCTACATTCTACCCGCTTCCGGCGGACGATGCAAAGAGGTGGTGAACGTCCACGGCGCGGACGTTCCCGGCCGGACCTGGGGTTCTCCGGACTGCGGCCGAGTGGGCCAGCCATCCAAGGAGGCAGATGCACAATACAAGTGCAACAGAGATAAGATGGGTCTCAACGGGTAGGAGACGTAGTGAAACCAGCCCGAAAAAAGGAGACCCATCTCATGAGAGAGTATACGCATCTGACCGCGATGGAAC
>JAGOHE010000004.1 GCA_017996315.1 Kiritimatiellia bacterium | reverse complement strand
CCGCGGCGCGGGGCCGGATATGTGCGCGACGATCTCGGCGCGTTCTACACGCGTACCCGGCAGGAAATTTACGAGCGCATCCGGCTCGAAATGAGCGAGCCGGACGTACTGGGTCAGTTTGACGTCGCGCTGCGCCGGATGGACGCCAATCAGCTCATGATGGCCTCGACTGAACTTGAAGCGCTGGCGGCGCGGTTTGAGGCGTGGGCCGATGCGCTGGAATCCTCGGCGACGCCCCCGCAGGGCGGCGATGGCGGCGGCGGAGGAGGAGAACAGCAGGGGCTTGAGCCGGACATCCTGTTCGGGCTCATGCGGGCCCGGGTGCAGGAGGAAATGCTGCGCGAGCAGACCCGCGCCGCGGACGAAGGCCGGGATTCGGAGACGTACGCCGGCGCGGTGAAATTGTTGTCGAAACGGCAGCGGGACATCGGGCGTTCCCTGTTCACCATGTCGTATCAAACCCGGATGGAGCAGGCGGCGCAGATGATGCGCTCGCTGGCCGATGTGTCCGACGAGGTGGCCTCCGACCTGGACCGCCCGGATACGGGCGCGCCGGCGTTGGGCGGGCAGACCCAGATCATTGAGACGATCGCGAGGATGATGCAAGGACAGCGCGGATCGAGCTCCGCGCAACCTTCCGAGTCGCAGGAACCGGGCGATCCGCAGCCCGGGGAGACCGCAGGCCCGACGGGCGGCCGCGGCGCGCGCGATTCCGGCGGAGGCGTCGGGACGCCGGACAGCGAAGGCGGACGCAGCGAGGATTCCTCGACGGGCGGCCGCGCGACCGGGGGCGATCCGGCCACATGGCCTGCCGAATACCGGGATGCCATTCAGCGGTATTATGAAGCGATGGAGGGGGAGCCATGAGTCGAACTCGAACCCGTATCGGCCGCGCGATCATCGTGGCGGCGGTCGCGGCGGCCGGGATGACTTCCGCCCGCGCCCAGGCGCCGATGACCCGGATGCCGGCGGGCTATATCGGCGAGCAGGTGCCGGAGGATATCGTCCGCATGTACGAGCGCGGGCAGGATTGGCTCGTCCGCGCGCAGGCGGCCAACGGGCGGTGGAGCAACGAGGACGGCGAGGACGGCCCCGCCATCCAGGGTTTGTCGCTGCTGGCGCTGATCGCCGAAGGAACCGATCCCCGATATGGCCGCCATGCCGCCGCCATCCGCCGCGGACTGGACGCCTTGCTCGGCATGCAGGACGCCCAGGGCTATTTCGGGCCCTCGATGTATCACCACGGTTTTGCGACCCTGGCCCTGGCGGAGCTGTACGGGATGGTGGATGAACCGCGACTGGGCCCCGCGCTCGTCCGGGCCGTCCGATTGATTCTCGAAGCCCAGAAACACAGCCGGCCCGGGGCGTGGCGATATTCGCCGGGCAGCTCGGATGCCGACACCACCGTCAGCGGGGCGCAGGTGGTCGCGTTGTTCGCCGCGCGCAACGCCGGGCTGGAAGTTCCCGATGAGGCCATCGAGCGCGCGCTGGCGTTCTACCGCGAGTGCCAGAACCCCGACGGCGGCATCGGATATACCGAACGCGGCGAAGGCTCGCCCCCGCGCAATGCGATTGCCGTCGTGGTGGCCACCCTGGCCCGCGAGCGAAACAGCCGTTTGTTCCGGGACGCATGGGCCTGGCTCAAGCGCTCCGGCGACAACGCGCAGGACAGCTATTATTTCTATTATCTCTACTATGCCGCGCAGGCGTATTTTCGCGCCGACATGAATGCCTGGCGGACGTGGAACCGCCAGCTCGCCGACCGACTGTCCGCCACCCAGAACGCTTCGGGCGGATGGGATGGTCCGAACGGATCCACCTTTTGCACCGCCACGTCGCTGCTTTCCATGGCGCTGAACTATCGTTATCTGCCGATTTATGAACGGTGATGGCCCAGGAGAATGTTTGCCCGTTGAGCCCGTAATAACCGCGCCCCGGAGCGCGGGGAGGAGACCCGACATGCGTATGAAAATGACTGCCGTATTCGCCGTGTTCTTTACCGCCGCCGCATGGGCGGCCATTGAAATCATTCCGTCTCCGGCGACCAATCCGCCGGGCACGGACGCCTCCGGCGGAGCGCCGGCCTCGCCGGAACAGGATCCCGCCGCTCCAGCCGGCCCCGCCGGTGCCGGAGTGCTCGAGTTGCTCAACGGCGACCGTCTGACGGGCACATGGGAACGCATGGACGCCTCGACCGGATTGATTTCGTTCCGGCACGAGAGTTTGCGCGAACCCGCGGATGTCGCCACGATCGGGCTCCGGCGGTTCAAGGCGTCGCGCCGGGGGACCGGAACGCAGGCCCCCGCGTCGAACTGGGCCGTGACGCTCACCAACGGGGACCTGATGCGGGGCAACGTGGTGGCGTTGGACGACAAGACCCTGGAGCTGGACACCTGGTATTCGGGGCGCGTGAAAATAGATCGCGCGCTGGTCCAGTCCACCGCGCACACCAGCGCCATGGGTACGATCTTCGAGGGGCCGGGCGATCCGGAGGGATGGACCAACACCAAAGGCAAACCCCGCTTTTCCAACGAAGACATTCATCTGGGCAACAACGCCATTGTCGGCCGCGAACTGGATCGAATGCCTCCGAAATCACGCATTGATTTTGAGGTGCGGTGGTTCGCCTACTGCTATTTCCTGGTCGCATTTTATGCCGACAAACCGACCCTGCAGGACGGAGCGAACGGCTGCTACATGTTCAGCCTCCAGGGCAACAGCCGCATTGAACTGAACCGCGTCACCCCCAATTCCGGCCAGCGCCGGATCGGCCAGACGAATCTGCAGGGGCTGGAAAACGAAAGCCAGCAGTATGTCGCGCGATTTTCCATCTTCACGGATGTGGCACAGAAGAAGATCCTGGTCTATATGAATGGCGCGCAGGTGGCCGATTGGACGGATTCCCAGGTCTTCGACGGGAAAGGCAAGGCGATCGCCTTCTGCAGCAGCCAGGGGAACCCGCTCCTCGTACGAAACATCCGCGTGAGCGAGTGGGATGGCCGGACGCCGGATTCCGGGAAAGAGGCTTCGGGGGTCGGGACGGCCGAAACGCTGTCGCTGAACAATGGCGATCAGCTCTCGGGCGATCTGAAATCGCTGTCCGGGGAAACCGCGCGCGTCGAGACCTCCTTTGGCGCGCTGGAGATTCCGGTGGATCGCATCAACCTGATCACCTTCGCGAAGAATGAAGCGCGCGCGCGCCGGAACCGGGGCGATATGCGGTTGGCGCTTTGGGATGACACGATCGTGACGCTCGACATCGCCCGGCTGGCCGACGGGAGTTTCGAAGGCTCGTCGGAAAACATGGGCTCGATGCGACTGCCCCTCTCCGGAGTGCGTTCGGCCGAATGGAACCTGTACGGGCGGCGCGAGCCGGAGGACAAACAAGAGGAAGAGGCCGGGCCTGAAGTGATGTTCCCCATCGCCCTATGATCCATCGCCGTATCCGGGGATTCCCCGGCGGCGCGTGTGACGAAATATTCCGATGCGCATTCATGTCTTTCAGCCGATGGAACCGATCCCCGGCTGGCCGCCATGCCGCCGCCCAGAACCCTTCGGGCGGATGCGCGGTGGGGCGCCGGGAGGACACCCGACATGCGGATGAAACTGACCGCCGCATTCGCCCTGCTCTTTGCCGCCGCCGCGTGGGCGGCGATTGAAATCATCCCGCCTCCGGCGATCCATCCCCCGGGCCCGGCCGCCTCCGGGGATGCGCCGGCCTCGCCGCAACAGGATCCCGCCGCGCCGGCCGTCCCCGCCGGCGCCGGAGTGCTCGAGTTGCTCAACGGCGACCGGATGACGGGCACATGGGAACGCATGGACACCTCGGCCGGGTTGATTTCGTTCCGGCATGAGAGTTTGCGCGAACCGGCGGATGTCGCCACGATCGGGCTCCGGCGGTTCAAGGCGTCGCGCCGGGAGAACGGAGCGCAGACCCCCGCGTCGAACTGGGCGGTAACGCTCACCAACGGGGACCTGTTGCGGGGCGAGATGGTGGCGTTGGACGACCAGACCCTGGAGTTGGACACCTGGTATTCGGGGCGCGTGAAGATCGCTCGCGCGCTGATCCAGTCCGCCAGGCACACCAGCGCCATGGGCACGATCTTCGAGGGGCCGGGCAATCCGGAGGGATGGACCAACACCCATGGCTCACCCCGAATTTTCAACGAAGACATTCACCTCAACGACGACATTATCGGCCGTCAACTGGATCGGATGCCTCCGAAATCCCGCATTGATTTTGAGTTGAAGTGGTTTGCCAAGTGTGCGTTTCTGTTCACATTCTATTCCGACCAGACGACCACGCATGTCGGGACAAATCACTGCTACGAGTTCGCCCTCCAGGACAACAACCGCATTACTCTTTATCACATCATCCCCATGTCCGCCAATCGCCGGATCGGCCAAGCGAATCTGCAGGGGCTGGAAAGCATTAACGATCAGTATGCCGCGCGGTTTTCCATCTTCACGGACTTGGAGCAGAAGAAGATCCTGGTCTATGTGAATGGCGCGCAGGTGGCCGACTGGACGGATTTCCAGGGCTTTGACGGAAAAGGCAAGGCGATCGTCTTCTGCAGCTGCATGGGTAGCCCGCCCATCATCGTCCGAAATATCCGCGTGAGCGAGTGGGACGGCCGGACGCCGGATTCCGGGAAAGAGGCTCCGGCGGTCGGGACGGCCGAAACCCTCTCGCTGAACGATGGCGATCATATCTCGGGCGCGCTGAAAGCGCTGTCCGGGGAGACCGCGTGCGTCGAGACTTCCTTTGGCGTGCAGGAGATTTCGGTGGATCGCATCTATCTGATCACCTTCGCAAAGAATGACGCGCGCGCGCGCCGGAACCGGGACGACATGCGATTGGCGCTGTGGGATGACACGATCATTACGCTCGGCAGCGCACGGCTGGCCGAAGAGGTTGTTGAAGGCTCGTCGGATAACACGGGCTCGATTCGACTGCCTCTTTCCGGAGTGCGTTCGGCCGAATGGAACCTGTACGGACAGCGTGAGCCGGAGGAAAAACAAGAAGACAAGTCCGGGACTGATATGATGCTCCACATCACCCGGGGAGGATGACCCGTCGCCGAATCCGGGAATTCCCCGGCGGCGCGTGTGACGAGGTATTCAGATGCGTATCCATGTCTTTCAGCTAATGACCGCGATCGGCGTCATCCTCTGGATGGGTCCGAACGCACCGCGCGCGGAGGAGGTCGCGCCGGATGCTGGCGCGGTTTCGGATGCGCAATGGGCCCGGTGGATGGAAGCCCTGGGCGCCGATGAGCCGGCGCAGCGCGCGGCCGCCGAGGCGGACATCCTGCGGCATGCCGGCGCGGCCCGCGAGCGCATCCGGCGGGCATGGGACGCCGCCAAGGACCCTGAAATTTCCGCGCGCCTGGGTCGAATCTGGGATGAGGCGCGGTGGCGGATACTTCCCGATTTTTCGAAGCAGGATGCCTCGCGCCTGATGGGATCGTTCGGGGACCCCGAGGTGGTGAAGGCGTGGGATGAGGCGACGGATCGCTTCGGAGCGCCGCTGGCGGGGGTCATGCATGAAATGCGGCGAACGCCGGGACAGACGGTTACCGCCGCGCAAGCCTTTGCCCGTATGTGCGCGCGACGGCCCCCGCAGGAGGTGGCGGCGGCGTTGGCGGATTGGGCGCGCCGGGGCGAACCCTCGGAGAGCGCGAAGAGCCTGCTCATGGATGCGGCGCATCCGCCCGCGGATTCCATCGCCCTGAACCGCATGGCGGAAGTCGCCCTCGCGCTGGAATGGTACCCGGAGGCGCTGGCCATTTCCCGGGAAGGCTTCGAACGCAACGACCATTTTCCGCTCGAACCGGCCGACTCGGCCGTTCGGCGCGGCCGGCTGGAGGACGAAGTGCTCCGCCAGATGAGCGCGCTGGCCGGCGATCGTTCCAATCGCATCACGCCCCGCACCTGGCTGTTCTATCTGCGGATGATCGAACGGCTGGAGTTGGGTGAACAAGCGCCCGCCGACCTGCCGTCGGGACTGGTGACGGTCTGGCCGCCGGATCTCGCGCGCGAGGCGGTTCGGAGGCTGGTGGATATGCAGCGGCCCGATCTGGCGCACACCGTGCTGGGCCCTTCGGAGTCGGCGCCCGCTGTGTATCTGAAGGGGTGGCTCCGGTGGCGGACGAACCCCGAAGCGGAGGCTGAGGCGGACGCCCAGATAGAGCGCGCCATCGCGTTGGCGAGCCGCATGGATGACGGCGGCGCGTTTCTACTTCGCATGGGGGCTTGGAGGGAAGAGGACGGCCGGTCGCCGGAGCCGGCGTGGGCCGCCCTGATGGCGCGCGACGACCCGGAAGCGGCGCCGGTGATCGCCACCGCCGCTCTGCGATGGGCCGAATGGCATGAGCGGGGCGGACGTTGGGAGGACGCCGTGCGCCTATACGAGCGGGCGCTGCAGGCTTCCCGTCGTCCGGGCGCGAACCTGGTGTTTCGGGTGGGAGGGCGCGCGGTGGATGGGCGTCCGATCGTCGAAGCCCGAATTCGCGAATTGCGAAAGAACATAAATCCATGAATTGGAGAAACCGGCTCGAAGAAAACGGATGAAGCCGGCCAGCGGGCGTGATTTCGCTTGCGGTGCCTTGGTGAGCGTCCCACAATCGGATCATCGCACAGAGCCCCCCTCGCAGGAGATGATGTATGAGCGCAGATGCATTTGACGCCGTTCCACCTCCGGTCCCCGGCCGATCATCCCGTGTCCCGCGGACAAAGAAAATGCCCGTGGTTCCCGCCTGGGGAGTGTTGCCCGTGCTGGTGTTGCTGGTGCTCCTCATCGGACCTCTCTTCGTGTGGTTTTTCTGCCGGATTGAGCCGGAGAAGGATCGGATCGCGATTTTCTATCGCAAGACAGGAAAAACACTGCCCTCCGGGCAGATCATCGCTTTGGAGGAGGGGCAAAAGGGCATTCAGCTTGAGGTCAAGCCCACCGGCCGGTACTTCCGAAACCCTTATACGTGGGGCTGGATGTATCATAACGTGGTGGACGTTCCCGCGGGCAAAATGGGGGTGCAGACCCGGCTGTATGGCGATCCGCTTCCCGCCGACCGGATTATCGCCGAAGACGGCATGAAAGGGCTGGTGGCCGACGTGCTCTCGCCGGGCAAGTATTTTATCAATCCCTACGCCTATTCGGTGCAGATGCTGGACGCGGTCACCATTCGCCCCGGCCATATCGGAGTGGTCACCTCCCTCACGGGGGCGGATCCGATCACTTCGACGCAGGTGGACGAAAATCCCAACGAGTTCATGGTGCGCGACGGATTCAAAGGCGTGATCGAACGACGGCTTGATCCGGGAACGCATTACATCAACCCCTACCTGTTCAAGGTCAACGAAGTCAGCCTGCAGAGCCAGCGGTTTGAAATGAGCGGCGAGGACGCGATCACGTTCCTGACGCTGGACGGCTTCACGGTCACGGTCGAAGGCACGCTGGAATTTGCGGTGATGCGGGAGAAGGCGGCGGAGCTGACCCATCGCGTGGGCGATCTCGATGACGTGGTGAAGAAGGTCATTCTGCCCAGAGCGCGGGGGTTCAGCCGCATTGAAGGCAGCAAGAACAAGGCGACGAATTACATTGTCGGCGAATCGCGCCAGCAGTTCCAGAACGTGCTGGAATCGCACCTGCGCGAGAGATGCGCCCAATGGGGGGTGGACATCAAATCGGTACTGATCCGGAACATCCGCCCGCCCGACGACATCGCGCGCGTGATCCGCGAACGCGAAGTCACGGTGCAGGAAGCGCGCAAGTTCGACCAGCAGATCGAGCAGGCGAAATCGAAAGCCGAGCTGACGAAGCAGGAAATGCTGGCGGTGCAGAACAAGGCCAAGGTGGACGCCGAGACGGTGAAGATCCGCGCGCTGATCCAGGCGCAGCAGGAACAGGAAGTCCGCATGCAGGCCGCCCAGCGGGAGATGGACGTGGCCCGGCTGGAAAACGAAGCGGCGACATTCCAGGCGCTGGCCACGGTGCGCCGCGCCGAAGCCGAAGGACAGGTGATCCAGTTCGACAACACGGCGCAGGCCGAGGTGATTCGCAACCAGACGGCGGCGTTTGGGACGGGCATGAACTTCGCCCGTTTCGTGTTTTACCGGGAACTGGGCCCCCGGCTGGAGTCGGTGATGACCACAGACGGACCGGATGCCCTCGGCGGGCTGTTCCGCGCGTACCTTCCGCAGGAGGTGAAGTGATATGAAAGCGTTGAAATCCCTGGTGGCGCTGGCGGCGGTCGTGGCGGCTCTCTATGGCGGATGGCTGTGGTTGTTCTGCCGCGTATTCGTCGGGCCGGACCAGATGGCGGTGGTTATTACCAAGACGGGAAAAGATTTGGAAGCGGGCCGAATTCTGGCGCGGCCGGACGAGAAGGGTGTGCAGGAAGACGTCCTGGGCGAGGGCCGGTACTTCTTCAACCCCATTCTCTTCGACATCAAAAAGTATCCCGTGATCCTGATCCCGGCGGGGAAAGTGGGCGTTGTGAAATCCAACGTCGGCCGCGAGCCGCCGCAGGGCGAGTTTCTGGCCGCGGAGGGGGAAAAGGGCATCCAGCGCCGGGTCTTGGGCCCGGGTAAATACCGCCTCAACCCCGTGGGCTATGAAGTGGCCATTGAGGACGCCCTGAACATTCCCATCGGATACGTGGGTGTGGTCACTTCGCTTGCCGGAGAGCCCGCGCCGGAAGGGGAATTTGCCCAGGCGGGACAAAAGGGCGTGCGCCGGGATGTGCTGCAGCCCGGACTGTATTTCATCAATCCGCGCGAGTTTAAGGTGGATGTGCTCGAAGTCGGCCTGAACCAGGTATCGCTGCTGGGCAAGGAAGGCGGGGCGGTCATCACCAAGAACATCGCCAACGTCATGGCCGGTGAAGATGCCTTGCAGCAAATGGCGGTGAACGCTCTGCAACGGCAGCAGGCGCAGCGGGAGGAGTACGCCAGCAAGTCACAGAACATCAGCATGGACAGCAGCTATGCCGGAGGGCGGAGGGGGGGGCTGTTTTCCCGGGGTTCGAGCCGCGCCGCGCAAGAGTGGGGGCAGGGGCAGGCGCAGGCCCCCGAGGGAGGGCAGCCCATTTCGATCCCGGATTCGTCGGCATCCTTTGTCGTGAACCAGTACGTGGAATTTCCTTCCCGCGACGGATTTGAAATCAGCCTCGACATGACCGTGGAGTTTGAACTCCTGCCGACCCAATTGGCGGATGTCTTCCGCCGTTTCGGCGATCTTCCCGCCATGGTGGAGAAGGCCATCATGCCGCAAATTCTCTCCATCTCCCGGCTCAAGGGATCGGTCTACAAGGCCAACGATTTCATCGTGGGCGAGGGGCGCGAGGCGTTCCAGAATGACCTGACCCGGGAGCTGGAGCGGACGCTGGGCGAACGTGGCATCAAAGTGCACAACGCGCTGATCCGCCACGTGAATGCGCCGGCGGAAATTCTGGAGCCGATTCAGCAGTCGAGCGTCGCGGTGGAGCAGGTGCTGACCAACCAGGAAAAGCAGAACACCGCGAAAAAGCAGGCGGAACTGAACACCGAGCTGGCGATGGTCGAGCAGTTCGGGCAGCGGGTCATGCAGGAGACCGAGAAGATCAAAGCGGAGATTCTCGCGGGCCAGCAGCGCGAAGTGGCCCGAATCGGCGCTGAAACCACTCGCCGGGTATCCGAGGTGGAGAGCGAAACCGCCACCTTGCGCGCCGAACGGGTGCGCAAGATCGGAGAAGCCCAGGCGAAGACCGTCACCCTGGTGGAAGGCGCGCGCGCGGACGGGTTCCGGCTCAAAGTGGGCGCGTTCGGAGATCCGCAAGCCTACGCCCTGTGGCAGCTCGCCCAGGGCCTGCCCCAGGATATGAAATTCCGCGTGATTCACGCCGGGGAGGGAACGCTGTGGACCGATTTGACCCAGCAGGGGTTTAGCGAACTGGGCGGCGCGGCGGTACTGAAAAACCAGAACAAGTAAGCCGCGCCGGCGGGAATTGCCTTGCCGCGCGGCGGAGGGCGGTTCATCATATTCGTCCGTCCGTGCTCGGGTGGTGGAATGGCAGACACGCATGTTTGAGGTGCATGTGCCGAAAGGCGTGGGGGTTCGACTCCCCCCCCGAGCACCATTTTGATTGGATACAATCAAATGGTATATCCGGACTCCGTTTCCCCATTGCCCCAGTCCGTCGGCGGCATCGCCGCCATTCAGAAATATGCGTACACCGCGCAATCTGAATGACCGCACCTCATGCGTGCCGCGCCGCCGGGCTCCTGCGGGACGCCGGTGATTTTTCGCGGCGGGGTTACTGCGCATTCATCCAACGTCTGGATATCCGGCCGCAATTCCATCCAATGCTTGGACGCCTCATCGAAGCCGGCATCGCTTCAGCGGTTTCTGTTCTTGGCCATTGCCTTGGTGTGCGGACTTGTGCGAAATTGACCGCGCCGCTGCGCGCTGTTTCATGTGGAGCGAAGAGGTTTCAACGAGCCAAGGGGGCACAAAGTGGTGCGTGCCATCAATGATGCGAGAGAATTTGCGGAACCAGGGCTGTGATGGAACATGCCTGCGCCAATCTCCTGCCTCGCGCGTACTACAGCGATTCCATAGCGACGTTCATAGCCGCGCCGCCGGAAAGCGTTCTGGGGGTACTGACCACCCGAAGCGAAATGGCCGTCGAACCGCCTCAGCGCGATGCGTGGCTTGAGGAAATCGCGATTCTTAAGATGGCGCTGCGAGGTCTCGAAGGGACGCTGTTTCTCGAGTTCAACATCCCTCGGATGGGCAAGCGGATTGATGCGGTGGTGGTATCCGGGGCGATGGTGTTCGTCGTCGAGTTTAAAGTGGGAGAGCGGGCCTTCAACCGCGCTGATCTGGATCAGGTCTGGGACTATGCGCTGGACCTTAAGAATTTCCATCAGGCAAGCCATGTGGCGCCGATTTTGCCGATTCTCCTGGCGACGGAGGCTCCGGTCAGCGATCGGCGCCTGACCGAACCCCATGAGGATCGTGTCTACCCGCCAATCCGGTCGAACGGCCGGGGACTCCGGGGGATCATTGATCTGGGGCTGGTCGAAATATCCGGCCGTGTGTTGGATGGGGTGAAGTGGGGAGCCGCGTCCTACCATCCCACGCCCACCATAATTGAGGCGGCCCAGTCGCTCTATGCCCAGCATTCGGTGGATGCCATTGCCCGTCATGATGCCGGCGCCCGCAATCTGCAAGTCACGTCAACACGCATCGAGGAACTGGTCGAGCAGGCCCGCGCATCACGCAGCAAGATCATCTGCTTCGTCACGGGTGTGCCGGGAGCGGGCAAGACCTTGGTGGGCCTCAATGTCGCCACAAAGCGTCGCGATACCCACCGTGCGACCCATGCGGTTTTTCTGTCCGGCAACGGCCCGCTGGTTGCCGTGCTGCGCGAGGCGCTGACGAGGGATGAGGTGGCCCGTAAACGATCAGGCGGCGAGAAGGCCCGCAAGGGCAAGGTGTACGAGAGCGTGAAGGCGTTCATACAGAACGTCCACCACTTCCGCGACGAGGCGCTTCGTGAGACCTCACCGCCGATTGATCATGTCGTGATTTTCGACGAGGCGCAACGGGCATGGCATTGCGCCAAAACCTCCGACTTCATGCGCCGCAAGAAGAAGGTCCAGAACTTCGCCCAGTCGGAGCCGGAGTTCCTGATATCGTACCTCGACCGGCACGAGGATTGGGCCGTTGTGGTCTGTCTGGTCGGGGGCGGGCAGGAGATCAACACGGGCGAGGCCGGCATCGGCGCATGGATTGAAGCCATCAACACGGCCTTTCCCGATTGGCACGTTTACATCTCGCCAGAACTGACGGACAGCGAATATGCGGCCGGGCACGCCCTGGATGCCGTGCGGTCCAGGCGCCACACGTACTTCGACAGCGCGCTTCATCTGGCCGTCTCCATGCGCTCGTTCCGGGCCGAAAACGTGTCGGCGTTCGTGAAAGCCGTTCTGGACTGCGAGATCGAAGGCGCGCGAGAAGCCTTCGCGAAACTCAGGCAGCGCTACCCCATTGTGCTCACCCGGGACCTCGCGCAGGCCAAGACCTGGATTCGGCAGCGCGCGCGGGGAACCGAGCGGTTCGGGATGGTCGCTTCATCCGAGGCCCAGCGGCTCAAGCCGCATGCGATTGATGTCCGCGTGACTATTGACCCCGTCCACTGGTTCCTCGATGACCGGCGGGATACGCGATCGAGCCTGTACCTTGAGGATGCCGCTTCGCAGTTCGATGTCCAGGGCTTGGAACTGGACTGGGTCTGCGTGAACTGGGATGCCGACCTGCGGTACACGGGATCCGGCTGGGACTACCACATCTTCCGCGGCGACCGGTGGTGCGGATTACATAACGAGGATCGCCGGAACTATCTTCGCAACGCCTACCGGGTGCTGCTCACCCGCGCGCGGCAGGGCATGGTCATCTTTGTCCCGCCCGGCGCGGAAGATGATCCCACGCGCTCCCCGGAGTTTTACCAGCGCACATTCCAGTATCTCGCAGATATGGGCATCCCTCTGCTGAATGACCCGCCGGCAATTGGGGCAGCACCCTGATGCGCCCCTGAAGACCGGTACGGCGACGCAGAGGCTCCATGTGGAGCGTGGGCACACGCTCTTCCAGCCCGTGCGCGCGTTCCAGCCCCCCGCGGGATCGGCGGCCGGCTGTCTTTCCGCGCGGCCCATTTGACAACGCGGGCATTTGATAGTTAAGTAGCTAACTAGTCGGTCCAAGACGCATGTCGACGAAGTATCCAGGCAATGAACAGGAGCAGCGCGCGCTGAACGCGATGATTTGCCTGATGCGCGCCTCGAATGCGGTTCAGGCCCGGCTGGCGGCCCGGCGCGCTTCGGAGGGGATGACTCTGACTCAGTTGGCGGTGCTGGAGGCCCTGCTGCATGTCGGGCCCCTGTGTCAGCGGCAACTGGCCGACAAACTGCTGGTGACTGGCGCGAATGTTACGCGCGTACTCGATGTGCTGGAGCGGGACGGCTGGATCCGGCGGACGGTCCGTTCCGGCGATCGCCGCTATCGGACGGTCGAGCTGACGGTCTTGGGTCGGAAGCGAATTGCCCGGGTATTTCCCCGCCATGTGCGGGATGTTATGGAGGTGTTTGGAGGTCTTAGCGCGGCGGAGCAGGAGGCTTTGCGCGTGTTGTGCAGGAAACTCGGAACCGATCAACCCACAGGAGAGCGAGCATGAAGATCCAAGTCGTGTTCTATAGCATGTACAGCCATATCTACCGGATGGCGGAAGCCATCGCCGCGGGCGCCCGGGAAGTACAGGGCGCGGAGGTTTCGCTGTTCCAGGTGCCCGAGCTGGTGCCCGATGCGGGGCTGGAGAAAATGGGCGCCAAGGCCGCGCGCGCCACGTTTGCCCATGTGCCGGTGATCCAACCCGCGCAGCTCGCGGAGGCGGACGCGATTGTTTTCGGCACCCCCACGCGGTTCGGTATGATGTCGGCGCAGATGCGCAATTTCCTCGATCAGACCGGCGGACTTTGGGCGAAGGGCGCCTTGATCGGCAAGGTGGGCAGTGTCTTCACAAGCACCGGCACCCAGCACGGCGGGCAGGAAGCCACACTGCTCAGTTTCCACACGACGCTGCTGCATCATGGGATGATCATCGTGGGCGTTCCCTATTCGGAAGCGCGGCAGACGACGATGAATGAAATCACGGGCGGCACCCCCTATGGCGCGTCCACGATCGCCGCCGGGGATGGCTCGCGCATGCCGAGCGAGAACGAACTGGCCATCGCCCGGTTCCAAGGCAAGCATGTCGCGGAGATCACCGCGAAGCTGATCCGTCCGTAATCCGTCGCCCTGAAATCATCCAACGGCCGATGGCTCGTAAGGGCCGGAGGATGCGGAATGAGCCTATCCTTCCGTCAGGCGGTGGCGTACACCTGTACGCCGCCGGCCTGCGGCGGATGAAGCGCCGATTAGAACCCGGAAGTGCGGCGCGAGGGTTTAGTTGGATTCGCCGAAGTTCACCATGAAGGAATTGCCGCCGTAGCGGATATTCCCGGGTCCCAGCCGGAGCGGCAGGTTGGTGGAGGCCAGCATAAGGGAGGACTCGGGCAGTTGTTCCCTCAAGGTCAGACCGGTGAACGCCTCGGGCGCGGAATCTCCGCCCAACGCGGAGGCGAACAGGCGACTCGAATCTGGAATTGCGCCGGCGGATGAACCGAAGATGGGATGAACCGTTGTGTTTGAATCCCAGCGGTCCGCGGGCTGACGGGTACTATCGTCCGCGCCCGCCAGGGAGAAGGTCTCGGGTCCGAAGCTATCGCCGGGGCGCAGGGGGGCCATGGTGATCAGCAGCAGCGCGGCCACCGCGGAAAGTCCCGCGGTCCAGGCCCGGGCGGGAGTCCAGAACAACGGATGCGGACGCGTGTCCGCGATGTCGGCGCGAAGCCGCGCGACCAGGCGGTCTTCAAAGCGGGCATCCGGCCGCTCCGATCGCGTGAGCGTCAGCACGCGGTCCAGGCGGAGTTCGCGGTCCAGAGCGGCCCGGCAATTTTCGCAGAGCCCTACATGGGCTTGCACGGCGGGATCGCTGCGATCCGGCTCGCCCGCGGCCAGCCGGAGCTGGATATCAAGACAGTTCATCAGGATCTACCTCCATCGTAGTCAATGGGAATAGACCCCCATGGAATCCCAATGTTCATAAAATGATCGGCTAATTTTCGACCAGTTCCCGCAACTCCTGCTGCAATTGCCTGCGGGCGTAAAAGAGGCGGGTGCGCACCGTTGCGGTGGGGACGCGCAGCACCCGGGCCACTTCGTCGTGCGGCATGCCCTGCAGGTCATGCATGACGACCACGGCGCGATGTTTTTCCGTCAGCGTGCCCAGTGCCGAATGAATGCGGCGTTGGATCTCCGCCAGATGCGCGTTGCGGTCGGGCGTATCGCGACCCGCGAGCTCCACGTAGTCCGAATCCCGCTCCGCGGCGGTGTCGATATCATCGAGGCTCAAGGTGCCGGCGCCAGTCTGCCGCTTTCGCTTCTTGATAAAATTCAGGGCCAGGTTGACGGCGATGCGATAGAGCCAGGTGTAGAACGACGATTGCCCCTGAAACCGCCGAAGCGCGCGATAGGCGCGGAGAAAGGCCGCCTGGGTCAAATCCTCGGCATCCTCCCGGTGGCCGGTCATGTGGTACAGCATGCCCCGGATCCGGGCTTGATGCCGCCGCACGAGGATCTCAAAGGCGGAGGTATCGCCTCCCTGCGCGCGGCGCACGAGTTCCGTGTCGGGCGGGCCCCCGTCCTCGGGGCTGGAGACTGCCGGGAACGAAGCTTCGCGGGCGGGCTCAATCATGGGGATCGAATTGATCTCGGGTGACGTAGCAGATGGGGCAGACCCATCCGTCGGGCAGGGCTTCGAAGGATGTTCCGGGCGGAATGCCATGGTCCGGATCGCCGAGCTCGGGATCATAGATGTACCCGCAGTTTATGCAAATATATCGGATGGGACGTTGGGCATTCATGTATGGATTCCAGCTCCGGCGCGACACGCCCGCGCACGGTCCCATCCTAAAATGAAGAGGTAGCGTTTGGACAGAAGATATTGGAGCGCCCCGCCGGCGGCCCCGGTGGGACCGCCGGGGAGGTGGGTTATCCGCAACGACGCGCTTCGGGCCGCGAAGTGTTTGAGGCGGATTGATTCGCAACAATCGCGGTGTTCCTCGTTCATGAGGAACGCCGGAGGAAGCCGCAACGCACGCGAATTATTCCGGCGGCGACGGCGGGATGTTCCCCCCGGCCGCCGGGAGCAGGCCGAATTCCGCCGCTCCCGCGTACGGCTTTCCGGCCGCGCCGCTGCGGCTCACAAGCCGGACGTATCGGGCGCGCGCGGGTTTCTCGAACCGTTCCACGCGCAGGGAGGGATCATTGACGATGTTTCCGAATTCGCCCTCCGCCACACGCGTCCACGTCTGACCGTCGTCGCTGACTTCAAAAGCCCACCCTTCGATCATTGCGTCCGGGATCTTCCGGTCCTGTCGGGGCAGGTAGGTGAATCCTCCGATGGCCGTAACGTCGCCAAGGCGGATGGCCAGATGATGCGGATGACGGGGCGCCTGGGCATCGCCGCCGTTCCAGGACGTATGCCAGTAGGTGCCGGGATCGCCGTCCCATGCTTTGGCGGCCGCGAATTCCGCGGAGTGCTCGCTGCTGACCGCGTGCAGCGTCCAGCCCTGTGTTGTCATGGGGATGACGGCGGTGGTCACGGGGCCCTCCACGCCCTGTCTCCAGGAGCGGACTCGGAATTGGCCGCCCTGGGGCAACGCCAGCGGCTGACGATACAGCGGCGACGCCGTGCCCGGTTCCGTGCCGTCGAGCGTGTACCGGATTTGAACTTCTCCCTCGTCCGGCATTGCGGGGCGTCCGCCTTTCCAGTGGAAGGCCGTTGTCTGGGGTTCCAGCCGCACCAGACCGTCGGCGTCCCGGCGCGCGGTGATGGCGGGCGGCGGGGCGTCGTAGGCATGCAGCGTGAAGGAGGAGATGGACGGCCGCACGCGCCCCTCGGTGATACGGACACGAAACCGGTCACTCGTCACGGAGGGGAATCGCAGGATTCTCTTGTAGCCGATGGTGGTCGCGCGGGCGACTTCCTTCCAAGCGCCGTCCATCCAGGCGTCCAGCGCGTGCGCTTCGACGCGTTGCGAGTGACGGAGGATGTCCTCCTGCAACACGGCGCGATTCACGCGGCGAGGCGCGGGCAGACGCACTTCGAATTCTCCCGTCGCGCCGGGCGCCAACCAGGCGGTATCGGGCCGCTCGTCGAGCACGGCTTCCGCTCCGGGCGCCTGGGCGCCGGCGGCCAGATTCACGCCGTAGGTCGCGCGCGCGCGCCGGCCGACTTCGCGCAGCACCGCCACGTCGCGTTCGCCGAACCGCCCTTCGCGATTGGGGGGGATGTTGAGCATGAACACGCCGTTGCCTCCGACCGCGCGTTCGTACATGTCGAAGGTCTGATCGGCGGACCGGACGTCCTGCGCTTCGTCGCGGTAGAACCATCCGGCGCGGATTGAGGTGTTGATTTCCGGAGGGCGGTATCCGGCCGCCTCGGCGGTTTTCAGCCGCTCGCGGCTGCCGAGGTCTTCGCCCGACCCGTAGTCCCAATCAAAATTCTTCGGCGCTTTTTTCAGGGCGAGCACGTTCCACTCGCTGCGCCGGGTATCGCCGGCTTCATTCCCGCACCACCGCACATCCGGGCCTTCGAAAATCGCCGCTTCGGGCGCGAGCGCCCGGATCAGGCGGAACCAGAGCTCCTCGGTGTACCGCTGGTCGCCCTTGCGTTTGGGATGGGCGCCGTCGAACCACACTTCATGAATCGGTCCGTATTCGGTCAGCAGCTCAAAGAGCTGGTTCAGGAAATACTCGTTATAGTCGTCCACGCGAATCTGGAACTTGCGCGTATCCCGGAAGGGGCGTCCCGGAACGGCTCGGGGGATCACCCGGTCGCTATACGCGCTTCCGTTTCCGTACAAACCATCGGGGGATTCGATCTGGTGCAAATCGGCCGGCGAAAGATAGACGCCGAGCTTCAGTCCGAATTTCCGGCAGGACTCGGCCAGCGAGCGCAGCACATCGCCCCGGCCGCCCATCCACGGCGACGCGGCGACGCTGTGGCGGGTGTAGCGGGTGTTCCACAGGCAATATCCGTCGTGATGCTTGGCCACGAACACGACCATGCGGATGCCCGCGTCGCGCATGGCTTCGCACCACTGGTCGGTATCGAGTCCGGTGGGATGGAAGAGATCCGCGCGTTCCTTTCCGTCGCCCCATTCCCGGCGGCTGAAGGTATTCGGGCCCCAGTGAATGAATCCGATGAACTCGTTCCGGTGGTAGGCGTATTGGATCGGGGTCGGGACCACATGGGCGGCCTTTCGCACCCGTTCCTCGATCGAGTCGGCGGGGTCGAAGCGCACCACATGGACCGGGGGCGGTTCCGCCGCTCCCGCCGCGAGCGCCCAGCATCCGAGCATCGCACAACCCAACCTCCGGCCTGTCTGTTTCATGAAAAATCTCCGATCAAACCTTCGCGATCACGATAAAAAAACGATGGAATTCGGTTGTTATTGTTTTCCCGGCGTCCGGGCCGGACTCCCGCCGGACCATCCCGGCTCGCCTCGGCGGTTGACAGCCGTTGGACGATGATACACTATGCGCACTGCCTTGAGGAAGGAGCTAAACCATGGCTGTTCTGATCGGAATGTCCGCGGAGGTCAAAGGCCGGAATTTCGAATTGGCCAGAGAGAAGGTTTCCATCGGGCGCACAGCGACGAACCTGATCGTCCTGGAGCATCCTTCCGTATCCGGACGGCATTGCGCCATAGCGCATGTCAACAATCGCTATATTCTGACCGACAGCGGTTCCACCAACGGCACGCGGGTCAATCAGCAGGAAATCAAGGAAATCCAGCTCAAGCCCAAGGACCTGGTCCAGATCGGGTCGCTGGAGTTCATGTTCGACAACGAAGTGGGCGAGGCGGCCCCGGCTCCCTCCATGGTGAAGGCCGAGGTGGAGGAGATGCAAGGGCCGGCCACCGCGCCCGTGACATTTTCCAGCATTTCGCCCTTCGGATCCCGGTCGAGCCGCAGCAGCCGAACCTGGGTCACGCTGATGATCCTCGTGGGCGTTTTGGCGGTACTCGCCATGGTGGCCCTGCTGTTCATGCTTTTCGCCCGGTGAGCAGGAAACCACGGGTCGGTCCGGCCCGGGGGGGGCGGCGCTGGAATTCAACACACGGGGCGGACGGATTTACCCTGACGGAAGCGCTCATCGGCCTGGCGCTGTCCTTTGTGGTCTTGGGCTTCCTGTTTTCCGCGGTGGCGACCTTGAATCGCACGCACCGGCGGTTGATGGTCCGGCACGACCAGACGCATGTGCCGCTGCGGGAGATGCGCCGGCTGATGGAGGAACTCGAAGGCGCGTGCGATCTTCTGCCCGACGGGCCCGCCCTGCGTTCGGCGCAGGCGCCGGATGATGATGGCCGGCAAACGCTTCTTGAATGGTATGGCGCCGTGCCCGATCGGCCCGGGGAATTGGGGAGGGTGGAACTCGAATGGATTCCCTCGCAAGCCGGCGCAGGCGGGATGCTGCAAAAAAGATACCATCCGCTGCCGGGCGCGGAATCGGCGTGGACGTCGTTTCCCCGAACGGTTCGATCCGCGCCCGCCGCGCCGCGAATCTCGTTCTTCGATGGGAAAGGATGGTCCGAACAATGGCCTCCCGAGACATCAGGCAGATCCGCGCCCCGGCTTCCGCGGGGAATTCGCATCGAGGGCGCCGAGCCGGGAAATTCCGCGCTCCGCGCCCCGCGGATGGAAGTCGCCCTGCCGGCCGCGCAGGTAATTACTTCGCGGATTCAGCGGGTGGCCGCGCCGGCCGCTCCGTCAGCTCCTGAAACAGGCGCTCCAGCCCCCTGACGCTTTGATCCCATGAATAGTGGGCGCGGACGGTGGTTCTCGCGCGATTGCCCATGGATTTTCGCAGCGGAGCGTCGGAGAGCAACTGCTGGATTTGTTCGGCCATGATCCGGGGGTGATCGGCCACAAAACCGTTCACGCCCTGCTGCAGCGGAAGGCCCTCGGCCCCGAGCGAGGTGGAAACCACGGGAAGCTCGCTGGCCATGGCTTCGAGAATTTTGATCCGCATGCCCGATCCCATGCGGATGGGACAGATGAAAACACTGGCCTGGTGGAGATAGGGGCGCACATCCTCCACTTCGCCGGTGACCACGATGGTCGGATCTTTCCATGAGAGGTTGAGAATATCGGGCGGAGGATTCGGGCCGACCACGTAAAAAAACAACTCCGGGTACCGCGCGCGCACGGCGGGCCAGACGCGCGAAACGAACCAGCGTACCGCATCGCGGTTGGGTTCATGGTTGAAATAGCCGGTGAAAATCAGTCCCCCCGGCATGGGAAGGCCGGGCGACGGCCCGAAGAATCGCGTATCCACCCCGGCGGGCGATAGGGCGGTGCGCAGATCCGGCGCCTGCTGTTGCATCGCGAACTGCTCCTGCGGCGTGAGCGCGAGGATCCGGTCCGCCTCCCGGTACAGGGCGAACTCCGATTGCCGGAGACGATCCCGCTGAATTCGCGCGCGAAGACCGGCGAAGGTCCAGCCCTTCAGCTCCACCTGTTTTTGCGCGGCCACGGTGAAGCATTGGTGAACGGAGATGACCCGCCGCACCGCGGGCAGGAAGGGATTCCGGCACAGATACGGGCCCATCTCGGTAAATTCCGCGATCGCGATGTGGTACCGGTCCCGCTCGACCATATCGCCCACCCGTCGCAGCAGTTCGGCGGAATGGGGTTTCAACCTCGCGGTACGGGCGCCGGGGAATCCCTGAAATCCTTTGACGTCGGGTTCAGGCACCGTTTCCAGCGAGAGCAATTCGCCCGCCCATTCGGCGGCGAGGGATTCCTCACCCGGGCGGGAAAAACAGGCCAGCCCGATTTTATGCCCCCGGGCCATCAGCCGCCGCATGCGTTGATACACGATCTGATGGCCGCTCATCACCCTGCGATGGGGCAGGCGAGGGGCGACGAACAGAATTCTCATCGGCGCGGTTCCCGATGCGTCCCGGGATTCGGGGTGGTGTGCGCAGACCGGCCCGGTTTCGCGGGCCGGGGCCGGGGCGCCGCCGCGGACGGAGACAGCGACATCCCCACGGGGGTCCGGACTTCCCGGGTGCCCAGGGAACTGGCGCACTGGGTGCAGCGGTATTCATGCAGTTCCCCCCCGGGCAACACGAGCAACAGCCGTTCGCGGACCGGCTGCGCGCTCCGGCAGGTCGGGCACCAGAGCTCGGTGGCCAGGAATTGGTCAAACTGCCTCATGCAGCGTAGTATACTCCCTCGGGCGTGGATCGCCTATACCGCACCATGGACCAACGCACTCATGCTTGAAGCCGTCATGCTGGCCAGCAGCAGCCGGGGCAACGCGCTCCTGATCCGGGGCGGGGGCACGGCATTGCTCGTGGACGCGGGAATCAGCGCCCGGTCGCTCGTTGCGCGCCTGGAGGAAGCGGGCACGGACCCCGGTTCGCTGAACGCCGTCTGCATCAGCCATGAACACCGCGACCATATCGCGGGGCTGGATGCGCTGCATCGCCGGTATGCAATTCCCGTGTATGCCAATCGCGGGACCGCCCAGGGCGCGGCGCGCATTCCCGGGCTGGACCGGATTGCCTGGCGGACCTTCGAAACCGGATCGGACTTCCGGATTGGCGCATTGAACGTCCACCCCTTCGCGGTGCCCCACGACGCCTATGAACCCGTCGGATTTATTTTTGAATGCGGCGGGGCGCGGCTGGGCGTCGCCACCGATCTGGGCATGCCCACCTCGCTCATCCGCGCGCGGTTGAAGGGATGTCACGGGCTGGTGCTGGAAGCCAATCACGACGAGCGGATGGTTCGCCGGTCCGGCCGCCCGCTGCTCCTGAAATCCAGAATACTTGGCCGGCTGGGGCATCTCTCCAATGACATGGCGGCCGATCTGGCCGCGGAGCTGGCCGGGCCCCATTTGCAGTGGATCATCCTGGCGCATCTCAGCGAGGAATGTAACGAGCGCGCGCTTTGCGAACGCGCGATGCGGGACCGGCTGGCGCAGGCCGGCTGCGCGCATGTGCGCGTCGAAGTGGCCCGCGCGCGCGCGCCCACTCCGG
Source organism: Kiritimatiellia bacterium (assembly GCA_017996315.1). GTDB lineage: Bacteria > Verrucomicrobiota > Kiritimatiellia > PWTM01 > PWTM01 > JAGOHE01. The sequence continues at coordinate 17,023 of JAGOHE010000004.1, read as the reverse complement.
CGTACCGGATTCTCATGCCGGCGGCCTCGCCGGAAACCGAGTCGAACCCCCCTCTCACCGCGAGCGTGGAATCATGAACCATTTTCTGAAATGTGTGTTGGCCGTGGTCTGCGCCTTGGCGGCGCTGGTGATTCCGGCGCGCGCGCTGCCCCTCCCGTTGATCCGCGACACGCCCGGGGAGGAGGTTCCGCGGGAACGATATTCCGTGCGCGCGATCGCGGCGACGATTGGCGGAGAGGCGCGTGAATTGGTGTATGGGCCGACGCACAAATTGAGCGAGCTGATTTGGGATATCGATGGCGTTTCCATGGCCGGCCTCGCCCTGAACGGCCGGTGGGGGGCGTGGGCCGGGTATGCGGGATGCGTCGTCGCGGTGAGCGAAGGCCGCGGGCAGATGCGCGATTATGACTGGCAGATTCCCGGGTTCGACTGGACCGATTATTCACTCAGCTATGTGGATGTGGATTCAGCATGGACCGCCGACGCGGGCGTGACGGTTCAACTGGTCCGGATGGAGTTCTTGTCCCTGCGCGCCATGGCCGGCCTCCGGGTGCAGCATTGGAGCTGGAGCGACCGGGGTCGGGAATACATCTATTCCGAGGAAGGATTCCGGGACACCCGGGGCGTCTTTGATGGCCGCCGGCTGATCGAGTACGAACAGTCGTATGTGGTTCCATATCTTGGAGCGCAGGCGCACGGCGGAGGCGACCGCTGGGCCTGGTCCGGTTATCTGGCGCTAGGGCCGCAGGTCTGGGCGGAAGACTGGGATCATCACGTGGCTCGGGATTTGAGGTTTGAGGGCGATTTCTCCGGTGGCGTCTGGGTGGGCGCGGGCGCCACGCTGGAGTGGAAATGGAGCCCGCATTGGTCCGCGGCCGCGGGCGCGCACCTGCAATCAATTCCGGAGTTCAAGGGGGACCTGCATGTGGTCGAGATAGACGAGCGCTACACCCAAAGCGCCGGGATCTCGCTCGATACCTTCATGGTGGACCTGTCTTTGAATTGTCGCTGGTAAAGTCCCGGCGAAGGAACGAAAACGTTCGCCGATCGCGACATGATTGTGAGGACGGGGCGGGCGCCAGTGGAGGGGCTCAGAACTGGACGGCGAGGCGAAGTGTGACTTTCGCATCGTCTTCCCCCGCGTGCTCATCGGGCGTGACGAATGCGAGCGGGCGGATGGAGATATCGCCGGTATAGATCCAATCGCGCCCGACCATGTGGTTGATTCCGCTTCCGATCCGGTCCACCGGATCGATAAGAAACCGGGCCACATAGCCCAGCACCCGGGATCCGAACAGGCGGTTGCCGTTGGCTATGATCGCCTTTTCGCGGTGATAGGCCCATTCCCCGTACAGCCATCCGCCGACGGGCGTCGTGATTAAATCCTGAATGGAAGGGACCTCGGCGAAAGCTTCAATGCCATATTCCCAGAAAAACGTCGACATCAGCGCGGAGTACACAAAGGAATCGCGCGGGCCATATCCGGATTTTCGGGCCATAACGTAGTACACACCGCCGCAGTAGGGGTGCGTGACATAGTTGAAAAACACGTCGTCGTCGTCCCAACGCGGTCCGCTGGTCACGTTGTCCCACCATCGGCTGGGCAGATCGCTCACACCATAATCTTGATCCCATCCGGTGATGCTGGCAGGCATGAAATACAGCACCCCCACGGCGATGACGCCCACGCCGAACATGAGCGTGGTTTGAGACCGCAGCCGGCCTCCGCGCGGCTCCGCCAGCGTCAGTTTATCGGCGAGTTCCTCCGGAACGTCTTCCGGGTCCGGAGGCGGAAGGGCCAGGCGCAGTTCGGCGTCCAACGGGGCAGAAGCGTCGTTCAACTCCGGCGGCGGAATCGCGGGATCCGACTCCGCGCGGGCCGCGGATGCGCTCCAAATCAAGGCCGCTGCGGCTATGCGCCAACCCGTCTTCCAGCCTGTCTGCAGGGCATCACTCATTCGTAGTTGTCAACGCATGCGTCGCCCGGATCCGTGGCCGCATGGGTTGACGGATAATGTCGAAGGCCGCCGGACGTGTCAAGAAATTCGGCGCGCTTATTCCGGCGTCTCATCGCGCAGTGTCCGGCGATCCCGCTTCCGGTCGAGCTCGCTCAACAGCCGCTTGCGCATCCGGATGTTCTTCGGGGTGACTTCGACCAGTTCGTCCTCCTCGATGTATTCCAGGCATTCCTCGAGGCTCATCCGGTGGGGCGGGGCGATTTGCATGTTCCGATCGGATCCCGCGGCGCGAATGTTGGTCAGTTTCTTGCCGCGCTGCAGGTTGACGACGATGTCCTTGTCCTTGCAATGTTCCCCCACGATCATGCCTTCGTAGGTGATCTCGCCGGGCTCGATGAAGAAATCCCCGCGCATTTGCAGCCCGTCGATCGCATAGGCCACGGATTTTCCGCGGTCCATGCTGATCATGACGCCGTTGGGGCGGCGTGGAATCTCGCCCCGGTAGGGGGCATAGCGCAGGAACCGGTGGCTCAGAATGGCCTCCCCCTGCGAAACCGTGGTGACGCGGGTGCGCAGGCCGATCAGCCCGCGCGTCGGAATTTCGAATTCAAGGAGCTGCCGGTCGCCGCGTTTTTCCATGCGAACCATCTCGCCCCGGGCCGAACCGACCTGCTCGATCACGCGGCCGGTGGAGCTCTCGGGCACGTCAATGGCCAGGATCTCCACCGGCTCGTGGAGTTCTCCCTCAATGGTGTGATAGATCACCCGCGGCCGCGAGACGGTCATTTCGTATCCTTCGCGCCGCATGGTTTCGATCAGCACGGAAAGGTGCAGCACCCCCCGGCCGCTGACCTTGATGGCGTCCCCCTCCATGGGATCCACCCGAAGCGCCACATCGCGTTCCGCTTCCTTCCGCAGCCGCTCGCGCAGGTGCCGGCTGCTGCTGAAGAGGCTTTCCTGGCCATAGAAGGGCGAGTCATTGACCCGGAATTCCATGGCGATGGTCGGTTCGTCCACCGTGATCGGAGGCAGCGCTTCGGGCGTCTCCGCGTCGGCCAAAGTATCGCCGATGTCGATGAGCTCCACGCCGGCCACGGCGCAGAGCCCTCCGCATTCGACCGCTTCAACTTCGACGCGGTCCAGCCCGTCGAAGCTGTAGAGTTGACGGACAATCACGTCGTCCGTTCCGCCCTTCTGGCGAAGATGCTTCAGGGGAACGTTGCGGCGCAGGGTGCCCCGGTACACGCGGCCGATGCCGATGCGCCCGAGATAATCCGAGTAATCGAGCGTGGCCACCTGCATCTGCACAGGACCGGACCGGTCGGGCGGAGCGGGGATGTGCTCGAGGATGGCGTCCAGCACCGGCAGGATCGAGGTGCGCGGCCCATCCGGAGTCGCCGCGGCCCATCCGTCGCGTCCGCTGGCGTACAGCAACGGGAAATCCAGCTGATCGTGCGACGCGCCCAGTTCGACAAACAAATCGAAGATCTGCTCATGCGCCCAGTCGGGCTGCGCGGCCGGTTTGTCCACCTTGTTGATGATGACCACCGGTTTCAGTCCCAGCGTCAGCGCCTTGTCGAGCACGAAGCGCGTTTGGGGCATGGGGCCTTCGGCGGCATCCACCAGAAGCAGCACGCCGTCGGCCAGCTTGAGGACTCGTTCCACCTGGCCGCCGAAATCGCTGTGCCCGGGGGTGTCGATCAGGTTGATCCGGGTGCCGCGATGGCGGATCGAAATGTGTTTGGCGAGGATGGTGATCCCTCGTTCGCGCTCGAGGTCATTCCGGTCCATGAAACAGGTTTCGACCTCCACGCCTTCGCGGAAGAAATGAGACTGCTTTAACAGCTCATCCACCAGCGTGGTTTTGCCGTGGTCCACGTGTGCGATGATCGCCACGTTGCGAATGGATTCAGACATACAGGGTGTTTCCCGGGATAAAAAGAGGCGACAGTATACTTGAAATCGGGTGCGGAAGCCAGCGCCAAACGCTCCGAAGCTTCAGGGCGCGGCACGATCCTTGAGGTATTTTTTCTTAAACTCCGCGGGAGAAAGGAGCTGACTTTCGTTTAGCCCGATCTTCTGGAGTTTGGGGAGTTTGAGCACGGCGTCGTCGGGGAGGGCATGGTATCCCGGAAGAATCAGAGTCTCCAGTTCCTCGCAGTCCGCCAGCGGAGCGATATCTTTCAAGCGCGCGTTGTCCCTGAGGTTCAGATACTTCAGAGGCAAATTCGCCAACGGCCCGATGTCTATCACCGGCGTGTCGCGCAGATGCAACCGCTCCAGGGGCATTCCAATCAGGATGCCGAGTTCGGTCATCGACGTGTGGTTCATCCAGAGCTCTTTCAGGCGCAAGCCGCGGAGAAAATTCGGATTGGCAATGGACCGACCCTGGGAGACATCCAGCGCTTCCAGGGTGCTCAGGGTTGGAAGGGACAGGATGGCTGCTTCAGTGAGACCTTGCGCCGACAGGAACTTGAGGGGAAGATCCGCGGGGAGTGTGCCCAGGGATGGGAGGGAGTGGCACTGGTCGATGTAAAGAGTCTCCAGGGGGAGGCCCTTCAGCCCGGAAAGATCCGTCACCCGGGAGCGCGAAAGGATGAGGGTTTTCAGCGGAGTTGACCGCAGGGGTTTCAGGTCCAGGGCTTCGGTGGTATGGCTGATGTCCAAATATTCCAGCGGCATCCGGCTCAGCGTGGTAAGGCTGGTGATGGGACAGTTGCTCGCCACGAACCGCTGCAGCGGCATCCCAGTCAGCGGCGACAATCCGGAAACGGAATTCGTGGAGATGGACAGCGACTGCAAGGATAGCCCTCGCAGGGTGGATAGGGAATCGAGGGTGCAGCCGTTCGCAATCAGCTCGCGCAGCGGACGGGAGCGCAGCGGGCTGAAGTCCCGGATCGGGGTCTGACTTACGTCGAGCCGGAACAAGGGCATGCTGCGCAGAGCCGAGAGGTCCCGGACCGAAGTGGCCCGCAGGGTAAGCGCCGTCAGCGGCAAGGTTTCCAGGGGAGTGATGTTCGAAATCATCCGCCCTTCCAAAATGAGCTCGACGCCCTCGAGGCTGGTCTTCCATTCGGCCAGCTCGGGGCGGAAGCCGGGGTTGAGTTGCGCCATCATGCTCATCGAGTTCTCGACCAGGCGCGGATCGATTTCACGCGGCCAGGGCGCGGTGTTTTCCAGAGCTTCGAGCGCTTCGGCCCAGTCGGAGACGATTTGGGTGTTTGCGAATCGCGCGCGAAAATCCCGGATGACGGGTTTCAGTTGTCCCGACAGCGTTTCATCGAATGTGGTGCGACGGACTCGCGCGGCGAAGTTCGCGGGAGTTTCTCCGGCCTCCGACGGGATTCGCGCGCGCCGCAGGACTTCGTTCAACGCCATCTGCGCCCGGGATTCCATCTCGCCGACCGTTTTTCCTCCGGCGGCTTCTGAAAGGGCGCGGCTGACCGGATCTTCGGCATCTTTCAACAGCGCGGGAATGCGATCGGCCAGACGGGCGGCGGCGTGGAACCAGGCCTGGAGATGGCCCTGCACGGGCGGGGTTTCCGTGCTCAGCCGCCGATACCGCTCGGGGAGGGGAATATCGGCCGCCGTGATGCTGCGTTCCGTAAACGCCCCACCCAAATCGCGCCGCAGTCGCAGGGCTTTTCCCTGGATGCCAATGATCGTCCAAGCCTCCCGTCCCGACCCCAGCTCCATCGTCTTCCCGATATCCTCTTGAAAGGTTTGGATGATCCATCCGTCGAATTCCTGAATTTTCCGGACCAGCCGGTCCCAGCTCTCCGCTTCCTCCGCGGCGCCGCAGGTTTCGGCCGACGCCCGGGCTTTCGCCAGCAGGGACGCGGCGGCCGCGGGATCATTGTTCAAGATATGCCCGGCAAGTTCCGCGCGCGCCTTTTCCCACTCCGCGCGCGCCTTTTCCAGGGCGCGCGTTCTGTGTTCTTCGCCCGTGCGGCGGAATTGCGCCGCCAATTCCGAACGCGCTCCAGCGGTATCGCCGGCCAGCGCGCCGACATAGCTTTCCATCTTCAACGCCGCCGCTTCGTATTCCCCGCGCTCGATCATGGGCCGGGTCTGCTCTCCGAGCCGATTCATCACAGCGGCGATGGCCTGGACTTTGACCTCCGTCCAGTGGGCGATCCGGGCGTCCAGGGCGGCTTCAGCCGGGGTGCCTTTGACCTCCTCCCGCAGCGCGGCGAGCCGGTCCAGAACCCCGTCAAAGTTGGCGGAATTCTGCGCGGCCCAGGCTTCGGCCTCCTTCAATTTATTCTGCGCGGCCTGCTCGCGTTCGGCGGCGAGCGCCTGTTCGCGTTCGGCGGCGGCCTTCGCTTCGGCCTCGGGATCGGAAGTCGGATCAGGCGTCGGGGTGGTGACCGGCGGTTGCTCGGCGACCGGCGGCGTCACAGGAAGGGGGCGATCCAGGAGAGATCGAACCAGCACGGCGGCGCCCCCGATCACGATCAGCCCCACCGCGGCCAGCAGGAAGGCGCGATGCTTGTCGGACGATCCGTGGTGATGCGCATGATGCAGCTCGTCGATTTGGGCCGCGGTGACCCGGACTCCGGTGTGAGCCGCCGCAGCCGCCGTCTCGTGGGTGGGCTGGGGCGCATGTCCGGAGACCACCCGGTCCATCGCCCGCCGGACATCCTCCCACGTGGCATAGCGATCGCCGGGCTCGGTCGCGAGCATGCCGGTCAGCAGCTCGACGGTGTGCGACGACAGTTCCGGGCGATAGACGCGCGGGTCTTCGAGCGGTTGCGTGGCTTTCAGCCGAAGAGTTTCCTCCACGGTGGCCGCGGCAAACGGAAGATGCGCAGTCAGCATGTGGTACAGCGACGCGCCCAGCGCGTAAATATCGGATCGGCAATCGGCATCCGCGACGCCTTCCGCCTGCTCGGGACTCATGTAATTCGGCGTGCCCTCGATATCCGACAGCCGCTGGCCTTCGTGCAGCAGGCTCTGCGCGAGCCCGAGATCCGCCAGCCGGGGTTCGCCGGAGGAGTCGAGGAGGATGTTGGACGGTTTAATGTCGCGATGCAGCACGCGGTGCTCGTTCCACGCGTACTCCAGCGCTTCGGCCACTCTCCGCCCGATGCGCAGCACTTCGCTTTCCGGCATCGGACCGTCCCGGGCGATCCGGCGTTCGACCGGATCCCCCCGCACATAGGTCATGGCCAGGAACAGCACCCCCTCCGCCTCGCCCGCTTCGTGGGCGGTGACGATGTTCGGATGATCGAGCCGGGCCAGCAGCCGGACTTCGCGGAGAAAATCATGGGCGTCCTGCTCGGTGAACCCGGGGCCCCGCCGGAGCACCTTCACCGCGACATCCCGGTCCATCGAGAGCTGCTTGGCGAGATAAACCTGCCCCATGCCGCCTTCGCCGATCAGGCGTTCAATGCGGAACCCTCCGAGAATGGAACCGGGTCCGATTTCGGATTGAGGCACGGTCAGTTGCGTGCGGCATCGCGGGCATTCCACCTCGATGCCGGCGACCTCCACACTCGCTTCGAGGGGAGTCAGGCATTTGGTGCATCGAAATCGGATAGACATATTCTTGAGCTCTAGACTATATCCCGAACGAATTCACCGGCGCAATCATTGCTTGCCTTTCGCCGGCGCGCGACGGTTGGGAAGGATCAGGGCTGCGGCGGCCAGCAGCAAGCCCGGCAGCGCGGACCACGCCGCCCCGGGACCGGCATGCAGGCCCAGAATGTAGGGTTCGAACAGCCTCAGCCCGTGGCTTGAACGCGCGTAGATCGCGCCCCCCGCCGCGGCGAGCAGGATGCCCGCGATCAGCACCATGGAGCGGCGCAGATTCATGGATGCGTCGGTGGGAGAAATTCCCCCGCGTTTTCGCCAGGTTCCCCACCAGGGAGTCCATTCTCGGGAGAGTATTCGGTAGAGCGAAATGCCGATGACCCCGGAGAACAGGCCATGATGCGCCGCATGCAGAACGAGCGCATAGGGGAACGCATAGAGCCGGTGCAGGTCGGACCCCAGCGCGGTGAGCACCGCCGCCGCCAGCGCGCCCGGCCAGGCGGTCCAGAGAAAACGCAGGGTGGGCCCCCAGTGCGGGCGATGATCCGGAGCGGGGGAAGCGGACCAGAAGGTCGCGTCCCACAACGTCATGGCCGACAGCGCCCAGAGCCCCGCGCCCGCAGCGCGCCAGGGCGTCAGCGCGCCCCATTGTCCCCCGAGCGCGTCGCCAATCGCCGTGCCCGCCGCCGCCGCCCAGGCCCCCGCCGGGCCGCCGAACAAGCCCGCCAGCGGAATGAATGTCACGCCCGGATCAATCCACATGAATCCCGGAATAATCATCGCCGCCGGCCACCGCCCCAGCACCCCGCGCCCCAGGGCGATCATCAGCGCCATGGCGGGAATCCAGACGCTCAACCGCGGCCGGGTCCACACCCAGCACAGCAACCCCGCCGGAGTTTCCCACAGGCGATTCATGAAAAATGAAGTTCCCCGAAACAGGCGGGCAGGTGGAAGTTCAACTCAGCCACCGGGGCCCAGGCCGCCCAGTGCGGACCGGGGGTGCGGTCGCCGCATTTGTAAAAATTCCCCCGCCAGACCGCCCCCGCGCGGGGGCGGGGCTCGCCCGACCCGCGGTCCATCACGGACCAGGGAAGATGAAACGACAGCGTCCAATCCACGGGCCCCGGGGTGTCGCCCGCGGGCATGGTGCTGTGAATCCCGATGAGGCCCGCCCGGGCGGGGTCCAGCGGAACACAATCCTTCAATCCGCCCAGGCCGATGCGGGATGGATCCCGGACCAGGGATGCGAGCCAGCCGCCGGCGCCGCTGAATTCAAAGTTGAAGTACGGTCCAACCCCTTCCGGCTGCACGAAAAACTCCACGCAACTATCCTCGTACACCGGATCCATAAACGCCCGGCAGACCCCGCGTGTATCGCGATCCCGCACATCAAAAATTCCGTGCAAGCCATCCGCGCTCCAAACCAGCCGGGCGGAGACACGGGGCCGATGCGCGCTGCTTTCGGGCCGGAAGCACGCGATGCGCGCGACGGGAACTTCCCGCCAGGCGGGATCCTCGAAGGCGCAGGTCAACGCCGGCGCGGGATCCAAAAAGGGCAGACGGTACGCCGGGAGCGCCCCGGCGCCGGGCATTGGAGTAGTCATGCCCCACAGCCTAGACGCTGCGACGGGTTTTGGAAAGATTACATGAATGCTTTCGGCAGGGGGGGGTCTAAGGTACAATCGTCGCCGCCTGTCGGCAAAATTGAGGATTTCATGCGAAATATTTTTTCAGGTGTACTGGCGTGGGGATTGGGAATGGCCGCCGCGGCGAACGCCGCATGGTGGGGCGGATCGGACGACCGCGCACAGGTCGTCCGGGCGATTGCCCGGGTATATCCCGCGTTGGTGCGCGTGGAAGTGGTTTCGGAAGAGGCGAGCGGGGGGCGCATGGAGAAGGAGCGCGGCAGCGGCAGCGGCACCATCATTTCCTCCGAAGGACATGTGCTTACCAACCACCATGTGGCCGGCAAGGCCACCCGGCTGATATGCCGGCTTGCCGACGGTCGGGAGATTCCCGCCGAACTGGTGGGCACCGATGCCCTTGCGGACATCGCCGTCCTCCGGCTCGACCTCACGGCGCTGCGTCCGGGCGAACGCCTGCCGGTGGCGGAATTCGCCGACAGCCGCGAGGTCAAGGTGGGCGATGCGGTGCTCGCGATGGGCAGCCCCGGTGGACTCAACCAGTCGGTCACCCGTGGCATCGCCAGCAACACCGCGCTGCTGCTGCCCCGGGGCATGCAGGGCAAGATGCAATTGGACGGAGAGGATGTCGGTTCTCTCGTGCGCTGGATCGCCCATGACGCGCAAATTTTTCCCGGCAACAGCGGCGGACCCCTGGTCAACATGCGCGGACAGATCATCGGTGTCAATGAAGTGGGCGTCGCCGGACTCGGCGGCGCGATTCCCGGAAATCTGGCCCGGCAGGTGGCCGATGAGATCATCGCCCACGGCCATGTCCGCCGAAGCTGGACGGGGCTGCTGGCTCAGCCTCGGCTCAAAGGTTCGGACGACACCCGGGGCGCGCTGATCGGCGGCGTGTTGCCCGAGTCGCCCGGGGCCGCGGCGGGAGTTCAGCCGGGCGATATTCTTCTTGAGTTCGACGGAACGGAAACCAATGTCGGCGCTACCGATGATCTGCCGGTATTCAATGCGCTCGTGTTGGGCACGCCCGTGGGCCGGACGGTGCCGATGCGCGTCCGGAGGGGGAACGAAGTTCTTGCCCTGTCGCTGACCACGACGGTGCGTGAGCCCGCCCAGCCGCCCGATCGGGAAATGAAGGACTGGGGGCTGACGGTTCGGGACGTCACGTGGCTGATGATGATCGAACTCAAACGGTCCACGACCAATGGCGTGTTCGTATCCTCCATCCGCGTCGGCGGACCGTGCGACATCACCGAGCCCGATATGGAAGACGGCGATATCATCACCCGCGTCAACGATACGCCCGTGCCGTCCGTCGCGGCGCTCGCGAAGCTCACCTCCGAACTGTGCGAAGGACGCGCCAGCCCGCTGCCGGTGACCGTGGAGTTCGAACGCAATCAGCGCAGCTACCTCGCCGTCGCCCGGATCGGCGGGGAGCGCCCCGCCGAAAATCCCACCCCCTCCCGGCGGCCGGAGTTCCCGGTCGTGCTCCAGCCCGTCAATCAGGACCTGGCACGCCGGCTGGCCCTGCCCGTGCCGAGCGCCGCGCGCGTCGCGTTTGTGATTCCCGGCCGGTCCGCGGATCGCGCCGGATTCCGGGCCGGCGATATTCTGGTTTCGGTGGACGGCGATCCGATTCGCGCCCCCAAGCAGGACGACATCAACATTCTGATGCAGACGCTGCGCCAGTACCGCATAGGCGCCACGCTCCCGTTCGATATCATCCGGGATGGGAAGCCGATGAACCTCTCGCTGGTTCTCGAAGAAGCGGCGGATACGGCGGAGGAGCCGGCGCGGTACACCGACATGTATTTCGAGTTCACCGTGCGCGAGATGCTCCAGATGGACCGGGTGAACCGCCAGCTGCCCGACGACGTGCGGGGCGTGCTGATCGATCAGATGGAACGCGCCAGCGACGCCCAGCTCGCCGGTGTTCGGCCGGGCGATCTGCTCCTCCGCGTGGATGGGGAGCCCACGCCCGATGTGCCTTCGGCCGAGCGGGCGCTCAAGGCGGCCGTCAAAGAGCGCCGGCCCCGGGTGGTGTTCTTCATCCGACGGGGAGTCGTGACCCAGTTTTTGGAAGTGGAACCGCAGTGGAACGGGCGATCGAAATCGCCCGCGGAATCCGATCCGGAATCGGACCAGGGCGCACAGGAGGCGCCGAAGACATGAACCATACCCTGATACGAATGACCATCGCCGGAGGCATGCTCTGCGGTCTCGCGAGCTTTGCGCAGACGACGATCGAGCAGGACGGACGCCAGGCGCTGGCCGCCGCGCAGGATGCCATGATCGGCGTGTCGGCCGTAGTGCGCATTGAAGCCGGCAGCGAACGCAAGGATATCCCCGTGGATGCCTTCGGCACCGTGATTCACGAGAGCGGGCTGGTGGTCGTCTCCGACCGCATGCTCAATCCCACCCGGAATGTGCAGGTTCCGATGGGCCTCACCCTGCGCAGCTCGGCGTCGAAGATCATGCTGCGGTACGCGGATGGGACCGAAGTGCCCGCCAGCAACGTCTACTCCGATCCCGATCTGGATCTCGCGTTCCTGTTGCCACGGCCCCGCCGGGAACAGCAAATTCCGGAACTCAAACCGGTGACGCTCGACGCGCAGTCGCAGGCGGAACTTCTGGATCCGGTGTTCGCGCTCGGCCGTTATCCCAAGATGCTGAACTGGGAGCCGCGCGTCCTGCTGGTCCGGGTCACCAGCATCGCCCGCCGGCCCCGCAAGGCCTACTTCATCGATGACTATTCCGGCCCCGGCCTGCCCGTCATGACCACCGCCGGAAAGTGCCTGGGTATCATCGCCCAAAAATCACTGCCCTCGAGCGAAATGGGCATGGGTCAAGCCACCCCCGTGGTGGTCCCCTGCGCGGATATCCTGGATCTCATGCCGACCATCCTCGCGGCCGCGGAAAAGGCGCGCGCGGAACCGTTTGAGTCCGAGGACGAAGATATGGACACCGCGACCGGGGAAGCCTCCGTGACGGCGGAGGAAGAAACAAGCCCGGCCCCGGAAACTGTGACTCCGGAAGCCACGACTCCGGAACCCGTATTTTCGGAACCTGTCGCGGTCCCGGAATAGGGTCGGCAATTCGTCCGTGCGGCTCGCTGTTGCGGCGGGATTTGGAAATCCAGTTTCCCGCCGCCAGGGCGCCCGCCAGCGTGATGCGGCTCGAAATCGAGTGGTCACGGATATGCATTGGCAGGCGGCGAGACCGCACAGGCGGTCTGAACACCCCCGGCGGATCGGCAGGCGGTCCGCGCAGGAACGCATATCCTAAGGATCTCCTGTTCCGGCGCGTGTCGCCGGAACAGGGCATTGAACCTGCAGGACATGAAACCCCTCCCGGCGGGCGGGGACTACACGCTCTTAAGCAACTCGCGAATGCTGCGTTCGCGCGCCTCGATGCTCTCGCAGAGCCGGAACTGAACGCGCGCGCGATTGAGATTGTGCTCCGGGAACCGCACCCGGAAGTATTTATTGCCGGAAACGTAATCCTCGAAGAACCGCAGGCCCAGTTCGAACGTGATCAGCCGGAGCGCGGGATACAGATACTCGCGATCCTGCTCGGTCAGGAAATCCTTGGCGGTCGAGAGATACCCGCGGCAGAATGCGGCGCAGAGATCGAGATCGAAGATCACCTGATTGAGATTGTCGCATTCCTCTCCGGCCGGATTGCAGATGGACCGCAGAGCGTCTCCGAAATCGTAATGGATCAATCCCGGACTGACCGTATCCAGATCGATGATGCTGGTGCCTTTCCCCGTGAAATTATCGATCATGATGTTGTTGACCTTGGGGTCGCCATGCATCAGCCGGAGCTTCAGTTTTCCGGCGTCGAGCGCATCCTGCAGGGTGGTGGCGAACGCGCGGTGGTCCTCGATGAATTTGGCCATCCGGCGCGCCTCCATGGAGGCCTTCACCCGCGCCTGCGCTTCCGCGCCGGCGAGGGTCTGGTCGTACTTGGCCAGATACCGGGGCGTGATGTGAAAGCCGGGCAGGGGGTCCGCGATGCGCGTGGGATCCAAGTCCGAAAGCAGATAGTGAAAATGCCCGAGCACGGTGCCGCACTCCATCGCGTGCTCCGCGCCCTGGCTTTCATCGAACGAGGTCGCCGAGGGAATGCGCGTGATCGCGCGCCAGACGTCGCCGTTTTCATCCGTGAAGAAATCCGCGCCGGATCGGGTCGGGATAATGCGCGGCATCTGCCACACCCGATCCGAGACGTCCAATTCGCGCTCGATCTTGGGATGGATGTGTTCGGACATCACCCGCAGATTTTCCATAATCGTCTGCGGCCGGGGAAACACGCTGCGGTTGATCCGCTGGAGGATGATCTGCTCCTCCTGGTAGGTATTGCGGAAGATGGCCAGGAAGGTGTCGTTGACATTACCCGTGCCGGTGGGATTGATCGTCACCAGCCGTCCGTTCACCGCGAAATGATTGACCAGAACCGCGAGTTCCATGGGGCGCTCTCCATGCAGCTTCGTTTTCGCGCGCGGGAAATCCGTCGCGCGGCGTCAGTGTGCCGTGATTTTCGATGGTCGCCAAGTGTGTTTTTGCGCGCGGAAAGAATGGTCCATCCCCGGGTTCTCCGGCCGGACCCTCCCTCCGGTCTTCCGCGCATGCGCGGCCCGGGAAGAGCGGCGGGATAATTTTTATGTTATTCGCGTGACGAGCCCGGAAATTTCGGTACAGTGATGCGTATGAACAGTATCAAAGTGTGCGGAATTTTGATCGTTGGAATTCTCTGCGGGTGCGGCGGCGGGGAAGGGCGGGAGCCATCTTCTGCGGAGCACGAGGCGGCGCTGAACATGGCCCGCCGGCACGTGTGGATTACCATGAGCGATGACGCCGCGCGGCGCGACATGTTTCAACTGGTGGAATCCGGGGCGGAGACGCCGGCGGACTTCAAGATCAGCGGAGTTTCGATGAGCGAGTATGAATCGCGCGTCCGGGTGAGGAAGGAAGGCGGAATCCGGGTGGCCAAGGTGGAGTATCGTATTCCCAGCCGTGTACAGGCGTGGCCATCGGGGGAGGACGAGGCGCCCCCCTATCCGGATTACGTGGAAGTGCCGATTCAAATAGACCCGAAAACCGGGCAGGCCGTGGGTTTCTATGGACCGAGGTAAACAAGCCATGAAACGACGTGGATTCACCATGGTGGAGCTGCTGGTGGTCGTCGGCATCATCCTGCTGCTGATGACCATCCTCATCCCATCCATCAGCGGCGTGCAGCGCCGGGGAGTTCGGATGACGGATTTGTCGAACATCCGCCAAATGTCCATCGCCTTGCTGAGCATGGCGCAGGACAGCAATGGGAGTATTCCCCGCGGTGAGCGGGTGACCGGAGGAGTGGCGGATGACATGGTGTGGATGTGCGGACCGACGATCACTTCGCTCAATACCAAGTATGGCGTCGAAAAGAAATCGCTGTCTTGCATCACCTATCTCAACACCACGTTCTACAGGAATACTGTGGGAAAGGTGCCCCTTTCGGGCACTCCGGACGGCCAGATCGGGTGGATGTATTGGGGGTCCCGCGCGATCAACGGACCCAACAATCGGGTCATCATGAACTTGGATGGATCCAGTTCGGGCGTGCCGTACCAGATGCCCCGGCGGTTAAGCAGCCCGATGACCACCCGGACGCTGATTACCTGCATGGCATACACATCGCCGCATTCGGCCTGGCCCGGATGGATGCCGCATGCCATCGCCAATGAGACGGGCGTCTCGGTGCCGTCCAATAAGGGTCCGTTCAAGGACGTGGAAGTGGTCGGCCTGAACATGGGTTTTGTGGACGGCTCGGCGCGCTGGGTGTTGTGGGACGATCTGGGCGCGATCCGGGACGTGGACTGGTGCTACTACGACCGGACCGCAAAGTAGCGTCCCTCGGTCTCCGGTCGCAGCCAACTCCGCCGGGCGTCGGGCGTTCACGGTGTTTCGTCTTCACGCCAAATGTTCGGATTGCGTCGCACCCCGTCCCAAGGGCAGACTGAATCCACTATGAAACGCAACTGGGACTTCTCCGTGTATCTGGTCACCGACGCAGCGTTGTCGCTGGGGCGCCCGGTGGACGAGGTGGTGCGCGCCGCCGTGAAGGGCGGGGTGACCGTCGTTCAGGTGCGCGAAAAATCAGCGTCTGCCCGCGCCGCGCTGCGCGAGATCGAAGAGCTGCGGGCGTTTCTCCATGACCGCAATGTTCCGTTGGTGGTGAACGACCGGCTCGATTGGGCGCTGGCCTGCGGGGCCGACGGGGTCCATCTCGGCCAGGATGATCTGCCGTGCGCCGAGGCCCGCCGTATCGCCGGGCCGGATCTGGTGATTGGTGTTTCCGTGAGAACCCCGGAGGAAACGCGGGCAGCGGAACGCGACGGCGCGGACTATGTCGCGGTGAGTCCGGTCTGGTCCACTCCGACCAAGCGCGACGCGCCAGCGCCGGCCGGGCTTGAAGGCATCCGCGCGGTGCGCGCCGCCACGCGTCTGCCGGTGGTGGCGATCGGCGGTGTGCATGCGGGCAATGCCGGCGCCGTCATCCGCGCCGGCGCCTCTGGAGTGGCCGTGGTCAGCGCCATCATGTCGGCGTCCGATCCCGCCGCCGCGGCGCGTGATCTGCGCCGCAAGGTCCGGGAGGCCCAGTCGGCGCATCCGCTCTTGGCTGGGGATGATCCCTCGTGACCCTCGATCGCATGGCGCTGCTGGCGCAGGCGCATTTCTTCAGCGAGCTCCGGCCCTCCAGCCGCCGCCGCCTCGTGGAATATTGCATACCGAGGGACTTCCGCAAACGCGCCACGCTGTTTGTGGAAGGCGCGCAGGGCGAGGCGATGTATCTGTTGGCAAGGGGCCAGGTGCAATTGCACAAGCACGCGCCGGATGGGACGGACGTGGTGATCAAGGTGGTCCGGCCCGGCGAGTCCTTCGCGGAGGTCGTGCTCTTCGAACACCCGCGCTATCCGGTCACCGCCACGGCCCTCACCGAAGTCCGGGTGTATGCGATTCCCGTCAGCGCCGTGCGCGCCCTGCTGGAGCACGCGGATTTCAGGAATGATTTTCTCTCCGGCGTCATGCGCCGGATGCGCTACCTCGCCGAGCGGGTGCTCTATCTGACCGCCTGCGATGTGGAGGAGCGGCTGCGCCGATTTCTGCGCGAGCAATACGGCGACGCTCCCGCCGTGCAAGTGGCCCTGTCCAAGCGGGACATCGCCCGAGCCATCGGCACGACGCCCGAAACGCTCTCCCGGGTGGTCCGCCGCCTCGAGGCCGAGGGGGCCCTCCGATGGCGGGGCCGACGTCTGGAGCGTCCCGCGCCGCCGCGAGCGTCCCGCGCATCACGGGTCGCGGCGCGCGGGAGCGGCTCGAAGGCCCCGTCATGAGCAGGAAGGTCGTGTCTGCGGGAAACCGCGCGATCCGCCTTGGTTTGTGCTGCCAGTTCCGGGATGAGCCGATTCGGTTTCGCGCCGCCACCGCCACCGCGCTGCTCCGATGGCCCAGGAAAGAGCGGTTGCGGAGACTCGCCGAATTGTGCGCGGCGAATGCCGGCGCCCTGTACGAAGCCCTCCGGTACTGCGCCGCGCACGGCATCGGCTCGTTTCGAATCGGCAGCTCGATCATGCCGGTGAAAACCCATCCGACCGCCGGGTACGAGACGGCGGAATTGCCGGGTGCGGAGGATGTGGTGGCGCGATTTCGCCGGTGCGGCGCGTTGGCCCGGGAACACGGCATCCGCACGGGATTTCATCCGGACCAGTTCGTCGTGCTCAATTCGCCGGATGAAGAGATTGTCCGGCGCTCCATTCGGGATTTGGAGTCGCAGGCGGAAATCGCGGAATGGACCCATGCGGACACGATCAATATCCACGGCGGCGGGGGCTATGGCGAC
>JAGOHE010000003.1 GCA_017996315.1 Kiritimatiellia bacterium | reverse complement strand
GCCCCCGCCGATCCGGGAAATCCGGCCGCATCCGCTCGGCGTCGAACTCGGGATGCTGATGCAGATGTTGAAGAATACCCGCGCCCGGACTCTCAAAACGGCGCTCACGCAGGAGTTCTGCCGGGTCAGCGACCGGGTCGCACAGGAGCTTTGCGCGCGGGCGGGTCTCGAACCATCCGCAAATCCCACGCGCATCGCGCATCGTGAATCCGAAGCTTTGTTCAAGGCGATCTCGGAAACCCGGTTCATGCGTCCCCCCACCGATGGCCTCGCGCCCATTGGCGAAGCGGCCATCGAGGCGGGACTGCGCAAAGAGGTGGATCCGGAATTCGTCACCGCGGTCACGCGCAATCCCGAGGTCTACCGGGGCAATCCGTTCCTGATCGAAGTCGGGCTGGCCGTGGCCCGTCCCGGCGGCGCCGGCGGCGCCGCGGACGATCCGGTCCGCCTGCTGCGTTTTGCCAACCGGGTTCCCCTGCTGCACATGTCCGGCGGCTGCGCGATCACCAAGGCGGTGACCGGTGTGGACTGGAAATCGTACGGGCTGTCCCAGCCCAAAGGCGCGCTCCCGCAGGGACCGGTGGTGATCATGGTGCACATGGCCAGTGTCTGGGTGCCCTTCACCAGCGAGAGCAAGGATGCGATTGCAAGCTACGGGGAGATTCTCAAGGAAGTGACCCTGGGCCTGCAGGAATGCGGACGGCGCATGTCGGTCTTTGTCGGACGCCGCCATCGGGCCGCCGAAGCGGACCGCAAGCGCTCCTATATCGAAATGTATCTGCCCCATCTGGCCCTGGGATTGAAGCAGGTGCTGTCGCTCAGCGACCGTGACGAACAGCGGGTGCTGGTCGACCTGCGCCGCATGCTGGAAAAGAGCCATCTGGACGTATGAAAAAGAACACCCCCCCCGCCGCTCCGGAATCCGGCCCGCGCTCGGTGACCCGCCAGGACGCTTCGAAGAAAATCGTGACGGTCGCCGAAACGATCCGGAACGACATCGTCCGAAAACACCGCAAGCCCAGCATGAAGTTTCCGGTGCGCTCGCTGAAGAACGTGAAATTCGATGCCGCGCGCGGGCATTTCGAAATCCTCCACCGGGTCGCCACGCGGACGCTGTCGTACAACACGGTCAAGACGTTCGCGCAATCCATGCGCCTGCTCGCGACCACGAAGAACGACCTGCTGGACCGCGATGATATCGCCGGCAAACGCGAGGTGTACTACAACTCGAAGAGCTGGGGCGAATGCCGGTTCGACGAGCAGCCGGAGAGCGACAGCCTGCTCGACGATATGGAGGCCATGCTCGGCATCAACCGCGAACAACTCGGGTACATCCCGGAGGAGCGCGGGGGCGAAGTCTGCGGTCCGCTGATCGTGGTGGACCGCGATCCGGCGACGGGCAAGGACATCCCGATCAACTGCCTGAAGCTCGGAACCGGGGCATGGAGCATACCCTCCCGGGTCGAGCATCTGCGCTTCGAATCCCATGCGAAATTCATTCTCGCGGTGGAAACCGCATCGTTGTTCCAGCGCCTCGTGCACCACCGGTATTTCGAGAAGGCGAAATGCATTCTGATCTCCATGAGCGGTGTGCCCACGCGCGCCTGCCGCCGGTTTATCCGCCGGCTGGCCGACGATCGGAAGCTGCCCGTGCTGGCCTTTACCGACGGCGACCCGTACGGCTATTGCAATATCTATCGAACGCTCAAGGCGGGGTCCGGACAGGCGGCGCACATCAACCGGTACTTCTGCGTGCCCCAGTGCCACTACCTCGGGGTCACGCCCCAGGACATCCTCGACTACGACCTGGAAGACGCCACGCATCCGCTGGAGGATGCGGATATCAAGCGCGCCCGCGACGCGCTCAAGAACGACCCGTTCATCCGGCATCACAAGGAGTGGCAGCAGGCGCTGGAACAGATGCTCAAGATGGGCGTCCGCATCGAGCAGCAGGCCTTCGCGAAACACGGCTTGAACTTTGTGCTGGAGCGCTACTTGCCTGAAAAACTCAAGCTCGGCCGGTTCCTGCCCTGAGTTTGACAATTCCCTCCGGATATCCGAAAATGTACGGATTCGGCGCGGTAGCCAAGTGGTAAGGCGGAGGTCTGCAAAACCTCTATTCATCGGTTCGATTCCGATCCGCGCCTCCAAAATAGAAGGAACCTGATATGCGCCTCATGAAACTCTCGATCCCGCGTGGATTGGTTGTCGCCCTGATCGCGTTGACTGTTTGTTCCGCCCGAGCGGAGGAGGCGGCTCCCGCCGCGGCTCCCGCCGATGTCCCGGGCGAGTTGTCTATGCCCGAGAACCTGTTCGAAGTCCCAAAGCCCGCGCCGCTGCCCGCGCCGGACACGGTCATCGCGACCATCAACGGAACCGGGCTGACCCAGAAAACCGTCAATGATTATGTGACCCGCGCCATCCGGTCTTCAGGACAGCAGATTCCCCCGGAACACGAAGCGAATGTCCGTTCCCAACTGAATCAGCAGGTGACCGAGGATTTGATCACCCAGATGGTGCTTGAACAGAAGGCGGCGGAGCAGAATCTGCAGGTCACGGACGAAGATGTCCAAAAGGCGATTGCCGCCATGCCCATGCCCCCCGACCTCACGCTGGATCAGGCGCTGACCATGCAGGGCATCGACCGCGCGGAATTCGACCGGGATATCCGCAGGGCCCTGCTGATTGATAAGTTGCTTCGCAAACCCGCCGAGAGTGTGAAGCCGCCCACCGAGGAGGCGGTCGCCGCGTTCTACGAGGAAAACAAGGGGCGGATGACCCGGCCGGAAACTGTCACCGCATCCCACATCCTCATTCGCGTGGAAGATGGCGCCGAGGACAGCGCGAAGGCGGAGAAACGCGCCCAAGCGGAGAAAATCCGCGAGGAGCTGGTGGCGGGCGCCGATTTCGCGGAAGCGGCGAAGAAGTATTCCGAGGATCCTGGCAGCAAGGACAAAGGTGGAGAATACACCTTCCCCCGCGGAATGATGGTCAAGGCGTTTGAAGACGCCGCCTTCTCCCAGGAGCTCAATGCCATCGGCCCGCTGGTGGAGACACCCTTCGGCTTCCACATCATCAAAACTACCAAGCGCAACGAAGCTGGAACCGTGACGCTGGAAGAGGCTCACGACCGGCTGAAGGAAATGCTTGAACGCCGCGACCGGTCCGAGGCCATCCGGAAGTTCATTGAGGATCTTCGCAAGAACGCCAAGATCGAGTATCCCGGCCGTTGAGCGTGTGAATTACGACGGGGCGCGCATCGTCCGATGCGCGCCCCGTGCGTTTGGGGAAACTACCGCCGCTTTCGCATCCGCCGCCGATGCGCGCGCAGCATGCCGAAGAAGCGGAACGTATCCGTCCATGGATTGATTTTGCTCTTCTCGGTTCCGTAGACGGTGGCGATGCGCACGTTGTCGATGCGCATATGCCGCGCCGCCACATGCAACAGAATTTCAGACTCCGCCGCAAAACGATCCGACGCGGCTTGGATGAACGGAATCACATCGCAGCGAAACAGACGATAGCCGCATTGGGTATCGGGCACGAACTGCTTCATTTCGCGGCTGAGCAGCCAGCTCATGAACCGATTGGTCCACCGCCGGATGCGAGGCATGCCCCGGGTGTCCCACATGCGGTTCCCGATCAGCACGGGGATGTTGGTGCGCCGATAGGTCTCGATGAACTTTGGAATTTCGGAGGGCAGATGCTGGCCGTCGGCATCCAGCGTAACCACCGCTTCGAATCCCCGTTTGCGCGCCTCTTCAAATCCCGTTCGCAGCGCCACGCCCTTGCCTCGATTGGTCTCATGCCGGATCACCACGGCGCCGGCGGCCTCTGCTTCCTCCGCGGTCCCATCGTTCGATCCGTCATCCACCACCAATACGGTGGACACATGCTGCCGGACCTCCGAAACAACCGTTCCGATGCGCCCCCGCTCATGAAAGGCGGGCATCAGGGCGCAGATTCCGGCGGAGGACACGGGCTCGCAATTCGCAGGATTCGGGTCTGTCATGCGGATAGTGTGGCCCGAGGGCGTGAGTTAGAAAAGAAAGATTTCGCATCTTCCCGCGGCCGAGCGCGCGCCCAAACGCTGGACCCCTCCGAAACGAAACCTCCCGTCTCCCGGAAGCATCGCGTTCCGATCCGGATTGACGGAGCGGAGCGGCCTTTGACATGCTAGCCGGAATATGACGACAGATACGGGCATTCCAGAGCCGGTGCCACATCCGCGGGTTTACCGTGCGGCATCCTTTCTCAGCCGTATCATGCCCCTTTCCTTCACGTACTGGCTTGGACTCCGCGTGGCCGATTATTTTTATTTTCGGGACCGGGCTGGCCGTGCCGCCGTGGCCGACAATCTGCGCCATATCCTGACGTTTCGCGGCATTCAGCCGACGGAACGCATGGTGCGCAACCAGGTCCGTAAAACCTATCAGTATTTCGGCAAGTATCTCGTGGACTTTTTCCGGTTCTCCAAAACGCATGCGGATTGGCTGAATCGAAGGGTCAGCACTCAGCATCTCGACCGGCTCGATGCGGAGCTTCAGCGGGGCAAGGGTGTCATCATCACCACCGCGCACCTCGGTAATTGGGAAGTCGGAGGCTGTGTCCTGGCCACCCAAGGGTATCCCCTCACCGCGGTCTTTCGCCCGTTCGGAATTCCGCATTTAGACCGCATGTTCACCCAGTACCGCAGCAGTCGGGGAATGAAAATGGTTCCACTCGGGAATTCCGTACGCGCACTGTTGAACACCCTGCGCGCGGGGGAATGCATTGTGCTCCTCACCGACCGGGATTTCACGGGCCTGGCCCGGCCGGTATCGTTTTTCGGAGCGCCCGCGCCACTGCCCGACGGCGCGGCTCGACTGGCATGGAAGACCGGAGCGCCCATCATCCCCTGCTATGTCACCCGGCGCGTGGACGACTCTTTCCTGCTCAGTATGGATGAAGCGATTCATCCGGAAGATCATTCCTCGGCCGATGACATCCAACGCTCCGTCTCCCGGTCCATGGAGAACGCCATCGGTGAGTATCCCCACCAATGGTTTATTTTTCGTCCATACTGGAACGGGGCCGCCGGCTCCGGAGCTTCTGCTCCAGCTCATCCAGACACCACGACGGCACACTGAACCGGCCTCCACCGCGCCCCACGCGAAGACCCGGGCGCCGGTCGCCGTGAAAATCCGTCCCACCCGCGGGCGCCAACCCCAGTTCCCTCGCCCATGCGCGATACCGTCGCACGTGTACGCGAGTGTGCGTGGGATAGAAAACCTCCAAGCCATCCAAGCCCGCCTCGGCCAACTCACGCACCCGACGCCGCTGTTCCGGCAGGGCGCCGTTGAGCGTGGCCGGATGAGCGAGGACGGATATGCCGCCCGCTTCACGCACCGATCTCACGCACGCTTCGGGGGTCAATGCGCGCCGGGCCACATATGCCGGCTTGCCATTGCCGATCCATCGGTCAAACGCCTCCTCGGCCGTCCCCACCAGCCCCCGCCGAACGAGCGCATCGGCGATGTGGGGACGCGCCACCACACCGCCGGCGGCGCAGGCCCGGACTTCCTCGTAAGTCAGCGGCAGGCCGTATTCCTCCAGCCGCCGGAGGATTTCCAGATTTCGCGCCTCGCGGTCCATCCGCTGTGCGCGCAGCGTCGGCTCAAACACCGCCGAGGCTTCGAGGAAATAGGCCAGAATATGAACCGATCCCCGGTCGTCATCCGCGCTGAGCTCAACCCCGGCGATCGTTCGAATCCGACCCTGCGCGGCCGCGGAAAACTCCGGAACGCCATCCATCGTGTCATGATCCGTCAGGGCGACCGCCGAAAGCCCTTCCGCGACGGCCAGCTCCACCAGTTCTGAAGGTGAGCAGGTGCCATCCGAATATGTTGAGTGCAAATGCAGGTCGATCATGACGAAATACGGGTCCGTTACGCAGTATAGCATTCATCCATGATGCGGGCTGCGCATCATGGACGCGCAACGGCACACAACACACCCCTCCGCCCCTTCCATCAGCGGGCCGCATCTCACAATCCAGAGGACCGATTGGTCGCCGTTCCAGCCGGCGGTGCGCAGGCGGGAATATGGCCCTTCCGCGCCAAGAGATCCTGAATATTCTTCATCGGCTGGGTGACCAGATCTCCGCGCATCACCTTCCAATTCCGCATGCCGGGGATCGCGGCCAACTCCTTCCGCAGCCGTCCGAGCATCATGGCGCTTGCGGAAACGATCACCTCCGGATGGTCCAAGCGATCCTCCATCTTTCGACACTGGCCAATCACCCGGCGGGCGAACTGCCGGCATGTATTTTCGCGATGACGGGCCCGATGGTCGTCAAACCGCCGGGTTGGTCCGCCCCCGCAACGGTTGGATCCGGTGCGGTTATCGGAGAACAGCTCCCGGTCTTTCATCCGGCTTTCCGGATTAACCAGATCCTCTTCCTCCCGCAGCTCGGGCCCCGAACGATTCCGGGGAACACGTCCATCGCGCAACGAGAAAAATCGGGCTCGCCGCGCGTCCAGCGCCACCACACAGTACTCGCTCATGCTGCCGGTCCTCCATGGGGCTACACCCCAACGGGAACATACACCGTATCCTCCGGGGTGAAGGTCGTACGCAGGAAAATTCTCACGTAAGGCTTGAGCCGCTCCCTATCCGCGGCTACAGTTTCGCCCATGTGTCCTTCATGCATAGCCCGCGCATTCACGATCGGAGTAATCGCGTTACTTGGGATCGAAACCACGGTAGCGATGCAGGCCGCAGGCCCGGGCAAATCGGAGCCCATACTCACGCCCGGAAGCTGGCGGGCGGTGGAAGCCGACACGCCGGCCGCCCGGACCGTGCGCGGAGGAGGCGTGGAATTCCCCTGCCCCTTCGATCGTGTCCGGGCGGATCGTTTCTACTGGGATCACGGGGCGTCCCTGCGTCTCCAGCCGGGAATGGCGCTGGAGGTGGACTTCACCGTGCACCGGCCCGAGGCATTTCGCGCGCTGCATCTTTATCTCGAATCCGGACCTGGCTGGTATGTTGCGACGATCCGGCCTCAGCGCCCGGGCCGTTCGCGCATGACCATCTCGCCCTCGCAGTGCGCGACGGAGGGCCAACCCGCCGGCTGGTCCCGGATCACGCGGGTGCGGTTCTCCGCATGGCGCGGCGCGGACCTCGATGCCCCGGTGGCGCTCCATAGCTTATCCGTGATTCATCCGGTCGTGACGGTGGTAAAGGGAACCCGGTCGGTCCCGGCTTCCGAACGTCGAACCGGCGCCGAGGCCGCCGATCGGTTCTGCGAATGGTTCAACACCATGCGCGTTCCCCACGCCCTGGTGGATGAGGAAGATGTGGATCGCGGGGCGCTCCGAAATTCCAAAATCGCCGTGCTTCCCTACAACACCACGCTTCCGGATTCGACGCGTCGGGAAATTTTCCAGTTGCTGGACCGCGGCGGGCGGCTGCTGGTGTGCTATTCAGCCGATGCGGAGTTGGCGAAGCGTATGGGCTTCACCCTTGGATCATGGGTCCGCGCCAAACGTCCCCTGCAATGGAGCGCGTTCTCGTTCAAAGGATTTCCGGAATGGAACGGCCCCGAGCGGGTTCTGCAGCAGTCCGGTAACCTGCTGCCTCCTCGGCCCCTTTCCCCCCAGGCCCGCGTGATGGCCTGGTGGGAAGATGAACGAGGTCGCCGCTCGGAGCACGCCGCGTGGGTGGAATCGCAGCATGGGGCATGGATGTCGCACATTCTGCTGTCCGATGACGCCGCCACCAAACCCCACCTCGCGGCGGCCCTGGCCGCGCGCTACGCTCCGGAACTTTGGCCGGAAATCGCGCGGGCGCTCATGGAATCCGCGGGGCGGGTGGACTCCTTTCGTTCGACGGAAGAAGCGATACGCTCCATCGAGCGCGGCATGCCCTCCGGACCCGCGGGAGAGGAAGCCGGCCGCGCGCTGCAGCGCGCGCGCGAAGACCAACAGCGCATGAAATCCGCCGGCGGACGAAAAGACTATGGCGCGGTCATGCGGTACGCGCGCGCCCTCCGCGCCGACTTGACGGAAGCCTATGCGCGCATCCAGCGCTCCGTCCCCGGCGAATTCCGCGGAGTGTGGGATCACGACGGCACGGGTTGGTACGCGGGCGACTGGAAGCGCTCCGCGACGGAACTGCGCGCCAGCGGCGTGACCGCGGTGTTCGCCAACCTGGCGTGGGGGGGCATCGCCCATTATCCCAGCGCTGTGCTGCCCGGATCTTTTACCCTGCAATCGAACGGCGATCAGGCCGATCAATTCGTCCGCGCGGTCCGCGCGCAGGGAATCGAAGCTCATGCCTGGATCGTATGCGCCGGCCTGGGGGAAGCCCCCCCGGCGTACGTGGAACGCCTGCGCAAGGAAGGGCGCATGGCCGAAGGACCGGACCGCAAACCGACGTTGTGGTTGAATCTCGCCCATCCGGCCAACCAGAACCTGATCGTCTCGGTGGTACGCGAATTGGCCACGCATCACGAATTGGACGGCATTCATCTGGATTACATCCGCTATCCCGGGAGTTCGTACGACTGCAGCGATTGGACCCGGCAGGCCTTTACCGCCGCCCGTGGACAGCCGGTGGCGCAGTGGCCCCGGGACGTGCTTTCGGGCGGACCGCTGGCCCGGGAATTTCAGGAATGGAGAGCGCAGCAAATCACGGCCCTGGTCCGCCGCGTGCGGTCGGAACTCAAGAAGACGCGACCCTCGGCCCGGCTGTCGGTCGCCGTCTATGCGGACTATCCCGATTGCGTATCCACCGTCGGCCAGGACTGGTCCGCGTGGCTTCGGGACGGCCTTGTGGATTTTGTCTGCCCCATGACCTACACAGAAAACCTGGCCCGGTTCACCTCCCTGACCACCCAACACATGAAACTCAACGGCTCAAAAGACCGGGTGTATCCCGGAATCGGCGTGACGGCTAACGAAAGCCGGCTGATGCCCGATCAGGCCATTGAGCAGATTCTAGCGGCCCGCCGGGCGGGTGCGCACGGCTTTGTGCTTTTCAGCATGAATGCTGAACTGCGCGACGCCACATTGCCCGTATTGCGCATGGGCCCGACCCGGCCGGAATAGTCGAACGAGCGCGATGACGGGACATCGCATGGCAGTCCGGCATGTGCCATATCCGCGATCAAATCATCCAAAGCATGACGGCATGATTCCGAACCGGAACCGCAATTCCTGACCGACAGGGTGGATTGACAGGAAACGGTATCGTGCGATGTGCTGGCGCTTTCATCCCATTCTATTTTCCGGTAAACTCCGCACATGAGCTCCATGCATATTCTGGTCGGAGTCGGTGGAGGCATTTCCGCCTATAAAACCGCGGAGCTGGTCAGCGGGCTCATCCGAGCCGGGCATGAGGTCACGGTGGCTATGACCGATGCGGCGGCGCATTTCGTCACACCAACCACATTTGCGTCCCTGACCCGGCGTTCCGTACTGATGAATATGTTTCCGGATGCCGGATGTACCGGTGGCGACGCTCTGTTTCCCCATCTCTATCCCGCCATGCAGGCCGATGTGCTCCTCATCGCTCCGGCCACCGCGGATCTGATCGGCCGGCTGGCGTATGGACTCGCCAACGACGTTGTGACCGCGAGCGCAATGGGCGTCGCATCCTCCTGTCGGCGCATGTTCTGTCCGGCGATGAACTCGCATATGTGGGCGCAGCCGGTCGTTCAGGAAAACGTGCGCATCCTTGAGCGTCGCGGTTGGATCCGTATCGGGCCTGCGGCCGGCGTGCTGGCGTGCGGAACCACCGGCGAGGGCCGCATGAGCGAACCGGCCGATATATTGCGCGCGATCCAGGGATCCGAAACGGAGTCCACTTCGCCGCTGGCGGGCCAACGCGTGCTGATTCTGTCGGGCCCCACGCGGGAACATCTCGATCCGGTTCGGTACATCGGCAACGCGAGTAGCGGCCGCATGGGCCTCGCGCTGGCAGATGAAGCCGCCCGCCGGGGTGCGCATGTTCGATTGATCACCGGACCGGTGGATCCCGCGCGACTGCCTCAGGATCCGTCCATCGAGATTGTCCCGGTCATTTCGGCGGCTGATATGCTCGCCGAGGCGCGCCACTCCGCCCGGACAGCCCAGGTCATCATTCATGCGGCAGCGGTGGCGGATTTTCGACCCATCCGAACTTTGGACGACAAGACGCCCAAGTCCGATCAACCGTTTGTCCTCACCCTCGAACCGACGCCCGACATTGCCTCGGAACTCGCGGCCCAGCGTCCCGCCGGACAGATTTCCATCGGATTCGCGCTGGAAAGCGGCGATGGCCGCCCGCGCGCGGAAGACAAGATGCGTCGTAAACGTTTCGATCTTGTAGTGCTCAACGGTCCGCCCAGCATGGGCGCGGATCGCGCGGAATTTCACGCGCTCGGCCCCGACGGTGTCTGGCAGTCCTGGGGTGAGTTGGACAAGACGCAGTGCGCCAGAAAGCTCCTGGACTTTGCCGAGCGACAGATTCACCCGTCCACCCCTACATCGCCATGAACCCATCCCTCCCTTCCACCCAGTGCGCGGTCCAGTTGATCGGGCCCGATCAACTGACACTCAATTGCCGCAAGCCGGTCCCCCGTCCGGGCCCGCATGAGATTCTCTGCCGCGTGGATGTGGTGGGGTTGTGTTTCTCCGACATGAAACTGCTGCAGCAGTTCTCCCGTCATGTGCGTAAAGCGCCTGTCATTTCCGGGGCGCCCGAGGGGGTCTTGGATTCGTTGGCCGCCTATGTGCCCGGCGACCGTCCCACGGTGCCCGGTCACGAGCCCGTGGTCACCATTGTCGCCGTAGGAAATAAAGTTCAACGCTTTCAACCCGGCGAGCGGCATTTCATTCAAGCGGACTGGCGCTGGCTCAAGACTGCCGGATCAAACGGCGCGTTCGGATACAACTTCGAGGGCGCGCTGCAGGAATATGTGGTGTTGGACGAACGGCTGGTGATATCCCCCGAAGGCGAGTGCATGCTGCTCCCGGCGCCGATCGGAACACGGTCCGCATCCGCCTTCGGGCTGGTGGAACCATGGGCGTGCGTCGAATGCTCCTACCGGACTCCCGAGCGACAGACTCTGCTCGGAGGTGCGCGGCGCCTGATTTGGACGGATGTGACCCCCGGCCCGGAGCTGGCGGCGTTCCTCGGCGCGCAGCCGGCAGCGAAATCGACAGACTGGACCGGAGCGGCGGCTGCGTCGCCGGCCGTTGCGGGAGCGCGGCGCGTGGAACCGGACACGCTCGAGCCCGAGGCGTATGACGATGTCCTCTATCTGGGCGCCATCTCCGCCAGCGTGGAACGGATTTTCCCGGCTTGCCGCAACGGCGCGCTGATCCTGATCGCTCAGTGCGGTCAGGTGTTTGGAGCGCCGGTCCAGACCGCCCTTGGCGCGCTGCACTATCGCGGCTTGCGCATGGCCGGAACCGCCGGACAAGATCCCGCCCAGGCCGCGGTTACGATTCCGGAATGCGGGGATATCCGCCGGGGAGACCGGATTCATGTCATCGGCGCCGGCGGTCCTATGGGCGTCATGCACGTCATCCGCAACCTGTGCGAAGGCGTTCCCGACATTGAGTTGACCGCCGCGGATCTCAGCGATGAGCGATTGGCCGCTCTGGCCCATCTCGCGGAACCTGCCGCGAAACAGGCGGGCGTGAAGTATCAGGGATACAACTCCAGCGCGGGATCCCGGCCCGGGCCGTGGTCGTATACGGTGGTCATGGCTCCCGTGCCGGCGCTGGTCGCTTCCGCCGTACGAGATTCCGGCCCTGGCGCCATCATTAACATTTTCGCGGGCATTCCGGTGGACAAGGGCGGCCCCGTGGATCTCGATGCGTATTGCCGGAACGGCATGTATTTCATCGGCACCAGCGGGTCGCGGATGGACGACATGCGCGCGGTGCTGCGGAAGGTGGAGGATGGACGGCTCAACACCAATGTCTCCGTGGCTGCCGTGGCCGGCCTCGACGGCGCGATTGACGGCATGCGCGCGGTGAAGAACCAGGAAGTGCCCGGAAAGATCCTGATCTATCCCGCCTGCCGGGGCATGCCGTTGACCCGGCTGGAAGATCTCTCCCGGATCGCGCCGGAAGTCTCGGCGCTCCTTTCGGACGGAGTGTGGACGCTGGAGGCGGAGAATGCTCTACGAGCACGGTATGCCGAGGGCTGAGATCGGCGTGCGAATCACGGATGAGCAAGGAGTATGACCATGAGCGGTGAGTTGAAAGACCGGGTGGCGGTGGTCACCGGCGGCGCACGCGGGCTGGGCGAAGCGATCTGCCGGCGCTTGGCCGAAGAAGGATGCGCGGTCGCGGTCGCCGACGTGCAGGAGAGCGCCGCTCAGAAGACGTCGGAGATGTGCTCACAAATCAACGGAGGGCGATCCGCTGCATGGCGGGTGGATGTAACCTCGGAGCCCGATGTGGCGCGTCTCTTCGACGAAACCGTCGCCCGCTTTGGCCGGGTGGATATCGTGGTGTCGAATGCCGCCATCCTGATCGCCGAACCGATCGCGGAGGCGGATGCCGAAAAGTGGCGGGCGGTGATGAATGTGAACCTGTTCGGAAATTTCCTGACCTTCAAACATGCCTGCCGTGTCATGAAACCGAAGAAGTCCGGAGTGATCCTGCAAATCAGTTCCAAATCAGGGAAAATCGGCAGCGCGGCCAACTCGGCATACGCCGCCAGCAAATTCGGCGGGATCGGGCTCGTTCAGAGCGTGGCCTTGGAAATGGCGCCACACGGAATACGGGTGAACGCCATCTGCCCTGGCAACCTGCTGGAGTCGCCGTTGTGGACCGATCCCAAGCAGGGATTGTTTGTTCAATATCTGCGCGCGGGCAAGGTTCCCGGCGCGCGAACGATCGACGACGTGCGCGAGTCCTATACCCGCCGGGTTCCCCTGGGACGAGGATGCGCTTACGAAGACGTGTGCAACGTCCTCTGTTTCCTGGCGTCTGATCGTGCCTCGTATATGACTGGCCAGGCAATCAACGTAACGGGCGGACAGGAAATGAGGTAAGCCCTCGATGATTTCAGGCTTAGAGCATTTCACCTTCCGGCATCCGCGCCATTCGTCCGATTTTGCCATACGGGTGGATGTCCCCGGAACCCCAGCCGCCATTTTTATGGTGGCGGATATGGTCGGACGCCCGAAGCGGCTGCGATGGAAGAATTTCATGGGCGCCATGGAAAGGCAATTGGGAGCATCGTTGCGCCGAGAGCCGCCCACAACCGCGGATGAATTATACGATCACCTGAAGAAGGCGATCCTCGCGAGCAGCGATGTGATCAGTCGTCTCCGCGAGAAGTATGATCAGGAAGCGTTTGGGTTTTGCCTTTGTGCCGCGTGCTTCTGGGACCGCAGCGCGCGCATCTCTAATTTGGGAGATTGTCGCGCGTATCGGATCGGCATTGATACCGACGGGCATGCTTCCGCCCAGTGCCTGACCCATGACCGGAATCAGTTGCACGATTTCATGTCCAATCACACCAGCCCGTTTGTCACTCCCGAACGCCTGGCGGAACTTTCCCATCGCCTCGGATCGTACATGGGCATGAGCGAGCGGGCGCAGGTGGAGGACGCCCTGAATGATCCCGTGAACATCGAGCTGCAGCCCGGGAATTGTTTGTGGCTTTCCACGGATGGATTTCACATGCCTGTGGTGCGCGCCATTGCGGGCCACGCGCAGATGAAGCTGAACTTGGATGAGTTCTATCTGGAGCGCTGGCTCGCGGCCCAAGTCACCCGAGCCCGGGAGCATATCCCCTCCAAAGAACCGAACTTCTGGCCTGAAGTGGGAGAATGGTTGTTGGTGGAATCCCTTCAAAACGCGGCTTCTCATAAACGTTACCGCGACGACATCGCAGTCGTGGGTGTCTATTCTCCGTTGCCGCCGGAACTCCGGTGCACGGAAGAGAAATATTATTGAGCGGCACCGGCGGCGGTTTCAACGCCGGCAATATCACCCCCCACCACCATGTGGAGCCAGGCAGAAAAGCCCCGGACGGCCCCAACCAAGCGGAGTTACATCGCCGGAGGCGCCTTCAATCGGGCTGTGCCCCGGCCATAGAACGGCGGCGGTGATACACGGGCCGCAAGGCGCGCGCCCCGGCATTGAACCTCCACTGCTGTGCCGTCCTTGGTGAAGGCATCGTCCACATACGCCAGCGCAACGGCTACGCCGATACTGGGCGCGAGCGATCCGCTGGTCACCACGCCAACTTCGCGATCGCCCACCCAGACCGTATCCCCCGCCCGAGCGGCGCGTTTTCCCTCCAGCGTCAGTCCGGTCAGATAGCGCCCGGCGCCCGAATCCAGGTCTTTCCGGCACGCCTCCCGCCCGGTGAATTCCTTGCTCAGATCGATGAACGCGCCGCGCGCGTATGCGACCGGGGTTCGGTCAACGCCGAGTTCGTGGCCGTAGAGCGGATATCCCATTTCCAGGCGCAACGTATCCCGCGCGCCGAGGCCGGCGGGTGTGGCCCCCGCGGCAAGAAGGCGGTCCCATACTTCCACCGCGCGGCCCGCATCGAAATACAGCTCATAGCCCCACTCCCCCGTGTAGCCCGTTCGGCTGACCACCATGGGGACACCATCCGCCGTATGCCGCGTGAAACGAAAATAGCCCAGAGTCGGCCACTCGGCGCCGAACGCGCGCGTCAGCAGCGCCATCGAACCCGGCCCCTGCACGTCAATCTTCGCGGTGCGGTCGGAAATGTCGCGCAATGCCGTGCCGGAAGAAATGTGATCCCGAATCCATTGGAAATCGCCGTCGCGCGTTCCGGCATTGACCACCAGCCAATACCGGCTCTGCGTCCACCGATAGCAGGTCAAATCATCCAGCACACCGCCATCGTCCCGCAGCAGGAACCCATAGCGGCATTGGCCGTCTTTCAATGTGCCGATGGAGCAGGTCAGCAGGCGCTCCAGATCCGCCGCGGCCGAAGGACCCTCCAACTCGAACTCGCCCATGTGACAAATATCGAACATCGCGCATCCGGTCCGGGTCGCCTGGTGCTCGGGGAGAATGCCCTGGTACTGGATGGGCATATCCCAACCCGCGAAGGGGGCCATGCGAGCATGGAGTGCGATGTGCCGGTCGAAGAGTGGAGTTTTCATGCCGCCAGTGTACCATGTCGGTATTGGAGCGTGAATGCCCCGCCGGAGGTTGCGCATGGTCATTGGTCTGCTGGAAGTCAAGATCAGCATCCCGGAAGCCCGGTCGCTCAAGGACAAGCGATCCGTCCTGCGCGGAATCAAGGATCGGCTCGTCGCCCGCATGAACGTCAGTGTGGCCGAGGTGGGCGCCCAGGATTACTGGCAGAGCGCGGAAATGGCCATGGTCACAGTGGCCGCCACCCGGGATGTGGTGGAACGGAGACTCAGCGAGCTGCAGCAGTTTCTGCGCAGCGATCCCCGCTACAATCTACTTACCGTAGACCAGCACCTGATGTAATCCGCCGCCCTGCCGTTAGGCCGCGGGCGCATCTTCCAGAAAATTCCGCAGCAACTCCATTCCGCATTCGGTGAGAATGGATTCCGGATGGAATTGAACTCCCTGCACCGGATGGGTCCGATGGCGCAGGCCCATGATTTCGCCCTCGGCGGTTTCGGCGGTGATCTCGAGCGCCGGAGGAAGGGATGCGCGTTCCACCAGCAGCGAATGATAGCGCGTGGCGGAGAACGGGCTGGGAAGACCCCGGAACACGCCCTGCCCCCGGTGAAGGATGGGCGATGTTTTTCCGTGCATCAGCCGGTCCGCGCGTATCACCCGCCCCCCATACACCTCGCCGATGCACTGATGTCCGAGGCACACGCCCAGGAGCGGCCGCTCGGGGCCGAATACACGGATCACCTCGCACGATAATCCCGCCTCGCCCGGTGTACACGGACCAGGGCTGATGACGATGCGTTCGGGATTCATGCGGCGAATTTCTTCCACGCTGGTCTGATCGTTCCGGCGCACCGTCACTTCCACACCCATCTGCCCGAAGTACTGCACGAGGTTGTAGGTGAAGGAGTCGTAGTTATCGAGCATGAAAATCATGACACGCCCCCAGGTTGGGGAGATCCGATCTGCCGCGCCAAAGCCAGCGCCTTCATCATGCCCCGAGCCTTGTTCCGGGTTTCCTCGTACTCCGCGGATGGAGAGGAATCCGCCACGATCCCCGCGCCGGCCTGCACATACGCCTTGCCCTCATCCAGGATGATCGTGCGAATCGTGATGCAGGAATCCACGTTTCCGTCGAATCCGAAATAGGCGACCGCTCCCGCGTACGGTCCGCGGCGGGACGCTTCCAGCTCCGCGATGATTTCCATGGCCCGGATCTTGGGCGCGCCGCTGACCGTGCCGGCCGGAAAGGTCGCCCGCATCAGGTCATACCCGTCGTGCCCGGAATCCAGCCGCCCGACGACATCGGACACGATGTGCATCACATGACTGTAACGCTCAATCACCATCAGTTCGGGTACGGTGACGCTGCCGGGCGCGCATACACGCCCCAGATCGTTGCGCGCCAGGTCAACGAGCATGATATGCTCCGCCCGCTCCTTGGGATCGGCCAGCAATTCCTCTTCCAGCCGGCGGTCGCGTTCCGGGTCGGCATCCCTCGGCCGCGTCCCGGCGATCGGTCGCACCCGCGCGCGCCCGTGCTCGTTGCGCACGTGGATTTCCGGGGAGCTGCCCACCATGGCGCTCTCTCCAAGGTCGAGCAGAAACATGTAGGGCGATGGATTGATAAGCCGCAAGGCGCGGTACACATCAATCGAATCCCCCCGGAAAGGCGTCTCGAAACGCTGCGACAGCACGGTCTGGATGATATCCCCCGCGAGGATGTACTCCTGAGCCCGCTTCACGCCCTGTTCAAATTGAATCCGCGTCTGGTTCGACTCGGGTTCGAGGGCAGGCAATTCCGCGGGCACCACGGACAGCCGGCGCGGCGTCGGCGCGTCGAGCGCGTCCACGAAGGATTCGATCGTCGCGCAGGCTTTTGCGTACGCATCGTCGGGATCGTTCTCCACAAAAGCGTTGGCCAGCACCTTGATCGTATGTCGGACGCGATCGAAGACGATCAGGGCGTCGGTGATCATGAACACCATGTCGGGCGCGGGCAACGCGCGATCCGTCCGCACCGGCACCCGAGGCTCGAACTGCGCGATGCATTCGTAGCTGAAAAAACCCACCGCCCCGCCGATGAATGGAGGCAGCGCCGGATCAACGACCGGATGGTATCGGGACATGTGGTCGCGCAGTGCGTTCAAGGGATCGACGTCGTCCATGGTTGTGACGGACCCGTCCGCATACGTCATCTCGACCCGCCGGCCCGTCGCCCGAAATATCGCCCGAGGAGCTCCTCCAATGAACGAGTAGCGGGCCACCTGCTCCCCGCCCTCCACGCTTTCCAGCAGATACGTGTGCGACGCATGGTCATGCGCCCGCAGATAGCTCCGAATACGGGCGTAGGCCGAAACGGGCGTTTCTTCGTCCGCCAGCAATTCGGTCCATACCGGTACGAGGTTGCCCTGCTGCGCGCGCTCCCGGAACGCTGCGAGATTCAGGTTGAGTTGAAGATCCGGACGCTTCATGGATCCAGATTTTCCAATCGTCCCGAATCCAGATTCAGCCGCCGATAAAAACAATTGCGGGGCTGCCCGCCCGCGTTTCGGGTGTGGCAAATCCCCCCGCGCCGGGGTCGGACCCGGTAGAGCAGCGAGTTCTGCTCGCAATTGACCCGAACCTCGATCAGATCGAACGTCTCGCCGGACGTGCGGCCCTTTTCCCAAAGCTCATTGCGCGACGTGCTCCACAAGATCAGCATCCGCTCGGCGATCGCTTTTCGGAACGCAACCTCGTTGGTATAGGCCAGCAGGATGACCTCCTGCGTGTCGGCATGCTGAATCGCGACCGGCAACACACCGCCGCACTGGGCCGCCCGGGCCAGCTTGTCGAAATCCAGTTGAAGCTCCGCGCTTTCTTCGAGATCCCGGCTCATCCCGCCGTCTCCTCGCGCACTTCGATGCCCTGCTCGCGCAGATACGCTTTGGCCTGATGAATCGTGAACTCGCCGAAATGGAAAATGGACGCCGCCAAGACCGCGTCCGCGCCTCCCAGCGTCACCGCGTCCGCGAGATGCTGCAGCGTACCCGCTCCTCCTGAAGCGATCACCGGAACGGACACGGCATCCGAAATGGCGCGAGTGAGCGCAAGATCGTACCCGTCTTTCGTGCCGTCGCGATCCATGCTGGTCAGCAGGATTTCACCCGCGCCCAAGTCCGTCGCTCGACGCGCCCACTCCACGGCGTCCATCCCGGCCGGCGTCCGTCCGCCATGGGTATAGACCTCCCAGCCCTCTTCTCCGTCCATGCGCTTCCGGGCATCGAGCGCCAGTACAATGCACTGACGGCCAAACTGCCCGGCCGCCTCGGCGATCAAATCCGGACGCTGGACCGCGGCGGTGTTGATCGAGACTTTGTCCGCCCCGGCCTGCAGCAGCCGCCGGATATCCGCCAGTTCGCGGATACCCCCGCCCACCGTCAGCGGCATGAAAATCTGTTCGGCCACGGACCGGACGATGTCCACGATGGTGCCGCGGTTTTCATGGGACGCGGTGATATCGAGAAACGTGAGTTCATCGGCGCCCTGTTGCTGATACGCCCGGGCAGCCTCCACGGGGTCTCCGGCATCGCGCAGTCCGACAAACCGGACGCCTTTCACCACCCGGCCGTCCTTCACATCCAGACAAGGAATGATTCGTTTGGCCGGCATAGTTATGCTCCCATCAGCATCAGCGGCGAATCCCCCGCCGCCGACGCCGGATTGCTATCATGAAACGTGATCGCCGCCGGTTCACCGGTCGCTCAGCGCCGCGACGCCGGGCAGGGTTTTGCCTTCGAGAAACTCGAGACTTGCGCCGCCGCCGGTGCTGATGTGCGTCATCTTGGGCGCCAGCCCGCTCTTGTTTACCGCCGCGACACTGTCGCCGCCGCCGATGATGCTCAGGCAGGGAGTTTCGGCAATGGCC
The DNA here is from genome assembly GCA_017996315.1 of Kiritimatiellia bacterium. Lineage (GTDB taxonomy): Bacteria > Verrucomicrobiota > Kiritimatiellia > PWTM01 > PWTM01 > JAGOHE01. The sequence continues at coordinate 20,390 of JAGOHE010000003.1, read as the reverse complement.
GAGGCCATCGCCATCGTGCCCGCGGCGAACGGGGCCATTTCGAAACAGCCCATCGGCCCGTTCCAAACAACGGTTTTCGCGGTCCGGATCGCCGCACAGAAGAGTTCCGTGCTCTTCGGTCCGATATCCAGCGCCATCCAACCCTCGGGAATGCCGGCCTCCGGAACCACCTGCGTTGCCGCTGCGGCGTCAAATTTGTCGGCTACAACATGATCCACCGGTAGCAGCAACTTCACGCCCTTGGCCTGCGCATCGGCGAGAATTTGCTTCGCGAGATCGGCCTTGTCCTCTTCCACCAGCGATTTGCCCGTGGGCAAGCCCTTCGCGCGGTAAAAGGTGTACGCCATCGCGCCACCGATGATCAACGCATCCACCTTGGTGAGCAGGTTGGTGATGACATTGACTTTGTCGCTCACCTTCGCACCGCCCAGGATGGCGATAAACGGACGCTCCGGGCTGGCCAGCGCCTGCCCCAGATAATTGATTTCCTTTTCCAGCAGGAAACCGGCGACATTCTTTTTGTAATACCGGCACACCAGCGCGGTGGACGAATGAGCGCGATGGGCGGAGCCAAAGGCATCATTCACGAAAATCTCGCCATCACCCAGCGGCGCGAGTTTTTCGGCCAGCTCGGCCTGCTTCTTCTTCATCTCAGCCTTGGCGGCCTTCTTCTCCTCCTCGGTGGCGGTGTCGGGGAGCTTCGCTTTGCCTTCATCGGCGTAAAACCGGGTATTCTCCACCACCATCACCTCGCCGGGCTGAAGCGATTTCGCCATCGCCATGGTTTCGGCGCTGATGCAGTCGGGGCCGAACTTAACCGGCTTGCCGAGCAACTCCGCGAGCCGATCGGCGGCGGGTTTGAGGCTGAACGCGGCTTCGTAGCCTTTGCCCTTGGGCCGGCCCAGATGGCTCATCAGCACCAACGATCCGCCGTTTTCGAGCACATGACGTATGGTGGGCAATGCGGCGCGGATGCGGGTGTCGTCGGCCACCCGGCCGTCCTTGATCGGCACATTAAAATCGACACGGCTCAATACCCGCCGACCCTTCACATTCACGTCACGAATCGTCAGTTTATTCACGGTTGACCTCCTGGAGTTGGAAAACCCGGACAGTCTAACATCGCATGGCGGCCCTTTCAATCCCGGCCGGGATTTCACACGGATTTCACACGCGTTCCATCGGGTGAGCGCGACTCCGCCGCCGCCGAACCATCACAGACGACACAGACGCGCGAACGGGACGATGCCGCCGTTAGGGCGAGGTCGTATTCCGCAACGGTTGGGCGGTGGTCTCGCGGGCATGCAGCCAGCATCGGGAATACTGGCCCGAACGGAAGGAAAATGCGTCCGGATACTGCACCCGGCATTGGGGCATGACGTAGGGGCAGCGCGGATGAAAATGACAGCCCGTCGGCGGCCGGATCGGCGAAGGCACGTCGCCCTCGAGCACAATTCTCCGACGTCCGTCCGGTTCCATGCGCGGGACCGCCGACAGCAGGGCTTGCGTGTAGGGATGCCGGGGTTCGGACAGCAGATCCTCCGTCGTCCCCTCCTCCACAATGCGTCCGAGATACATCACCGCCACGCGCGTGGAGAGGTAGCGAACAACGGCCATGTCGTGGGTGATGAACAGGTAGGACAATCCCATCTCGGCCTGGAGATCGCGCAGCAGGTTCAATGCCTGGGCCTGCACCGACACATCGAGCGAGGACGTGGCCTCGTCGCATACGATCAATTCCGGGTGGACCGCGAGCGCCCGCGCGAGCGCGAGACGCTGTCGCTGGCCGCCGGAAAACTCATGGGGATACCGGTGCATCGCCTCGGCGGGCAGCCCCACCTTGTCCAGCAGCGCTTCGACGGTCGCGCGGCGTTCGTCCTCCCCCGGATGGAGGTTGTGCACCACCATGCCCTCCGCCACGATATCGCCCGCCATCATGCGCGGATTCAAGCTCGATTGCGGATCCTGAAAAATGACCTGGATGCGGCGGCGGTACGGTTTGAGCGATCCGCGCGAGCGTCCGCGCAGTTCCGAGCCGTGGAACAGAATGGAGCCGTCCGTAGGGCGGATCAGCTGGATGATCCCCTTGCCCACCGTGGTTTTCCCGCAGCCGGACTCGCCCACGAGCGCCAGCGTTTCTCCCGCGCGCACCTGCAGGTCCACCCCATCCACGGCGCGCACATGACCATGCACCCGCTGGAAAATGCCCTTTCGGATGGGGAAATGAACCCGCAAATCGCGCACCACCAACCGGGGTTCTTCGGGAATCGCGGTCGGCGCCGATATCGCCGGCGCTGCCACATCGATCCGGGCGGGAGCTCCTGTTTCCGAGAGATAGCAGGCGCTCACGTGGCCGGTTTCGATCTCATAGTCCGGCGGAATCTCAATCCGGCATCGCTCCATGGCGGCTGGACATCGGTTGGCAAACCGGCAGCCGGGCGGAAACGCCGTGGCCGGGGGCACCATGCCCTCGATCGCCGCAAGTTTCCGTCCGCGCTCGGCGCGGCCCGGCATGGCGCGCAGCAGCATCTGCGTGTAGGGATGCGCCGGACAGGCAAACAGCCGATCCCGCGGGGCGGTCTCGACCATGCGCCCCGCATACATCACCGCCACGCGATCGGCGTTTTCATACACCAGCCCCATGTCGTGGGTAATCAGCAGCACCGCCGTGCGGCTCTCGCGAACCAGTCCGCGCAGCAACTCGAAGACCTGCGCCTGCACGGTGACGTCCAGCGCGGTGGTCGGTTCGTCGGCGATCAGCAGCGCCGGGCGGCACCCGACGGCCATGGCAATCATCACCCGCTGCCGCATGCCTCCGGAGAGCTGGTGCGGATATTCCTCCAGGCGGCGGGCGGGATCGGGGATGCCCACGCGATCCAGCAACTCCACCGCCATCGCCCGCGCCTCCGCCCGGCTCATCCGCCGGTGCTTGCGCAACGCCTCCATGATCTGGTAGCCGACCGTGAGAACCGGATTCAACGCCGTCATCGGCTCCTGAAAGATCATCGAAATCCGGTTGCCGCGCACCGATCTCATCTCCATCGGAGAGAGCCGCGCAAGGTCGCGACCTTCAAACAAAATATTCCCGCCGGCGATGTACCCGGCCGGCCGGGCCAGAAGCTGAAGGATGGAGAGCGCGGTGACGGATTTGCCCGACCCGGATTCGCCGACCAGCGCGAAGACTTCGCCCGGATGAATCGAAAACGACACCCCGTCCACCGCCCTCGCCGGTCCGCGGCCGGTGTGGAAATAGGACCTCAACTCGCGCACTTCGAGGAGCGGAGCGCCGGCGGAGGAAGAAGGAACGTTCGCGTTCATCGGGTGCGCAACCTCGGATCCAACGCATCGCGAATGGCGTCGCCGAAGACGTTGGCGGGAAGCACGATTCCGAACATGGCGACAAAAGCCGCGGCCAGTTTCCACCAAACCACCGGATCGCGCGCCAGCTCCATGCGCGCGTCGTTGATCATACGGCCCCATGAATAGGTGTCCGCGCCCACGCCGACGCCCACATAGGTCAGGGCCGCCTCCGAAAGCACCCGGCCCGAGAACCCGAGCACCAGGGTGATCACCACCAGGTGCATGAGGTTAGGCACGATGTGCCGGCGGATGATGCGCACAGGAGACTGTCCGAGCGATTCGGCGGACTGGACGTACTCCATCTCGCGGATTTTCAGCGTTTCCCCGCGGAGCACCCGGCACAGCCCGGTCCATGAGGTGATGCCCATGATGAGCACGAGCTGGGGCAGTCCGCGTCCGAAAATCATGATGAACGCGGCGATGAGGAGAATCGGCGGAATCGAAGCCAGCACGGTGTAGAGATACTGGATAAGGTCATCCGTCACCCCGCCAAAATATCCGGCGACGACGCCGAAAAAGATCGCGAATGGAATCACCAGCAGCGTGGTCACCAATCCAAGAATGACGCCGGTGCGGACGCCCTTGAGCGCCTGGTAGAGCACATCCTCCCCGACCTTGTCGGTGCCCAGCGGATGGGCGCCGGGATGGCGCAGCTCCGGGTAGATCTGCCGGATGTTCCCCTCGGAATCCGGCACGAATTCCGGCGTGAACTGGGCGCGGGCGAAGGGCGCGCTGTAGGTCTTTTCGCGGCGCTCGCGCAACGGCGTGGCGATCCAGTCGAGCGCCGAAAGCCCCTTGGGATCGCGCAGAACGCGTCCGTCCGGCCCGCGCATCAATGCGCCGTCGGAATCCCGCAGGGCGGGATGACCGCCCACGCTGTCGAGCAGGGCGATGACGGCATAGATCACGATGATGCCCAATGAGACCATGGCCATTTTTCGACGCGCGAGTTCCCGGGCGGCGGCGCGCCAATAGGGTTCCCGGCGCAGAATCCAGAGGATCCGCGCCAGGCCGAGCAGCAGGAACGCGACGATCGCGTCCTGCACATACCAATGATTCCAGCCCAATGACATCCGCAATTATCCGATCCGGACCCGGGGGTCCACCAGCGTATAGGAGACATCCACGAGCACGAGCGAAACGACATACAGCAGCGATCCGAGATAGACCATGGCGCACACGGCCGAGAAATCCTGCTGCCGGATGGCGTCAATCAGGTAGCTGCCCAGCCCGGGAATTGCGAAGAAATTTTCGAGCAGCAGGTTGCCCATGATCAGGAACGGAATCTGCACCACCACCGAGGTCAGAATGGGGATCATGGCGTTCTTCAGCACGTGCCGGAACAGCACGGCGCCCTCGCTCAGCCCTTTCGCCCGGGCGGTGCGGATATAGTCCTTGTTGATTTCTTCCAGAAACACCGTCCGATTGAACCGCACGGCGCTCCCGATGCCGGCCAGAATGCCGATCACCACGGGGAGCAGGACAAAGCGCATCCCCTCCAATCCGTCCGCATACCCGGAGATGGGATACAGGCGGAGGAACTTCGCAAACAGGAACTGCCCGCCGATGATGTAAAACAGCATGGATACCGACATGAGCACGACGCACACGACGAGGCCGAATGCGTCGATATAACTCCCGCGGTAAAACGCCACCAGCATGGCCAGGACGATGTCGATGCCCAGCGAAATCAGGAACATCGGCAGGGTGATGTGCAGCGACGGCGCGATGCGGCGGCGGACTTCCCGGGCAATGGAGCTGCCGTCGAGATCCGAAACGCCCATCTGAAACACGAACAGCTTCATGCTCTTTTGCCAGAAAATGGTCTGGGTGACGCGCGCGACACCCTGCTCCTGCGCGTTCCATACGCGAGGCAGGTGATAGCCCCGTTCTCGTTTCCAGTTTTCCATCGCCTGCCGGTCCACCCGCTTGTCGCCCAGAATCTGCCGGGCCATATCGTCCGGCGACGACACCACGAAGAACAAGGTGAAGGTCAGCAGGTTCACCCCGATCAGGATCGGAAGGGCGTAGAGCACACGGCGGATCAGATAGGTCAGCATCGCACCGCCCCCCCGCGCTCGGATCGGCGGTAGGCTTGGATCGCCGGCCACAGCCCCGCCAGAAACAGCGCTTCCAGCGCCAGAATCGGAAGAATGCGCGGACGGTTCCACTCCGTCTGCCGGCGCACGCGGTCCTCCGCCACCGCCCAACGATATTGATAAATGTTCCGGCTCATCAGATGGGTTTTTCCATTGCGCAGCCAGGAATGATACAGCACGTAGGCGCGCGGGAAATAGCCGAAGCACATGGGTGCATCCTCGCGCAGGATGGCCAGCATCCGGTCGATGATCTCCTGGCGTTCCGGTCCGTTGGACATCGCTTCCATCCGGGAGAAGAGCGCGTCGTACTCGGGATTGCGGTAGTTGGTGCTGTTCTCCCCTCCTCCGCCGGAGTCCACGCGCGAGTTCGGCCCGTAATACAGAAATAGAAAATTCTCCGGATCGGGATAGTCGGCGCTCCAGCCCATCATGCAGGTCATGAAGGCGCCCTGGTCCATTTTCTCGCGGAATCGCTTCAGCTCCGTGCCGCGTTCCTGCAGGTCGATGCCGATCAACGCGAGCCGCTGACGCATCCACTCGAACCGGCTGACAAAGGTCGGCTCGCCCCCCTGCGAGTGGTCGAGATAGATCACGAGCGAATGCCCATCGGGTGTGCGTCCGTTGGGATACCCCGCCTCACCCAGCAGCCGGCGCGCATCGTCGAGGCTGCGCCGCCGCGGACGGCGCTGTCCGGCATCCCAGACATCCGTGAAGGGGTTTACGCCTTCCGGTCCGGTCCGGGATCCGAATATACCCGGCGGAATGGGATCCTGAGCCACAACTCCCTGCCCGTTGGCGAAGATATCGAGATATTCCTGATAATCGAGGGCGATGGAAATGGCCTGCCGGAGTTTGCGCCCACGATCCGTGAGACCGCCAACGGTATCGTCGCGCATGTTGAAGCCGAAGTAGAACATGGATGCCGATACTGCGCTGGTCATCTGGATACCCTTGGACGCCAACTCGGGGGTCAGCGTGGCATCCCCGGAGGTGCTGAGACTGACCGCGCGATCGAAGGCCTCCGGGGTGATCGCCGATACGTCGTAATATCCCTGGAGAAATTTATTCCACTGCGGAATGGGTTCCTTCTCGAGAGTCATCACCACTCGATCGTTCAGCGGAATTGTCCGCCCCGCGTCGCGGAGCAGACCGCGTTCCGCATCGTCCGGCTCTCCTTCCGAAGGATAGGGCCGTCCCTCAAAATTCGGATTGCGCGCGAGCACGATCTCCCGTGTGGGATCGTACTGGCTGAGCAGATACGGCCCCGATCCGACGGGCCAGGTATTGATGGACATCTGTTTCTCGGCGAGAGGCGCCTGCGCGTAAAACTCCAGCGCCTCGTGCGGAAGGGGCGCGAAGAAATGCATCGCCATCCAGTAGAGTATCTGCGGATACCGGCGGGTCAGCACGATCTTCAGGGTGTAATCGTCCGGCGCCTGCGCGCCCTCGAAACGGAACTCCGGTGACATGTACTCCACCACGATGGGCCGCTCCCGCTCATCCGCCACCGCATCGTAGGCCGGTCCGCCCTCCGCCTTTCGCCGCTCCCGCTCCCGGCTGACACGATCTTCGTACGCGTTGCCCAACTCGGAGAAGCCCGCGATGCTGCGTCCAAGCGTCTGCTGGATGGGGCATGCAATGCGCGGGTCCGCAAGGCGGCGAATCGCGAACACAATATCCCCCGCCACCACCTCCCGGGTCCCGAGAACGGGAAAATCGTTGGGCGTTTCAATTCCGCGCAGGTCTCCCGATGTCAGGTTGCGATACAGCGGGGCGCCATCCGGGCCGCGGGCAAAACAGGGATGGGGCTGGTAGCGAATGCCTTTGCGCAGAGGAATTACGTATTCCACGCGCGCCACCTGCTCATCCGGGGCGGCGGCGGGCAGAACCTCGCCATGGGCATCCCGGCACACGGCCTCGGGAATACGCTCGGCGATCAGCGGAATCAGCTCGTAGGGGCGCTTCAGGTAGTGATAGTCGAACGGCGGCTCATAGATGTTGTCGATCACGTCCCCTTCGTGCGTGTAATAGGATGTCGCGGGATCGAGCTTGGAGGTCGGAGTGACGGAATACAGAAACAGCGTGCGGGACGCGCGATCCGCTGGCGGATACGGACTGTTATCGCACCGGGAAAGCCCGAGGGCGCTTAACCCCAGACACGCGGCCATGCCGGCCGCAAGATATCCGTTCGTCCGATCCATCGGGTTATTCTATGCAACCGGTCCATCGCGGACAATCCGAATGCGCGATCGCTGGGCCGGCAACGAGGTGGCGGGAGCATTGGCGTTTTCGATGGATAGGGAGAAATGCGCGCAAAAAAAGCTGAATCCTTGCGATCCCATCTCACGCCCGACGGGCGTCCGGGCTGGCCGCGAGTCCTCCGTTGCATCCACGCCATCCCGCGGGCAGCGATCAGAACCGAGACACCTCAAACGCTACAGTTCGTCGGCCCAGCTGGCCAACTGATGGCGGGAAGCCGTGTGGGTCAGGTCGAAATGAATCGGCGTCATGGAGACAAATCCAGACTCCAGCGCCTCGAGATCCGTGCCCTCCCGCTCGCCCAGCACCTCCAGATAGCCGTCCATCCAATAGTAGGCGCCGCCGCGCGGATCCTTGCGCGCATGGAACGTTTCGATGAACCGCGATCGCGCCATGCTCGTGGACCGGTAGCCCCGAAGATCAGCGAGCGGAACATTGGGCACATTGACATTCAGCAGCACCCCGTGCGGCAGAGGAGTCGCGCACAGGCGCTCTGTCAGCTTTCGGGCCACCTCCGCGGCTGTCTCCCAATGCGGATGTTCAAATGTGTTCAGCGAGACGGCCATGCTGGGAATTTGCAGGATCGTTCCTTCGGTCGCCGCCGAGACCGTTCCGGAATACAACACCGCAATTCCCGCGTTCGGCCCCAGGTTGATCCCGCTCACCACCACATCGGGCGGTTTCGGCAGCAGCGTGCAGACCGCCAGTTTCACAGCATCCGCGGGCGTGCCGCCCACGGCAAAACCGTGCCATCCGTTCCGGCTGACTTCCCGCACTTTGATCGGATCGGAGATGGTAATGGCGTGTCCGACCGCGCTCCGCTCGGAACTGGGCGCGACCACCGTCACCTGCCCCAGCGGCGCGAGCGAGCTCACCAGCGCGGCAATTCCAGGGGCGTAGATGCCATCGTCATTCGACACTAATATATTCACAAACCAGATTCCTTTCGCAGGCGCCGGACCAATTCGACCTGCTTCAAACTCGCCGATCGCCGCCGGTAGCGGGCCTCGATACGCTCGGTCAACGCTTCCCAGTCTTCCGCGGATGGAGGAAAATCATACACCCAGCCCTCCGCATCCGAGCGCAACGATTGCCAGCGCAGATCGCGCGCGCCGAGAAAGGTCACCCGAACCTCCCGTTTCACTCCATCGGGCAACCGCTCGGTCCATGATACAGGTTTGGACATGATTCCCCGCTCAGATTCGGATCCACACGCGGCCGTCGGCGACACGAACCGGGTAGCACTTCAACGACGTGGTCGCGGGAGGCGCCGTGACCCGGCCGGACCGGATATCGAATCGCGCGCCGTGCAGGGGGCATTCGATCTCGTAGCCATCAATGGTCGCGCCGATCATCAGCGCCTGCGCATGGGTGCATTGGTTGCTCAGGGCGAAATACTGGCGATCTTTGCGGATCACGATGACCTCCTCGCCATCCGGCCCCGTCCATTCCCGGCGATCGGTTTCCAGAAAATCCGTCTCCGCGCATACATCCAGCCACTGACGATCCGTCATGAAGATTCCTCATTACGCTGGGCGATAGCGTAGGCGATTTCCGATGCGCTGACGAGTTCATCAAAGATGGCGGAAGATGCTTCCGCCCTGAGCATCCTGCCCCACCCATGCGGGAAAATCCTTCACCACGAGTTTACGCAGGGCTTCGGTGCCCAAGTCGGGATAGGCGATGACTTCGGCGGACACGATCGCCCGGCCGAGCAGCGCGCCCATGCCGCCGATCGCGGCAAAATAGACGGCCCCATACCGGCGCATGGCCTCGACCACCGGCGCCGTGCGCTCGCCTTTGCCCATGGTTCCGCGGACACCCCGCTCTATCAAACGCGGAGCGTACGCATCCATCCGTTCGCTGGTGGTCGGACCCGCGGATCCCACGATCTGGCCGGAATGACCGGGCGTAGGGCCGACGTAATAGATGATCGCGCCTTCCGGATCGAACGGCAGGGGCTCGCCCCGGTCGAGCGCCTGGATCAATCGCGCGTGGGCGGCATCGCGCGCCGCGTAGAGTACGCCCGAGATTCGCACCGGTTGACCGGCGCGCAATGCGCGTGCGCGTTCCTCGGTCAGGGGAGGTTCGATAAGGATTTCGTCCACGGCGGTCAAAATTCGTTGGACAGGCCGAGGATCAGCATGAGGCGATCGAGATCGTCGGCGGTCAGGTAATCAATCTCGATCCGGCCGCGGCGCTTCTTGCCGTTGGGCAACGTCTGGCTTGAAGTCACGCGCACCGCGGTGCCGAGTTTCTGCTGCAATAGCTCCTGCAGATCGCGAGCATGCTCGGGTGGCACATCGTCCCGGGCCACTCGGGGCTTCCGGGGCGCGACGCCGCGCGATCGCTTGGCCGCTTCGCGTTCGAGATCGCGGACCGACCAACCTTCGATCGCGCATTGGCGCGCGAGGGCGGACATCAACCCGGTGGGCGCGGAGAGCAGCACCTTGGCGTGCCCGGCCGCCAGACGGCCCTGTTCGACCATTTCACGGACGTCCGCGGGCAAGGACAGCAGGCGCAGCGCGTTCGCCACGGTGGCTCGCGGTTTGCCGACCCGTTCGGCGACCTGTTCCTGGGTCAGCTTGAACTGCTCCTGCAGTTCCCGGTAGCCGTCGGCCTCCTCAATCGGATTCAGATTTTCGCGCTGCAGGTTTTCGACCAGCGCCCATTCCAGGGCGGTCGCGTCGTCGCAGTCCACCAGCCGGGCCGGAACGGAGGTCAGGCCGATGGCGCGAGCGGCGCGCAGGCGGCGCTCGCCGGCGATCAGCTCGTAACCCTCGTCCGACCGGCGGACAATCAGCGGCTGCAAAATTCCATGGGCGCGGATGCTGGAGACCAGCTCGTCCATCGGCTCGGCTTCAAACCGATGCCGCGGTTGGCGGCGGTTGGCGCGAATCCGCCCGACCTCCACCATCGAAGGGGGACCCCCGGGGGTCTGCGCGGCATGCGCGTGGGCCGCGGCGCTGAGCGCCGCCGAAGCGGCCGCCGCCGGACTCGCGTCCGACGTCCCCGACTCGGATCTGCGCGGAGCGATCAATGCGCCGAGCCCGCGTCCCAGTCCGCCTTTTGCTTGTGCAGTCATGAAGCCTCCACCTCCGACGGATTCCACTGATGGACACCCGCGATTTGATCATCATAGCAGATCAGGGATCAATTGATGCGCTGGAAGATCGGCGGATTCCAACCTCCGGGGCGGGAATGCGCACACCCCTTCACGGAAGGTCCGTTTTATTTCTTGCGGATACACGGCACGCTCGTGATATATTCCGACCGGAAATATACCATTGTAGAAAGGGTTCCTCATGAATAATCCATATCTGGCCATGGTGCAGGGATACGCGCGGCTCATGAGCGATGGACGGAAACTTCCGCTCGGTGGCATTGCCCCAACGCCGCGGTCCCCGGTTCAGGCGGACGCCCCCAAAGTGCTGCTGTTCGCACCCCACCCGGATGATGAATGCATCATCGGCGGCATGGCGGTTCGCCTGATGCGCGAAGTAGGATGCCCGGTGATCAACGTCGCCGTCACTCAAGGCTCCAACAAGCAGCGCCAGGCCGCGCGTCTGGAAGAACTCCGCGCCGCGTGCGAATACCTGGGCTTCGGCCTTCGCACCACGCAGCCGGGCGGACTTGAGAAGATCAGTCCCAAGGGCAAGGATAGCGATCCGGCCAACTGGTCGCGCGCCGTCGGCATCATCGCCGGCATGCTCGAGGAAGAAAAGCCCGGCGTGGTCATGTTCCCGCATGATGGGGATTGGAACGGCACGCATATCGGCACGCATCATCTGGTGGTGGAGGCCATGCGGATGCTGGGCGGGCGATTCTCGACCCTCGTTATCGAAACTGAATTCTGGGCGGCGATGGGCACGCCCAACATCATGCTGGAGATGAGCGAAACGGATGTCGCCGACCTGGTCGCGGCCATTTCCTTCCACGTTGGCGAAGTTCAGCGTAATCCCTATCACCTCACCCTGCCCTCGTGGATGCAGGACAATGTCCGCCGCGGCGGCGAGATTGTCGGCGGCCAGGGCGGCGAGGCGCCGAACTATACGTTTGCCACGCTCTACCGGTTGCGCCGGTGGGCGGATGGCGCGTTCCAGAACGTGCTCCCGGCGGGAGTCAGCATCGACCAAGGCGACGCGGCCGCGCTGAAAAAGCTCGTCCTGTCCGCCTGAGATTTCGCGCCGAACCGACCGTGGAGAAGCCTCCCGGAACCGGCTGGCGCATGTGAAAAGAGCACCCGAACAACCCATGGAGAGTACTCGATGAAAGTTCCGTTCTACGGGCACACCCGGCAATATCACAATGTCCAGAAGGACATTGACGCCCATATCCAGAAGGTTCTGGACAGCGGCGAATATGTTCATGGGCCGATGAACAAGCAGTTTGAGAAGGAATTTGCCGCGTTTTCCGGCACCCGGTTCTCCATTCCCTGCGGCAACGGCACCGACGCCCTGTGGCTGAGCCTCATGGCGATGGGCATCGGCAAGGGCGATGAAGTTATCACCAACGCCAACACGTTTTTCGCGACCGCTGAAGCCATCTGGATCGCCGGAGCGACCGCTGTTCTGGTGGACTGCTGCCCCAAGACCAAGACCATCTGCCCCGAGAAGATCGAGAAGGCCATCACCCCGAAAACGCGCTGCATCATCCCCGTTCACCTGTACGGGCAGTGCGCCGACATGGTCCGCATCCGCAAAATTGCCGACCAGCACGGCCTCAAGATTCTCGAAGATAACGCCCAGGCGATCGACGCCGCCGGCGACACCTTCAAGATCGGGGAGCTTTCCGATGCCGTGGCGACGAGCTTCATCATTCAGAAGAACCTCGGATGCTTCGGCGATGGCGGGGCGATCGTGACCAATGATGAAGAAATCAACCGCCGGACCAAGCTGCTGCGCGCCCATGGATCTCCCGCCCGTAATGTACACAGCTTCGGCTTCAACAGCCGGCTCGACGACATTCAAGCCGGAGTGCTCAGCGTCAAACTGAAGCACATCCATGAGTGGAACAACCAGCGCATCCAGTGGGCGAAACGCTACACCGAGGGGCTGAAAAACGTGACGTGCGTGGATCTGCCCTACGCGAAACCGGGGTACCGGCATGTGTGGCACCTCTACGTGATCGAAACCAAGCGCCCGCAGGATCGTGATCCCATGCTGAAGTGGCTGAATGAGCAGGGCGTGGACGCGAAGACGCACTATTCGATCGCCATCCACCAGCAGGAAGGGTATCCGTGGGGCAAGGATGCCCGCATCGTCGGACCGCTGACCAACGCGGAAGCGAACGCGGCGTGCTGCATCAGCCTTCCGATGTTCCCCGAACTGACCAAGGAAGAAGTGGATTACACGATCGGGAAGGTTCTCGAGTGGGAGAAACTGCATCCCGAATCCTGCAGCAAGGCACCCGGCGCGGCCCGCGCGGGGATCTGCTGCGAGGATAAGTAATAGCGCATAACCGCGAGGCGCCGGCCTTCAGTCGGCCGGCGCCTTGGGTTTCTTCCCCCAAGGAGTCTTACGTATGAGTTCCATGTACACGGTCATGGTCGTCGGCACAGGAAAACGCGGTGTTCACCACGCCTCCGCCTTCAACGCCAATCCCCGGTTCAAGGTCGTCGGGTTGTGCGACATTGATCCGGCCCGCGCGCAGGCGGCCGCTGAAAAGCTCGGGGGCGAGGTACGCACCGGCGTGGATATGGCCGCCATGGCCCGGGAACTCAAACCCGACGTATTCTGTTTCTGCACCCTGCCCCACCTGCGCACCGCGTTTGTACGCGCGGGGGTGGAGGCCGGCGCGAAGTTGATCGCGATGGAAAAGCCCGTGGCGCTCACGAGCGCGGAAGCCATGACGCTCCGCGATCTGATCCGCGCCTCAGGAATTAAGGCCGTGGTCAGCCACCAGCATCGGTACGGGCCGCATTACCGCAAAGTCGCGGAAATTGCGGCCAGCGGAGCGCTGGGGCGGATTCATACGGTGTACGGGTCCGCGACGGGCTGGATGACGCACATGCTCTCGCACCTCATCGATTACTCCTGCGAATACAACGGCTATGCCCCCGCCGAGTGGGCCATGGCGCAGGCGGCCGGGCGGGCGAAGTTAACGGACAACCATCCCTCGCCCGATTACATCGCCGGTGTGGTGCAGTTCGCCAACGGCGTGCGCGGCTGGTATGAATGCGGCGCCGGCGCGCCTGATCAGCCCGAAGTGGGCAAATGGTGGGGCAAGAACCGGATCGGAGCGCAAGGCACGGAAGGTTTCGCCGAAGTGCTCACGAACGGAGGATGGCGCGCGGTCACCCGGTCGGGCGGATACCAGAGCGGTGAGGGCGCGATGAATTATGACGCGGACATGCCCCCGTACATACAGGATATGGCGGATTGGCTGGACGGCACGAAGGAGCATCCCTGCCAGTTCGATCGCGCGTATGCCGGCGCCGAAATCATGCTGGCGCTCCAGCGTTCCGCCATGGAAGGCGCGCAAGCGGTCCTTCCGCTGACGGCGGGCGCGGACGAACAGGCGATGCTCAAGAGCGGCCTGAGCGAAAGACCCGTGTTGCCCTCCTGCGAGGCCAACCGGCGGGAATTCGGGCTCGCCTGAACCCGCGCTTGATGGCATGCTGAAATAGTGATGTGCGGTCCCGGAACACCGGGTCATCACGAAGGAGAGTCACATGGAAGTCATCATACAACCAACAGCGGATGCGGCCTGCGACCTGGTATCCCGAATGATCGCCAAGACCATCCGGGCCAAACCCCACCTGGTCATGGGGCTGGCCACGGGCCGAACGATGGAAACGCTCTACGGAAAACTGGCGAACATGCACAAGAAGGAGGGGCTGGACTTCTCTCTGTGCCGGACGTTCAACCTTGATGAATATGTCGGGCTTCCTCCCACGCACGAAGGCTCGTACCGCTACTATATGAACCATCACCTGTTTTCCAAGGTGAACATCGACCTGCGATGCACGCATCTGCCCATTGGAACCGCGAATGATCTGGATGCCGAATGCCGGAGATACGAGCAGCATATCCAGGAAATCGGGGGCATCGACCTGCAACTGCTGGGTCTGGGAAAATCCGGTCATATCGGCTTCAACGAGCCACTTTCGGCCCTGCGCTCCCGCACCCGTGTCAAGAGCCTGACGAGCACGACGATCGCCGAAAACTGCACACTGTTCAATGATCCGAAGAGCATGCCCCATCGCGCGATCACGATGGGCGTGGGAACGATTCTGGAAAGCCGCCGCATTATCATGCTCGTCACCGGAAAGGCCAAGGCGGAGGTGCTCGCCGCCGCCGTGGAAGGTCCGATCACCGCGATGATTTCCGCCAGCGCCATTCAGCTTCACCCGACATGTACGGTGGTGGTGGACGAAGGCGCGGCATCCCAACTCAAGGGCGTGGAATATTACCGCTGGATTTTCGAGAACGAGCCCGAGTGGCAAGAGTATCACTGAGCGTGGTCTCGTCCGCTGACCGGATCCGGGAGCTTCATGCGCGTCTGTCTTGATGTCCAGTCGGCCTTGGGACATCGCACCGGTGTCGGAAGGTATACGCATGCTCTCGCGGCGCATCTGGCCTCCGCCGCTCAACCCGGCGAGAAGATCGAAGGTTTCTATTTCGATTTCCGAGGCCGGGGCGCGGGCGAAGGCGCGCCTCCCCTCCCCGCCCGGCGCATCCGGTGGATTCCCGGCCGGATCGCGCAACAGTCGTGGAAACGGCTCCGGTTTCCCCCATTCAATTGGATGGCAGGGAAGTACGATCTCTATCACTTCCCCAATTTCATCCGTCCGCCTCTGACGCGGGGGAAGAGCGTCGTAACGATCCATGACGTGTCGTTCCTGCGGATGCCGGAGACCACGGAACGCAAAAATTTGCGCTATCTGACCGACCATATCCGCGAAACGGTCGAGCGATCAGACCGGATCATCACCGACAGCCGGGCGATGGCGGACGATATCCATGATCTGCTGGGGGCGCCCCGCGATCGGCTTCGGCCGATATATCCGGGACTCGAACGCTCCTTCGCGCCACCGCGTCCCGACTGGGCCGCCGCCGCGCGCGCCCGGCTGGGCCTGAGCCGCCCATATTTGCTGTTCGTGGGAACACTGGAGCCGCGCAAGAATATCCCGCTGCTGGTCGATATCTTCGAACGACTGGCGGACGAAGATTGGGATCTCGTGCTGGTGGGCATGCGCGGCTGGCGTTGTGAGCCAATCCTGCGCCGTATCGAGGATTCCCCCCGTCATGCGCACATCCGGTGGCTCGAGTATGCGGCCGAGGAAGATCTGCCGTCCATTTATGCGGGAGCGGAGTGTCTCGTGTTCCCCTCCCGCTATGAAGGTTTCGGATTCCCGCCGCTTGAAGCGATGGCGTGCGGCGCGCCGGTCATTTCGTCCACCGGCGGATCGCTTCGTGAAGTGTTGGAGGGCGGCGCGCTGCTGATGGAATCCTTCGACGCGGACCTCTGGGCGGAATCCATCCGTCGGTTGTGTCACAATTCCGCGGAGCGATCCAAGCTCCGGGCGCAGGGCTTCGCGCATGCCGCCCGCTATGCATGGGATCAGACGGCGCGAGAGACCTGGACCGTATACCGGGAGCTGGCATGACCGGCGCGGGATCGAGTCCGATCCACGCGGCGTTGGACATGCGGTGGATCTTCCGCGAGTTGAGCGGGATTGGGCGCTACACCCGGGAACTCGCCTCGGAACTCGCGCGCACCGCCGATGGCCGGCGTCTGACCCTGTTGTTTCACGATCCGGAGATTGCGCGCCGGGAAATGGATTTGCTCGCGCTACCGGCCGGTTCCGCGGTGCAGAGCCGCGTCTTCCCCTTCGGGCCGTTTTCTCCGCGCGCGCAAATTAGCTGGCCCCGCCTACTCCGTTCGCTGGACGCGCAGGTGTATCATGCGCCCAACTTCATGGTTCCGCTGGGCGCCTTCCCTGCATCCCGCCCGCCCGGACGGCTGGCGCTGGTGGTTACGCTGCATGACTTGATCCCCGTCCTGCATCCTGAGTTTACCCCCAAGGCCCGAAAGAACATGGCGCGCGGGCTGGTCCGCCGGCTCATGCGCGAAGCGGCAAGACGCGCGGATCTCATCATTACGCCCAGCGCCCACACGCGCGGCGATGTATTGACGGCGCTCGATCCGAATGCGTCCCCCCGCATCCGGGTCGTGCCCGAAGCCGCGGGAGCGATGTATGCTCCCGGCAACGCGCCACCGGTTCCCGGGCAGATCCTGTTCGTCGGACGCCGGGATCCGTATAAAAATCTGACGGGGGTGATGGAAGCGTTCGCGACGGTAGCGCGTTCCGTGCCCGGAGCGAAACTGCGCGTGGTCAGCGCGCCCGATCCGCGGTATCCCGAAGCGGAGCACCTCGCGAGCCTGCTGGGGATATCGGATCGCGTGGAGTGGTCGGGGTATGTGGACGGGCCGCGCCTGCTCGAAGCCTATCGACAGGCCCATGTGTTTGTGCTGCCGAGCTTGTACGAGGGGTTCGGGCTGCCCATCCTTGAAGCCATGGCCTGCGGCACACCGGTGGTGTGCAGCGGAGTCAGCTCGCTGCCCGAAGTGGCGGGAGATGCCGCGCTCATGGTGGATCCCCGCGATCCCGCGGCGCTGGCCGGTGCCCTGACGAGCGTACTGACCGATCCCGCTCTGGCCGCCCGCCTCCGCACCGCCGGGCTGGAACGCGCGCGGAAATTTTCCTGGAATCAGGCGGCGCGGACGACCTGGTCCGTGTATGAGGAGGCCGTCGCGGCCCGGCAAAGGAGGCCGGCATCATGAACGCCTCTCTCTCCGGCCGGCGGGGCGATACGCAGCTGCTGCCGAATCCGCCCACGCGGGTGGATTATGGTTCGGTTTCCCTGTGCGGCCCGCGCCCCCGGAATGAAGATTGCGTGATCGAAATTCCGGAGTGGGGCGTGTTCGGTGTGTGCGACGGCATGGGGGGCCATCAAGGCGGATCCGAAGCCAGCCATATGGTGGCGGACGGCGTAGTCGCATCGTTGAAACAGGCGCGCCATGCTCTGCCGCAATTCGGCCTCGAAGATATGATCCACCGCATTACGGCCGCGGCTCTGGATGCCGCCCATGCCATCCAGGCCTGGGCTATTCAGCATTCCGTTTCGGCGGTGGGCAGCACACTGGCCGTTCTTGTCTATCCGCGGATGGGCGAGTCGTCGCTGGCGCTGCTGCATGCGGGGGACAGCCTGGCGTTCCGCGTGCGCGGCGACCAAATCGCCTGCGCCTATAAGCCCCATAATTTGGAGACCCTTCTCGGGCAGGAGGCGGCGGACTTGCCGCTTCGCCAGCGCCGCGCCATCACTCGAGCCATTGATCACCGGGCCGATGTGCAACTGGATATCACGCGCATGGACGTCCGCTCGGGAGACGCCTGGATGATATGCACGGATGGCGTTTCGGAACCGCTCGACATGGAAACACTGCGCAATTTATTGCGGGATCACCGTCCGAACGGCGCCCGGGCGGCGGCAGCGTCTATTGCGCATGCGGCCCTGGCCGTCGGCGGACACGACAATTCCAGCGCCGTGGTGCTGTACATGGATTAGCCCTCGCGGGCGCCGCCCCCTACCCCTTCCGTCGCCACTCCCGGTACCGTTCAATTAACGCATTCGTGGAAGCGTCATGCTCCAGCGGAACGTTTGATTGCAGTTGCGGCAGAATCCTCCGGGCCAACACCTTTCCCAACTCCACCCCCCACTGGTCGAATGAGTGGATGTTCCAGAGAATGCCCTGGGTGAAGATTTTGTGTTCGTACAAAGCAATCAACTGCCCGAGTACGGACGGCGTCAACTCGGGAGCCAGGATCGTATTGGTCGGACGGTTTCCGGGGAAGGTCTTGTGAGAAACCAGCGCTTCGGCCACTCCCTCGGCCCGGACTTCATCCATGGTCTTCCCGAAGGCCAGCGCTTCTGTCTGGGCAAAAAAGTTGGCCATCAGCCGGTCATGATGATCGCCGATCGGATTCTGCGACCGGGCGAAGCCGATGAAATCGCATGGGATGAGTTTCGTGCCCTGATGAATCAGCTGATAGAAAGCGTGCTGGCCGTTCGTGCCCGGCTCGCCCCAGAGCACCGGACCGGTCTGATAGCCCACCGGACGGCCATTTCGATCGGTGCATTTCCCGTTGCTTTCCATATCCGCCTGCTGGAAATACGCCGGGAACCGGGACAGGTATTGGTCGTAGGGCAGGATCGCGTGCGTCTGAGCGCCCCAGGCGTTGTTGTACCACACCCCCAGCAAAGCCAGCAGGACGGGCATGTTGGACTCCAGCGGCGCTTCGACAAAATGCCGGTCCATGCGGTGGAACCCGGCAAGCATGTCGCGGAAATGCTCCGGCCCGATCGACAGCATGAGCGGAAGGCCGATGGCGGAACACAACGAATATCGCCCCCCGACCCAATCCCAGAATTCAAACATGTGGGCGGGATCGATTCCGAACTCCGCAACCCGTCCGGCATGGGTGGACACGGCGACAAAATGACGGGAGACCGCCGAGGGATCTCCCAGGGATCGGAGCAACCACGCGCGCGCGCTGGTCGCGTTGGTCATCGTCTCCTCCGTCGTAAAAGTTTTGGAGGCGACAATGAACATCGTTTCCGCGGGATTGAGATCGCGCACGGTCTCCGCCAGATGGGTGGCGTCAATATTGGACACGAACCGCACATCCAGGGACCGGTCGGAGAACGGCAGGAGCGCCTGTGTGGCCATGGCTGGTCCGAGATCGGAACCGCCGATACCGATGTTCACCACGCTCCGGATGCGGCGACCGGTGTGGCCTTTCCAGTCTCCCGAACGCACCCGCTTCGCGAATGCGCCCATGCGATCGAGCACGTCATGGACCCCGGGCATCACATCCTGGCCGTCCACGAGGATCATCGCATCCCGCGGCGCCCGCAGCGCGACATGCAGCACCGACCGGTGTTCCGTTCGGTTGATGGGCTCGCCCGCGAACATGGCATCCCGCTCGGCGGTCACGCGCGCTTCCCGGGCGAGGTCGAGCAGCAGGGTCAGGGTCCGGTCGGTGATCCGGTTCTTGGAATAGTCCAGCGCCAGATCCCCGGCTTCAAGATGGTAACGTCGCGCGCGGTTCGGATCGTCGCGGAACAAATCGCGCAGATGAACAGAATCCATTTCGCGGGCGTGAGCGCAGAGCCGCGCCAACGCATCGCCCGGAACATAGGAAGGGCGAATGTTCGATTTCACGGGATCTCCTGTGAGAGGCCGCGGCTCCGACTCAAGGCGTGTCGGCTCCGGGCAATTTTCGATAGAGGGTGGCCAGACTGATCTTCAACGCCCGGGCAGCCGCCTCCTTGTCGCCATCGAGCTGATCAATCACCATGGAGATGTATTCTTTTTCCTTGCTCCGCAGAAAAGTCTTAAGAGACTTGCCACGGTATTCCTCAAGTTCCGCGCTAATCCGATCCGCCCCCTCGAACTCCGGCACCATCGGGCCAACGGCTTCCACAATGCGCGCGGGCAGATCGGTTGCGCTCAGAACGCCCTCTTTGCAGAAGGCAAGCGCATGGCGAATGGCGTTTTCGAGTTCGCGCACATTGCCCGGCCAGCTATAGGCTTCAAGAACGCGCTCCGCGGAGCGGTCCAGGCGGGGAACCTCCCCCCCCTGCGGGGCCTCGCGCCGCAGCA
>JAGOHE010000098.1 GCA_017996315.1 Kiritimatiellia bacterium | reverse complement strand
TCGTTTGCTCATCGCCCCCCTCCAGAAAACAAGACGCCACAAACCCAGCCCTATTTGTCGACCAAACCGATAGAATTCTTTTAACGTCCGATTGCATACAAACACAATCCTGAACGGAAATCAATGCAATTATGTACACCTTCGCTAGTTATTCGCACCGGGCGGAAAGTCGGCCCGCAGCCCCGGCCCCGGAACATTAGGCAGCCGATTTTGAACCCCGGTAAAGTCTGAACCCTCGCGATGGGACGGGGGGATAGCCCGATCGCGCAAGTGCCGCTCCTGTTCGCGCATCCGAAAATAGGGTATGATCGGGCGTATGGCGGCATGGTTCCGGCCGGTGAAAGCTTATGGTGTGGATGGCGGCGGAGACGCATGCTGCGTCGTCCGCGCGCGGCGCGCATGGGGCCGGACTCGTGTCGAAAAACTCTACGCTGGCCCAGACCGCGCCCCGGAAGCCCAAGCCGTCCTTCGCGCGGCCGAACATGAACAACGGCGCGGCGCGGCGACGATTGCGATGGTTTTGCCCGCGCGTCTGGCGGCCCATCGCCGGCTGGCCGTGCCGGCGGTCTCCCGCCGCGTTGCCGGCCGGATTCTCCCTTCCCGGCTCGACGTGGAACTGCCTTTTCCGCTGGAGCGCAGCCGGTACCTGTTCACTCCACTTCGCCGGTCGGACCGCGGCTGGTCGTCGTTCGCCGTGGCGGTGCAGGAGGAAGACGTTCTGCGCGCCTGTGCCGCGGCGCCGGTGGATCCATGGATCCTCCATGCCGAGGCGCCGATCGCGTGGGAGATGGCGCTCCGGGACGGACTTCCCGACACGGGTCCGGCGGCGGTTTTCGCTGCGGGCTATGGTCGTTGGATGCTGATCGCCGGCCGGGATGGCGCCTCCGAACTTGTCATCGCCGGTCGCGCCCCGTCCGACGCCGCGCCGGAAACGGAATGGATGGCGATGGCCTCCGATGTGTCGGCCCGGGTGCGCCGCGGTTTCGAATCATGGGGCGTCCACACGGCCAAGGCCGCATATTTCTGGGCCGGACCGGCCTTTTCGGACGCCGCTCGCGCGCGCAGGCTTCAGGAATCCATCGCTCCGGATGCCGCGAAACATCAGGTGGCTCCCGAGCCCGCCTCCTGGCTGGCCGCGGCCCTCGCCCGGGGCGCAGTCGAGGGCCGGGGCTCTCCCAACTTGCGCGATGGCGCGCTGGCCGCCGAAGGATTGGTTCAGCAGCGAACCGCCTGCGCACGTCGAGCGCACATCGCCGCCGCCGTGGCGGGCGGCGTTCTGGCGGTAGTCAGCGTGTGGGCGACGCGATCCATGGATGCTACGCGCGCTCAGCTCCGGAGCCGAGTGATGGCGGATGCGGCGCGCATCGTAGGACATCGGAATATCATTCCGGGCCGCGAAACCGAAACGGCCGGGGCGCATGTGGAGGGGATGGAAGCCGAGGCCCGACCTTTTCGCGACCTGAGCGTTCCCGTGCGATGGTCCGTGTTGAGCCGCGCATTGAAAGAAGCCGCGCAGCGGGGAATTCGGATCGAGTCGGTGGAACTGGCGCGCGGGCGCCATCGCATCGAAGGCACGGCGCTGACCCTCGCCATGGCGAACCAATGGGCGGATCTGATGGAAACGCTGCCCGAGGGCGCTGCCGGCGAGTACCGGCACGATCCCCCCGACGGGGAAGGGCGGGTGCGGTTCAGTTGGGAGGATGCGTCGCCATGAGCCGCCGCGCCTCCACGGCTCCGTCCACCGCCGGAACGGTCGCGATGCTGCTTTGGCTTGCAGGGATCGTCGCCATGGGCGTGGCGCTGATCCGGTTGCCCCGCCAGCGGGCGGATATCGCGCGCGATCTCAAGATCGAGGCGGACCTGATGCGCCTGGGCGAACGCGTTCGTGCCGTGGATCGCGACTTTGACGTCCTGCGCGCGCAGGGAACTCAAATGCACCCCACGCCGGAAGAAGTCCTGCGCCAAAAGCGCGCGGATGATGGGCGGGAGCGGATCGAAGTTCTGGAGCCGATCGTCTATCGGGACCACTGGAAACTCCATCGCGTTTCCATCGAAATATCCGCCGTCCCTCCGGCGGCTCTGGGCGCATGGATCGAGGACTGCGCGCGCGCGCCCTCCGCCTGGCGGCTGGCTTCGCTGCGCATTACCGCGCAGGATCCCCAGGCTCTCAACGTGCGGGCCGAAACGATTTGGGAATGCGCGGAAGAACTGGAAATGGGAGAACCCGGCGAAGAGCCCGGGCCATCCTGATCCCGCATCGGCCGCGCCAGGCTACTCCAGGGGAACCACGGCGATTCGATCCAACATCAGGTTGGGACCCGTGAGAGTTTCCAATTGGATCTCCACCACGCCATCAAGGCTGTCCTCGCGGTCCATGCGCAGCGATATCCAACGCGCGCCCCCCGGCGCGTCCTGATGCGCGGGAATCTCGAACGGCCGGCCTTCAATCGTTCCGCGTCCGGTGCGGCCGTTGCGATTCGGATCGCGGAAGCGCAGACGCAGTTCACCCCCGGAGCCGCTGGGGACGCGCAGTCGCAGCGACGACTTCTTCCACGCGACCCAGTAGGTTCCATCCCGATCGCGCCACATCGTCATCCCGACCGGCGTGGCGTCGTATCCCGGCGCTGACTCCTTGCGATCCGCGGCCGCGTTCCAGGGCGCATCACCCGCGGCCTGATGCATCCGGGCGCATTCGATGTACAGGCTTGCGCGGTCCATCCCCGGCTCGCGCTGGATCGGACCGGACGGCTCTTCGTCCAGCAGCAGGTGTCGAACCCAATCCTCGCTCACGGCGGGCACGGCGGCCCGTGTCGAAGACAGGTGCCGCAGCAGGCTTTGACGAAGATGGACCACTTCCGGCCGCGTTCCGGTGAGCGGATATCCGCTGATCAGCAGACGTCCGGGCCCCACGGTCACCTCCAGCAAACCCGCCAGCCGCCGGGGCTCATGGAAGTCCGGCACCGGCATCGCCGGCGGACGGTATGCGTCCGGAAGCCCGCGCACATCGAACACGCGGCCGCCGGCGCAGATTTCCCGCCAGATCCAGTCGCCGGACGAACCGACAGGGAATCCGGCAAAGCCGCCATAGGTTCGATCCAGCCACAACCCGAGCGTTTTCATGGTCTGCCCGGGGAACCAGGTGGTGGACCAATACACCGAGCCCCAGCGCCCCTCCACCCAGCGCTTCGACGCGCCGAGCCGATGCGCGCGCAGCCACACCCGGCCGCCATTTTTCAGCGCCGCCAGGGCTTCCGCAACCGATTCGGTCTCCACGACATTCTTCGGCATGGCGGACTCCGGGGCGGGAGCGGGGAACACCCAGAACGGCCACGCATTGGCGCGCACGGAAACGCCCGGGATCTCGCACTCGAAAACATACCGCGCCGGCGCCGGAAATTCGGCCAGCGGAATTTCCATCATGCCGGCCGCCGCCACCCGGCCGGACGGCCACGGTTCCGAAAGCGTTATCGAGCCCTCGCGGATCGCCTTTCCTCGATCGTCACGCACCGTCCATGCCATCGTCGCGCCCGTGGGCAAAGTCTGGGGGCCATAGTGATGCAGCCAGAGATCCGCGCGCCATGATTCGTTGGTCGTCCACCCATACTTTGCAAACCGGGCGAGCGGAATCGTCGGACCGAACCATGCGCGCACCTCGCGCGCGAGACCCGGGCGTTTTTCGTCATAGAAACTGTCCAGCCATCCGATCAGCGCCTCGCCCTGCCCGGAATAATCCTGCGCGCCGAGCAACTGAAGACCCGCGCACGAGGGTGTCCGGAGGAATCCCTCCACTTCATCCTTGTACATCATCAGGTTCTGCGCGAGCGACGCCTCGTGAAACTCCCGGTTGAATCGCTCCACCCCGTTGGAAACGGCCGCGCGGTGAAGTCGTTCAAGATTCCAGGGGCGCAACACTCCGGTGTACTTCTCCAGCTCCGCCCAGTCGGGATACACCGGCCACTGGCCGATCTCGTGCGCGATCGTCGGGATCGCGGTCCGGGCGTACACGTCTTCGAAATCCCACTGGGTATGGCTGTTCATCCGACCGCGCGTGGCGCCGGCGCCGGGATAGTGGTGCGTGGTCATCAGGTCGTCCTGCGGCGTCACCTCGCGCGCGGTGGAGCAGGTGTACAGGCGGCGCGGATCGCGCGCGCGTTGTTCGGCCAGCCAGCCGGCCATGGTTTCAAAATTCGAGCTGCCCAGCTCGTTGCCGATGCAGAAGACCGCGAACGAAGGCGCATTGCCATAAGCGTCGCCGATACGGCGCATCTCGAGTTGCAGATACGCGTCCAACTCCGCGTCGCCCTTGCCGGCGCCGGGCAAAGGGCCCGGCATCCATCCGTCTATCCAGATCATCTCGGGCTGGAGCAGCATCCCCACTTCATCGGCGGCATCGAACGCGGCCTGGGGCGGGCACCAGGAATGAAAACGAATGAAGTTGATCCCGTTGTCCTTCTGAATCTGGAGAATCCTGCGCCACGCCGCGAGGTCGGTCGGGGGATGTCCGGTCAGCGGGAAATGCACATTATCGAGATTGCCCCGGACAAAGAACGGACGGTCGTTCAACCACAGCCGGCGGCCATCCCGCCGGAAGGTGCGGAAGCCGAAACGCGCGCTCGCCGCCGCCGCGGAATTCGCGGTTCCGGCCGGAGGCCGCAGCGTCAGGCGATAGAGATGGGGCGAAACATCGCTCCAGGGTTTTGCGTCGAAGGCGAGCGGCGCCACTCCCGCCACCCCGCCGCCGGCCTTCGGGGTCAGCGCAACCGTTCCGCGTTGGCGCACCGGGCCATCGGCTTCGGCCAGTTCGAAGCTCCATGGTCCCGCGGGCGCGGGAGCTTCGATCGAAATGCCCACCTCGCGCGCGGGCCATGCGGCGCTCACGCGCAGCGGACCGAGGGCGGGCGCGGGACGCAGTTCGATCCGGCCCAGCGCCCCGTTCCAGATCGTCTGCATGTGTTCGCCGTAGGCGTGTCCCTTGTCCCCGATGCGATATCGCATGGAATTGTCGATGCGGACGGTGATCGTGTGCCGCCCCGGCTCAAGGGGTCCGATACGGTGGACGTGCGGCGTCGCGAGCGACGCGATTTCCGCGCTCACCGGTTTCCCGTCCATCCACACGCGCGAAGTCCACAGCACCCGTTCCATCTCGAATTCCAGCGGACGCCCGCGCCATGCGGCGGGGATCTCGATTTCGCGCCGGTACCATGCCGGACCTATAAAACGGAACCGGCGGGATAACGCGCCCTCCATCGGTGTCTCCACGGGGGCGCCCACCCCGGCTTCATCCAGCGTGCCCGGCCAGCGGACCCGGGCCGGCGAGGGGAATGGGGCCGCGCCATAGTCGGCGCCATCGGGCTCGCTCGTTTGACAACTCCAGTCGCCCGACAGGTCCAGCCGGTCCTTCGTTGCCGCTCGCTCGTCCGCGGGCTGAGCCGCGACACGGCCTGCAAGCAGGGTCAAACACGTACCGAGAACCATTCGACGACGCGCGCAATTCATCCGAGTTCTCCTTGAGGCCTCTTTCTGATATCGCCAACGGCTGAAATTGTCCAGCAATTTATTTCTCTGAGGAACGAGGGGATCGTGGGGGGACCGGACACAAGACTCCGCGGACCGCGTTACCATGGGCCGCGATAGTGGCCGGTGAGGGGGAACGCGAACAATTGAGGCTCCTCCCGCGCACCCGCGCCGATGTTGTGGATGACCAGCGGGGCGCCGTCCTCCGCCCTCCGGTCGCTGACGAGCATGATATGCGGCAGATTTGGCGGAACGGCGCAGGTGACCAGATCGCCGGGCTGGTAATCCGCCGCCGCGCGAGTGACCGGGAGCGACCAGCCTTGGCGTTCGAAAAAGCGGCGCAGATTGGGCACTCGACGATGGTCAATGTTCCGGTCGGGCCCGCGCAAGCCCCAGAGATTCGGGTAGGCGCGAAAATTCGCCCGCATATCTTCGTGCACCTGCCGTTGCAGGTCCACTCCCGCGGCATCGCGCAGGGCGCGGATGATCACATCGGTGCATACTCCCCGGTCGCGGGGCACATCGCCGCCCGGATAGGTCAGCGCGGTGTACGCGGAATCATAGCGCACCGTCACTCCGATCTGGCTGCGCGCCGCGGCGACGACCGGCGGAGAGTCCGGCAAGGGCGGCGCGGGCGCGACCGCCGGGGCGGCGATGGCGGGCGGCGAAGGCGACGCGCCACCCGTCGTATTCGTTTGTTCCATGCCGCATCCGGCGGCCCAGAGCAGGCCGACGGCCGCCCGCCCCGCCGCCGTGATACGCCGGGTCATTTCTTCGGCGGCGCGGCTTCGCGCACCAGCGCGCCCCATTCATCGCTCATGATCAGCAGGGCGAGCCGCTCGGTCCGATCCAGTTCGTTGGTGTTGAGCGAGGCATAGTCAAACCGGCCGCGCAAGTCGGTATAGCCGTCCTTGAGGAATGCCACGGCGCCGTCCGCCCGCCGGGCGTACACCTTGACATACGCGCCCGGCACCGGCTTGCGCGTGTCGGCATGCGTCACCACGACCTGGCCGTAGGGTTCGATGACCTGCGCGCGGAGGGTATTGGCGTAGTAGGCCTGCGCCTTGCGCACCCCTTCGGCCACCATCTCGACCATGACATTCTTCGAACGGAATTTGGCCGGCAGGTCCACCGAAAGGGTGTCCTGGCCGGCGGGCAGCCGGATGGTTTCGCGGTGATCCGGCCGGATGAAGGAGAACTGCGACGCGCCCTCCTGCAGGAACGGATTGCGCGAGAAGAGCAGCTCAATATCCATGGGATAGAAGCTCAGCGTGCCGGTCGTCACGTTGCGGTAATCAATGCGGATTTTTCCGCCCTCCACCAGCAGATCCAGCGCCGGCGCCTTCGCGGCTTCCGCGGACTGGGTCTGGTCGCGGCTTTCCGGGTCCACCGCCACGGTCGCGGAGACGCCCCGCTCGATTTCCTCCGCCTGGCTTCGCACCAGCGCAAAACGGTCCCGCCACCGGTTCACGCCTTCGTTCTCGCGGGCCTTCGCGATCGTCAACGCCCGGGCCACATCGCCGCGATAGAAGGCGAGGTAGGCGTCAAGATAATCGTACTGGAGCTTCTCGCCGATTTCCTCGCGCGGCACGCGCCCGAACCAGTCCATCGCCTCCTCCACGCGGTCCTGCAGGGTCATATAGTAGGCCACTGCCAGCGTATCGGCGACGCCGGGACGCGGCTGTTCGCACAGGACGGTCATGAAGCGCTGGTACTGCTCGCGGAAGCTGGCGTTTAGAATCTTGCGCCGGGCTCCGACGGTGTGGGCGCGCGGATTCACCAGCGGCGCGTACTCCAGGTGCTGGTAATCGAACCGCTCGATCGGATCCAGCGTCAGCAACCGCGAGACCAGATGCACGCCGCAGCGGTCGGCGAATGGCGAGTACCGCAGATACTCCCGGATCGCGGCCGGCTCGTTGTGTTTTATGCCGTACGACCAGAGCGTGTCGTGGTACACATGCCGCGCCTCGAGGAGCGCAAGCGTCTTGCGGAAGAATTCCGGCTCGTGCATCCGCCACGCGATTTCTTCGAGATTCAACCGGTGCACGTTCGCTCCATCCAGGAACGCCAGCGTCTCCTCCGGCGTGCCGTTCTGCGAAATCCACGCCCAGGACGTCCGGTCCACATCGGTGAGTTTCGGAACGACATGGAAGATCATCGGTTCGGCGCGCGCAATGACGGCCCCGTTGCGGGCGACGGTGACCGGATAATGGTTGAATTCGCCGGTTTCCGGGAAATAGAAGAAGTATTCCAGGGTCTTGGTGGTGTAGGGCGCCAGCTCGATATACACCCCGCGGGTGGCCAGCCCGCCGTTCACAGGCAGCGCGCCGACAGGGATCTGGAGCAGCGCGTGAAGCTTTTTCGCGGTGCCGCCGGGATTGGTCAGCGCCACCTGCGCGCCGTAGACCACGTGAGGCAGAAACTCGCCGGTCACCGGTTTGTCGAACTGCTCATTACCCTCATGGCGGTAGCGGTCGTCAGCGCGGAAGGCGAATTGCGCCACCAGCACGGGATCGGCAGCCGCGTCGTCGTTCACGGGGGCTTCGCGAATTTCGCGGTGGAAAACAATCGTCGGCACAACCGGGCGCAGGAGATAGCTCGCGCCCTCGAGTTTTTCCTCGCGGTCCGGGGCGTCAAACGGCAGATCGAGCACGGACAGCGCGAGCATCATTTCCGTGAACGAATCCGTCGCTTCCGGGAATGATGTGGAGAGGAAGGGCGTGGAACCGTCATGCGCCGCATAGTCTGCCCAGAACGCCTTCACCTGCACCAGCTCGGCCACCTGCTCCGTAATCGGCCGGTGATAGTAGTTGTTCTCCGCCCATTCCTTGGTTTGGTCGAGGGCTTGGAACAGGCGTGGGGCGGCATTCTCCTGCCGGAGCGACTCGTCCCTAT
>JAGOHE010000097.1 GCA_017996315.1 Kiritimatiellia bacterium | reverse complement strand
TCCCGAGAGTGGACCCCGGTCAGCACACCCACCGTCCGCGCGCCCGCGCGGCGTCCCGAAACGATGTCATCGGGTGTATCTCCGATCATGACCGTTTGCCGCGGCTCCACTCCCAGCGCCGCGCAGGCGCGTTGCACGGGCTCGGGATGCGGTTTGACCTGCTCGACATCCTCCAGCGCGATGATGGTCTCAAAGTCGGACGAGAAGCCGAATCCATCGAGAATGGCGCGCGCACCGCGCGCGGTTCGGTTGGTGGCGATGGCCATGTGTACGCCCCGATTTCGGAGAAACGCCAGCGTGGTGTCGAGCGCGGGGAGCGGGCGGGTCAGTGATACGCAAACCGGCCAGAACGCCTCGCGGTAGGCATCAATGTACCCGTCCACCTCGTCCCCGCCGATATCCGGCACGAGGGCGGGAAACATCTCGTATAATGGTCGGCCGATTTTTCGCAGAATCGCATCGGCGGGCAGCTCGGCGCGGGCATGGCGGCGCAGCGCGGCGTTGAATGAATGGACGATGGCTCCGGTGGCGTCGAACAGGGTGCCATCAAAGTCGAATACGGCGGCGGCGAGCGTGGTCCTCACGGCGACCGGCCTGATGGCGCCGCCGCGCCAGGGTGGGCGAATACAGCCCAGAGCGGACGATGGGGCGAAGCAGCGGTCGCCCAGGTGTGACGGATGACTTGTCGGAGATCCGGGGATTCGCGGCCGGACAGCGAGGGACTGGCGAACAGGAAATCCGTTCGCACATACGCGTCCGAATCCGCGATCCATTCCGTCCATGCCTCGCGGTATGGGTCGAGCGGTCTCAGGTCGTTCATACCTGCCCGGGAAATTTCCTTCCACGGCGCGCTTCCGGGTTCATCCGCCAGATGGACGGCGGCGAGAATTTCAGCCTCCGGATCCTGCTTGAACCTTTCGGCGATCCGGTTGCCGAGGATTCGCGCTTCATTCCGGCGCATTTCGGTTTGTCCCGCGGGGTGCCATTCCTTCGATTTGAATTGCCCCACGAAGACGGTGACGCGGTGCCCGCCGATGTCCAGATCCGCTTCGATCAGCCCCTCGGTGACCACGAGACGGTGGTCGCCGATGGTGTAGGGGTGATCGAGCAGTGATCGGCTTTCGAGGATGGGGAACCGGCTGAAGAGCGCGAGGCCCCCGTCGCCGCGGTGCAGGTGATCCACATGTTCATACACCAGTCCGCGGCTTTCGAGGTCACGGACCCATCTCTGGAACACTTCTCCGCCGCCAAGATCCTGCGCGCACAAGAGGTCGGGTTGAAGCCGGGCGATGAGATCCGCGGCGGCGGCGCATTCCGCGTCGGGTTTCATTTCGTGGGCCATGCCGTCGCCATTCCGGTCCGCCAGTCCGTACGCGCCCAGCCGCCAGACGAGCACGGAGAAGGCGCCGGGGGGGGCGTGGGGCAGGGGTTCCGGGCGGTCCGCGGAACAACCGCCCAGAACGAGCGCCAGAATCGCGCCGCTGAGCGCGCGGCGCCGGAACTCAGGACTTCTTGTAGAATTGCTCAATTTTCTGCGCCACATCCCGGAAGGCGATGTCGGATGAGTAAATTTCCTTGTAATACTCCAGCGCCTTGTCGTTGTTGCCCATCCGTTCGTGGACCGAGGCCAGATCGTACAGGACATCTTTTTTCGTCGCATCCATGACCATGAGCTCTGAAGCGGCGCGCTCCAACTGGTCGGCGGCGATGTCCAACTGGCCTTTTTCCACAAGACAGCGCGCGAGGTACCAGAGCGCGCGGACGCGGCGTTGCGGGTTGCGTGATGCCATCTGGAATTGCTGGATGGCTTCGTTGAAATCCCCGCGTTCGAAGAGCATGACGCCGTACTCGTACTTGAACTGAAGATCGTTGGGATACCGGCGCACCCGTTCCGCGGCGTCTTCGAAAAGATATTCGTCGCGTTTCTTTTCCATGGCTTCCGCGCCGGCGGTATCGCCGCAACTGCGCAGCGCTTCGATATCGCCGTCGAACTGACGGGTCCGAATGGAGGTGCGGGTACGGTCGATCTGCGGATCTCCGCCGCCGGTCAGCTTGTCGGCTTCGTCCAGCGCGTGCAGGGCATCGGCATACTGGTTGTTGCGCGCGAGCAGGTCGGCCAGCATGCGGCGGAAGTTCACATTCTGAGGTTCCCGCTCGATCTTGGCGCGCTGATCGTCGATCAAGGCCTCCAGATCGCCGGTGGTCTTCATGGCGCGGGCCTGCTGCTCGAGCTTGCGGGCCTCGTCGGAATCCTTCATCACATCGCGGAACGATGTGGCCTCGGTCCATCGCCCCTTGCTCATGGTATCCATCGCCTGGGCGTCCTTGAGATCCTTGATGGCGCGGGGATCGTTTGGACGCAGGGATTGGATATGCTCGAAACACTCGCGCATCTTGGACGTGTCGTCGCTGGCTTTGTACAGCGCCCCCATGGTTCGCAGCAGCTCGATGTCGTCGGGAGTGACTTCCCGCGCGGTTTCCAGCGCATTCACCGCCACTTCGGGCATATCGGCGGCTTGGGCGGTCTTGGCCACGAGGTTATAGAACGACGGATTGAACGGGTCGGAATTCATCAGCCGCTCGGCGGCTTGAAGGGCTTCCACCGGGCTTTTCTTGATCAGCTTGTTGATTTTCATCATCGCCATCATGCCGGACAGAGAGGCCAGGGTATGCCGCATGGAGGTGGGGGCGCCCTTGGCCAGAAACCGGCGCACTTGCGCGGCACGCAACAACCTCCGGGCCTCCAAAGCCTGAGGCTCACGGTCCAGCAGGCCGGTCAGCATCTCAATGGCGTAGTCGAGATTATTCCGCTCTACCGCGGAGGCGGCCTTTTCAAAGGCATCCCGAACCCGCTTCGGCAACTGTTCCATCGATACTTCCGCCATAGCTCGACTCCTTGAGACGGGGGGCGCGGACACCGCGCAACGTGCGCATCGAATCGTACCAAACATTATTGAGCTTGCAACCCGAATCGAAAGCCCAATTATAGCGCACATGCACGAACGAAACTTCATCGCGGCGCCGCCGCCGCGCCGGGTCCGGTGGGCTCGGGGCTCGGGGCTCGCCGCGCTCGGGCTGCTGCTTCTGATCGTGGCCTGCACCGCCGGTCTGCGCCGCCCGCGGTCGGTGGAGAACGGGGAGGGCTACCGCTGGGTCAGCCTGGCCGAACTGGGCCGGGTGTATGGCCTGCGGGCGGAGGCCGGGGCTCCGGACGATCGCCCGGTGCTTACGGGGAGCCGCCGCCTCGAGTTTGAGTCTGGCAGCCACCGCGTTCGCTTCGACGGCACGTTGATATGGATGCACCACGCGCTGTCCCGCCACCGCGCGAAATGGTCCGTCGCGCAATCCGACGCCCTGGAAATGCTCGACCCCCTCCTGCGTCCCGCGTCGCATCTCGAGCGCCAGGGTGCCCGGCGGATCATGCTCGATCCCGGACACGGCGGCACCGATGGAGGAACGTCGTACGGGCGGATTCAGGAGAAGGATCTGACCCTCGATCTCGCGCGAAAAGTCCGTGCGCGGCTGGAAGCCTACGGATTCGAGGTGCGGATGACCCGGGACCGGGATGAATTCATTCCCCTGGAGCTTCGGGCCGAGCAGGCCCGGACGTGGGAAGCGGATCTTTTCATCAGCATCCATTTCAACGCATCGAGCGAAAGCTCCGCGCACGGGACGGAGACCTACATCCTCAGCCGAACCGGATTGCCTTCCACCAATGACCGGGCCGCCGCGGCCGTCTCCCGGCGTCGTTCCGCCGCCCCCGGTAACCGCCACGATGCCCCCAGCGTGGTGTTGGGATACTACCTTCACCGCGGACTGCTGCGGTTCTCCGGGGGCGAAGACCGCGGCTTGCGCTATGCGCGATTCGTGGTGCTTCGCGAAGCGCCCTGTCCCGCGGCGCTGGTGGAATGCGGATTCTTAAGCCATCCGGGCGACCGGGCCCGCATTCAAGACCCGGCGCACATGGATCATATGGCCCGGGGCCTCGCCACCGGCGCCGCCCAGTATCTGGATGCCGTGTTGATGGCGCAGATCAGCCCGCGATGATCCGTCTCGCGGCGGCGAGCGCGGCTTCGTAATCGGGCTCCTGCTCAATGGCCGGCACCAGCTGACTGAAGACGACGAAATCGTCCGGCCCGATCACCAGCACGCTTCGACTCAACAATCCCTCCAGCGGCCCGCAGGAAATCCGCACTCCGTAGGTCAGTCCAAACTCGGGATGACGGAATGCGGAAAGCGGAATGCTGTTGGTGGATCCGCCCGCCGCCTTGCATCGGGCCTGCGCGAACGGCAGATCCATGGAGATGTGGAGCGCCACTGTGTTCGGAAGCTGGTCGCATTGCGCCCGGAACTTGCCCGCCGATATCTCGCATACCTTCGTATCGAGACTCGGAACAATATTCAGGATCTTGATCTGTCCCGAAAAATCAGCGAGCGTTCGATCTTTCAGCGCCCCATCCGTCAGTCGAAACCCGGGCGCCCGGGATCCCTCCGCCGGAAGCTCTCCGGCCAACTCGTATCTCTTGTCCTGAAAAAGCACCGTAGCCATAGTCTTGTTCCTCCTCTCGATGGCATAACGTACCGCAACCGGCGCATCCTGCAAGCCGGCGCTCGAACACCCGCTCCGCGTCGAAGGCCGCGGGGGACCTCCGCCCGATGAGCCCGCGGGCCGGACCGTGGGGGGTTGTGCTATACTGCCCGCTCGGATCACGTCCCGTCGTTTCAGGAGAAAATCCCATGATTATGGACCCCGGAATATACGTGCACATGGAAACCGCGCGCGGCGCCATCGTCTGCCAGC
The DNA here is from genome assembly GCA_017996315.1 of Kiritimatiellia bacterium. GTDB lineage: Bacteria > Verrucomicrobiota > Kiritimatiellia > PWTM01 > PWTM01 > JAGOHE01. The sequence continues at coordinate 3,638 of JAGOHE010000097.1, read as the reverse complement.
TCGAATACGAAAAGGCGCCCATGACGGTATGCAACTTCGTCGGACTGGTCGAAGGACGGATCCGGAACACTGCCCGGCCGGACGGGCAGCCCTACTACGACGGGCTCACGTTCCACCGGGTCATTCCGGACTTCATGATCCAGGGCGGATGCCCAGAAGGCACCGGCCGCGGCGGTCCGGGATACCGATTCGAGGATGAGGTAAATACGGGGCTGAAACATACGGGGCCGGGCATTCTCAGCATGGCCAACGCGGGGCCGGGCACGAACGGCAGCCAGTTTTTCATCACCCATGTCGCCACCCCGTGGCTGGACGGGAAACATACCGTCTTCGGACGCGTGGTCGAAGGCCAGGATGTGGTCAACGCCATTCGCACGGGCGATTCGATTCAGAAGATGACGATCCGCCGCGTCGGCGCGGCCGCCGAGGCGTTCGCCTCGGATCAAGCCGCGTTCGACCGCCTGCGCAAGGCGGCGGAGGGCGCCCGCCCCGCCAACCCGGATGCGGGCAGCGAAGAGCAGGCTGAGCGGATGTTTCCCCAGGCGAAACGCACCGCTTCCGGTCTGCGGTATGTCATGGACGCTCCCGGCGAAGGCCCCCGGCCTGCGAGCGGCGCGACCGTCGGCGTTCATTACACGGGCCGTTTGATGAGCGGACGGGTGTTCGACAGCTCGCGCGAACGCGGGCAGCCCATTCGCTTTCCGCTGGGGCGCGGCCGGGTCATTCCCGGATGGGACGAGGGCATCGCGCTGCTGTCCAAAGGCGGGAAAGCCACCCTCATCATTCCTCCCAACCTGGCCTATGGCGCGTCCGGTGTGCCCGGCGCCATTCCCCCCAACGCCTGGCTGCTGTTCGAGGTCGAACTGGTGGATTTTCGCTGACCGTTCGGAGCGGATGGGGAGGCGGAACCTGTCGGAAGGCCGGAGCCGCGGAGTTACTCCGCGGCTTGTGTTATGGCGGAAGCCCACCGCATGAATTGGGGAAGCCGGGCGTTGCCGGGCTGCGGGATGCCGGCGATTATCGGACGCCGAAGATCAGCCGGACGCAGATATCGTACAGGAAGGCCGCCAGCTGAAAGCCCTCATCCCAGATGAGCAGCAACAGGGGACTCCCAATCAGCAGCAGAAAAAGCACCAGCGTCACCGCCGGGGAGAGGCGCACCCGTTCGAGGCGGGGGAACAGCCCGCTCAGGATCGTCCATCCATCCAATCCCGGCATCGGCAGCATATTGAGGATAAACAGCACGCCGTTGGCGCTGGCGGCGAGCAGCAGAACGGATCCCGCGCCTTCAATCGTGCGGGTAAAGAAATAAACGGCTGAAGCCGCGAAGGAACACAGCGCGCACAACAGCGCGTTCGAGCCCGGTCCGGAAAACGAAACCAGCGCCCGGCTTCCGCGGCTGAGTTGCCGGGGCTGCACCGGCACCGATCCCCACGCGATACCGAGGATCGCCAGCATGACCAGCGACCGCGCGCCCATTTGCCGGAGGGGATTCAAGGTCAAATGCCCCATGCGCGCCGCCGTATCATCCCCCATCCGCAACGCCATCGCCGCATGCGCGTATTCATGCACACAAATGGAAAAGACAATGATGAGCACCCATGCGAAATATCCCATGGGGTCCGCGAACAACCTTTGTATAAATAGTTGATCCATAAGGAAACAATACGCCGATTTGAACGGCTCACCATCTGCGGCAACGAGCCAAATGGCGAAGCGGGGGAACACTACGAATCACGCGGACTCGTTATTTCTCGCACGGGATAATGGCTGAACTCCGGTGATGATGGCAACCGTAAACATTCCCGCACGCCGCTTTTTTCGTTCCTCAGCGCAGGCCGCGCATGGATGTACGAGTGCCGGTGGTGTATCGTGTCACCATGAAATCATTATGTTCACGTGTGAACACTCACGGGCTGAGGCGGGCCATGTTGTGCGCGGCAGCATGGCTGGGCGTGTCGGGCGCGTCGTGGAGTCAGGCGCCGGATTTCAATCTCCGTCCGTTTGAGAATCCGGGGACGGATTCGGGCGGCTCTCCGTTCGCGGTGGAGGTGCGACGGGCCGGTACCGACGACGCTCCCGAACTCGAACTGACCCTTCGGATTCCTCCCGGGCACCGGCTCTATGCGGATGATCTCGTGGTGCGGTCGGGCGATCGCGTTTGGGCGCCCACCATGGCGCCCGAACCGGTGCGCAAGGCGGATGAATTTTTCGATGGCGCAATCAAGGCCTTCTATATCTCGGACACGACGATGCGCTACCCCTGGCCCGGGGGCGGCGAGCCGATCGTGGTGGTGGAGTTCATGGGCTGCGACGAAACCACCTGTTTCCTGCCTGAAACGCAGAGCTTCCGGATTCGCGCGGACGGAACCAGCGAACGCGCGGAGCCGCCCGACGCGAACGCGGAAGAAGCCGGGGCCGATCTCTCCGGCGCAGGCTGGGCGGAAATTCTGGAATCGCGGTTCACTCTCCGCGCGCGCGGCGAGGGAATGATGCGCGCGCCGGAATTTCTAAAATTTCTCGGCGCAACGGATGTCTCCCCCGCCGACAGTTCCCCGGCTTCCGGGCGTGGATGGCTGCTGACCCTCCTCGGCGTGATCGTGGGCGGGCTGGCGCTGAATCTCACCCCGTGCGTGCTTCCGATGATTCCCATCAATCTTGCGATCATCGGCGCGGGCTCCATGGCCGGGTCCCGCCGGCGCGGATTTGTTCTGGGCGGCATCTATGGACTGGCCATCGCGGTGTCGTACGGCGCGCTGGGCGTTGTCGCGGTGCTGACGCAGGCGACATTCGGGTCGCTGAATGCGAATCCATGGTTCAACGCGGCCATGTGCGTGTTGTTCATCGTTTTGGCGGCGGCGATGATGGGCCTGTTCTCCATTGACCTGTCCCGGTTTCAATCCGGCCTGAATCAGAATCGTCCCGGCCGGGGCCCGCTCGCGCTGGCGTTTTTCATGGGCGTGGTCGCGGCCTTGCTGGCGGGCGCATGTGTGGCGCCGGCGTTGATCAGCGTGCTGGTGCTCGCCGGTCGCCTCTATACGGACGGTAATCCGCTCGGGCTTGTCCTGCCATTTCTGCTCGGCCTCGGCATGGCGCTCCCCTGGCCGTTTGCGGGAGCGGGTCTGTCATTCCTGCCCAAGCCGGGACGCTGGATGAACCTGGTGAAATACGGCTTCGGAATCCTCATCCTCGGTTTTGCCCTCTACTACGGGCGGCTCGCCTACTCGCTGTTCCGGCCCGCCGGGTACGATCCCGCCGCGGAAGAACGCCGGCTGGCGGAAGGCGCCGCGCGCGCGCTCCGCGAAGGCCGGCCGCTGTTTGTGGATTTCTGGGCGAACTGGTGCAAGAACTGCATGGCCATGGAAAAGACCACCTTCCAGGATCCCGAAGTGCGACGCAGGCTCGACGAGTTTGTCGTGGTCAAATATCAGGCGGAGCGTCCCGATCGCGAACCCGCGAAATCCACCCTCCGCCATCTGGGCATTCAGGGACTGCCGGTATACTTGATCTACGACCCGAAAGAATAACCCCGCCCGGGCCATCCAGGGAGGCAGATGCAAGTTTGAAGTGCAACACTCGGTGGGGTCCGCAGGGCACTGGAGATCAGGTCGTTCATGGGTATGCCTTGGGTTCTTCGG
>JAGOHE010000096.1 GCA_017996315.1 Kiritimatiellia bacterium | reverse complement strand
CCCGGCTGATTTTCCGGGTGCCGTCGCTGAAGCGGGATTCATGAACGATCACATGAATCGCTCTGGCGATTTGCTCGCGGATCGCGCGCAGCGGCAGATCCATGCCGGACATGAGCACCATGGTTTCGAGGCGGCTGATCACGTCGCGCGGAGAGTTCGCGTGCACCGTCGTTAGCGACCCGTCGTGGCCCGTGTTCATCGCCTGCAGCATGTCCAGCGCCTCTCCGCCCCGGCACTCGCCCACGACGATGCGGTCGGGCCGCATGCGCAGGGCGTTGCGGACAAGATCGCGGATGGTGATCGCCCCGCGACCCTCGATATTCGGCGGGCGCGCTTCGAGGCGGATTACATGGGGCTGCGCCAGCCGGAGTTCGGCGGCGTCTTCGATCGTCACAATGCGCTCGTCGGCCGGGATGAATCCGCTGACGACATTGAGCAGCGTCGTCTTGCCCGAGCCGGTGCCGCCCGAGATGATGATGTTCTTGCGCAGCCGCACGCAGGCGTTGAGGAAATCCGCCAGCCCGCGCGACCAGGTGCCGAACCGGATGAGGTCTTCCGTGGTGAAGGGCACTTTGGAAAATTTCCGGATGGTGAGGCAGGGGCCGATGAGCGAGAGCGGATGGATGATCGCATTCACGCGCGATCCGTCGGGAAGCCGCGCGTCCACATACGGCTGACTCTCGTCGATCCGGCGGCCGATGGGAGAGACGATGCGCTCGATGATCGCCAGCACGGAATCGTCATCGAGAAACGTCCGGTCGGTCAGGCGCAGTTTGCCGTCGCGTTCGATGTACACCCGCTCGCATCCGTTGACCATCACTTCGGTGACCGTCGGGTCGGCCAGAAATTCCTCCAGCGGCCCCAATCCGATCGCTTCGTCGTACACGTCTTTTTCCAGCCGGGCGGGATCCGTCCCCGGCGGCAGTTTGTCGCGCACGTCGGCGATGATCTGCCGGATCTGCTCCTGGGCGCGCCGCCGGAGGTCCTTTTCGTCAATGCGTCCGGCGGCCAGCCGCTTGATATCCAGCCGTCGAAGCAATTCTTCCTGAATCTGCCGCCGGATGGATCGCTCGCGATGTTCTTCCTCGCGCCGCGCGGCCGACACGGCGGGCGTCTCCGGCGGAGCGGGGGGCGCTTCGGATTTCGGCGGGGGAGCGGCGGCGGGCTCCGGCGCCGGCGCGGGTTCCGCCGCCGCGGGCGCGGGAATGCCGCCAATGAAAAATTGGTACGCGCCAATCACCACCGGCCGGCCGGGCGACACCGGATGGCGCGCGTGACGCAGGGGCTGGCCGTCCACGACGGTCGTGCCCGCGCCGGTCAGGTCCTCAACCGCAAACGCGCCGGGACGGAGCGTCAGCACCGCGTGCCGCCACTGCACGGCCGGTCCGGGAAGACGGATGTCGCAGTCCTCGTCGGAACCCACCGAGTACACGCCCGGCTCCAGCCGGAACACGCGATCCTCGGCCCCGGGCCGGCGGATGGTAAGGAGGACGGGGTCAGACATGGCGCTAGTCTCTCTTGTGCCGGATGGTGCGCTGGCGATACTGGTTCAGCTCGGGCAACGCGCTTTCCACGCGCTGGAAATCCACCCGGGGCATCTCGGTCTCGAAACCGACATCGTCGGGATTGCGCAGGGTGAGCGATAGCTGGCCTTTCATATGCTCGGTGAACACCAGCAGCTCCGCCTCGCGCGGCGTGACCTCGAACGTGACCATGCTGTAGCCCGCCGCCCGGCGGTCGGCGGAACCGCTCTCGCCATAGTCCGCCTTGGCCATCCGTGTGCCGGTGGCGAGGACGGTGACGTCCTGCAGGATCGTGAACGTCACGGTCTCCATAAGGGCCGGATTCGCGCGCGAAGGCATCGTGAACGTACCGAGAATGTCCACGCGATCGTTGGGCTGCACGAGGCCGCTGACCGCCGAAACGCCGCCTATGCCCAGCGAGACGGCGCGCAATCCGGTTTTGACCGTCGCGGAGAGGCCGCCCCGGGACCGCTCGGGCATTTCCACGCTGTTCCACAGCAGGGGATCGAGCCGCCGGACGGACAGGCGCAGGCGTTTGCCGATGATCTCGCCGCGCTCGTCCGGAAATACCGCCTGATTGCCGATGGCGGATTTATAGACCGATCGCACGCCGAGGTCCTCCGCGCGCAGCACGGTTCCCGCCGCGAGATCCACCGCGGCGGCCACAACCTGCACCTGCTCGGCGCCGGCGTACAACTTGCGGCGTTCCGCCTTGAGGTAGGCGTGGGAAAGCAGGAAGGCGAGCACGCCCACCACGATGGCGATTCCGAACAACAGCTTCTGCTTCATCTGAATCTCCCGTTCCAACAGTCTAGCGGTCCCACGGCCCGGCGTCCATGCGTCGTATCCGGCCGGCTATTCATCGCGCACCATTCGGAGCAGTCGGGCTCCGCCTTCGGGATCGGATCCCACCAGCACCCAGGCGGTCTGCGCCCCGCGCCGGTAGCCCGCCAGCCGGGGCGCCTCGCGCGGATCGCGCGGGGTGACCGGAATCCATCCCGCGGACTCCATCGCCGATGCCATCCATTCGCGAACCTCATCCGCGTCTCCAGCCGCGCGCGCGTGCTCGAGCCGCCAGCCACGATCGTCATCCGCCAGAAACATCACCGGCTTCGTATCCGGGGGCGCGGGCATCTCCGGGAAACGATCCGCCGGAGGCTCGCCCAGGGAGGCCCGCGCGTCCGCCCGGCTCTGGGTCAGGCGGAAGACGACGCATTCGCGCGGCCCGGATAATCGCACCGCCAGCCAGCGGACGACTTCGTCGCCCACCGCCGCGAGACCCCACGCCGCGCCGCCGCCGGCCCAGGCCGCGGTGACGCCGCCGGCGGAGCTGTAGGCCGCGTCGAGCATGCGCGCCGCGCCGGCGACCGAATCGCTCACGCCCAGCGTCTCGAGTTCTCCGCGCCCCCCGTTCACGCGCACCCGCGCGGAAGACGCCAGCGCCCAGCCGGGCTGGCCCGCCGACGTCGGGCCGTGCGACCGGCCGCCGTGCTGCCAGAACACCCGGCCCGAAGCCGCGCCGGCGGCCAGCAGCGCCAGCGCCAGGACGCCGGCCGCCCGGTTTCGATGGAAGGAGCGGATCACTCCACTCCTTTCAACCAAACGCCGGTGGCATCGGCTTCAACCGTGATTTCGTCCGCGCGATAGAGCAACCGCCGGACGATCGGGATGAGGATCACGGGGTCGCTCTGTTCGGTCCCGCGAATCAGATGGAACGCATCCACCATCGGATCCTCCATCGCCGCGCGCGAGACGGGATTACCCGGCGCGAGGAGATTCAGCGGCATGGGTCCCGCGAGGGAGAGCACGTCTTCGCGCAGCCGGTCCGGCGCCGAGCCGACCGCCCGGTCATCCGCCGACATCGGGCGCCCGTCCGCGCCGGTGGTCCATCCCGCCAGCAGTCCCGGCCCGGGCGACAGGGTCGGGTATTCATCGGCCAGCGCCACGGAGGCCACGCGGGCGCGCGCGCCCTGCAGCGCGCGCAGCCGTTCGCGGGAAAGCGCCGCCACTTGCAGTAGCGCCGCCACAAGGATGACCACGATGACCAGCGCCGCCACGAACTCCATCAGCGCCTGTCCAACCTTTGGATGGCGGGCGCCCGGTTTCGTCCAACCCCTGGATGGCGCGCGCCGCATCAGTGCCCCCTCCGCGCCCCGCCGTTGTCGCCGCCGCTGCCGCCGCGCACGTAGCATTCCTCGCGATGGTGTTCCAGCCAGACCAGCCCCGCATCCCGGAAGGACCGCGATTCCCAGGTGCGCAACTGCGCGCAATACCAGCAGCCGCCGCTCAGGTGCGCCAGCCCGCGCGCGACGTAGGGGCTCAGATGATGGTAGATATGCTCACTCCAGCCCGGCCGGCTGCCCCCCGCGCTGGCGGTGGAGGTGTCGACGGGGATCAGCCGGATATCCGTGAACCCCGGGAGCACGATGCCGAGATCATTCGGACGCCGGCCGTCTTCGAGCGTTCCAAACGGCTTCGCGGCGGCGGTCCACAGTACCGTGTCGGAGGCCTGTCCGGGGCTCAGGCGCGGGGACGTTTGCTCGATGCGCACCGCGGCATCGGCGCCGATGTAGTCGTACTGCGCCTTCACCGGGGAGCGGAAGGGGAAGTCGTCCGGAATCAGCGAGGTCCAGGGCTGCCACTCGCGGGGATCATAGACGTACCACCGGGCCGCCACGCGGGTCGTCGCGTTCGTCAGCGTCACGCCCACCCATTCGCCCAGCCGGTCCAGCGCTTCATCGTCGTCGCCGCCCAGCCATTCCAGGTCTTCCAGCGTCTCGAGCCGATCGAGCCGCAGGCTGAAATACTCCGCGTTCATCGGACGCGGCTCGACGATGGTGGGCAGCGCGTCCCAGTCGCGCCAATTGCGGTAGCTCTCCAGCAGGTCCATCGCGTGGAAAAGAAACCAGCACCAGTCCTCGGAAGCGATGGCGTCGTAAAAGCCCGGATTCAGCAGCGCATGCGTGGTGGAGGAAAAATCGGTGTACAGCCGGCGGTTGTCGGGCGCGGCGGCGATGCCCTCGCGGGCGATGGCGCGGATCATCTCGGCGTACTCCCGCCAGGTCTCCGCCGCGTCGGCGTCGTCGCCCCACGGCGCGTCGGGATAGCGCTCCGCGTATTCGGCTTCCACCACATCGGCATGGAGGGCGACTTCGGAGGTGAACCGGGGATTCACATGCACGCCGTTATTCTTCGCCGCGTGCTGGGCGGCCGCGAAGGCCGTCATCGGCCCGACATAACACAGGCGCGCCTGCAATTCCGCGATCGCCTCGGCCGCCGAAAAATCGTGCCCGCCCCGCAGCAGCGCGTCATGAATCGCGAGCGCCTGCATCGCGTTCAGTTCGCCCACGAGATTGAGAGAGGAACCCTGCCAGCGCGCGGCGGCCAGCGCGGCGGCGTCGCCGGCGTTCTGGCTGCGGAATTTCACGGCGATGATTTTGTGCACGTCGAAATTCCAGAGCACCACCAGCGCGAGAATCACGAGGATCACGAGCAGGAAAATCATCGTCTGCCCGGCGCGGGCGGCGGCCGGACGGCGATGTGGGCATGGACGCCGGGGGATCATTCTTCAAGAAAGAGCGGATAGTGCTTTTCACGAGCCGCGTATTCGGACACGCCCACGCCGTCGCCGCGCAACGGCACCTCGTCGGCGGCGTAGAACGTCCGGTGCATCGGAAACATCAGCGGATAGTCCTGCCGTACCCCGAGGAGAACGTACTCATCCGACGAGTTTTCAAAATAGCGGATGCCGTCCCACCGCTCGTATCCCAGAATGCCGGTCAGCTCGCCCCAGCGGGTGGCATAGAGGTAATTGGGAATCCGGCTGCGCTCGAGCTCCAGCGACGGCGATCCCGGGGTTCCGGCATAAAGGGCATAATCAAGCGCCTCGCCCGGTCGCGCCGCGCCCCAGTCGAGCCCGCCCGCGGAGGTCGGGCTCTGCGGATGGGTCATCCGGCCGGCATTCGGGATCGCGGCCGTGCGGATGACCTTGTACACCATGAAATCATTGAACCCCACCATCCGCGCCCGGGCGCCCGCCGAGGCCGCCTGCGTCAGCACCGCGCGCGCGGCGTAGAGCTGGGATAGCTGGAACAGCCCGAAAAAGATCAGGCAAATCAGCGCGATGACGACGCACGATTCGACCAGGGCCTGGCCGGACCGCCGGCGCCGGGATGGGATCCGGCACCTCATGGGAATTCCGGTTCTAGTTCGAGCCTTCCGCGTCCAGGTTCCGCAGATAGTCCTCGGAACCCTCACTCAACGCTTCATCCTTGGCCGAACTGTCGCCGCCGAGCTCTTCCACAGCGCCGCCGAACTTGGCGCGAATGGTGTCGCTGAACACCGCCACGATGGCAATGGCCGCAAGGGCGACAATGACCACGATGATGATGTACTCGGTCATGGCCTGCCCGCGCTTGCGGATACGACGCATTTTCATGTCATGTCCTCCAGCGGGAATCACCGCCCGCCCCGGTTGAATATACACCACGACTTCGCCCTGGGCGTCACGGAAACTCGGACGCCAACAGGCTCAATACCCGGCCGCCGTACTGCTTGAAGGTCCATAGAAAAAGCGACAGGATGAGCACCGATGCGGTGACCATCGCGACCATGACCACGAACTCCGTCGTCGCCTGGCCCCGTCGTCGGGATGGACCGCATACACGCATAATGCTCCTCCGGCGTTGTATACAACGGCGCTTTGAGATCATATATTGTTGTGCACCCTCTGCAACCCGAAAGGAACCGCCCATGCGATCTGTAGGACGACGAAGGTGGATCATCCTGCTGTGCGCGGGCATCGCCCTGATCGCGGGAGCCGCGCTGCGCCTCTGCCCCGACTGCGGACATGAGGCCGAGGGCTCCGAGACCGTCTGCGGTCACTGCGGCGCCGCCCTGCCGGCCGAAGCGCCGGCGCCGGCCGTCGAGCCGACCCCCGAACCCGAATCCCCCGCTGCCGGCCCCGATCTTGAATCGGTGCGCTCCATTCTGGCGGAACAGGCCCGGACCGCCCGCGCGCTGGAAGAGCGCAAAGCCTGGTGGGGAGCGATGCTGTTCTCCCGCAACGCCGCGGCGCTGGCCGGACTGGCCGGAGTGGAGGGCGTAAAAATTCAGCGCGAGATGGAAGCGCTGCAATGGCGCGCCCGCGACACGATCGCCCTCCGAACCGTCTCCTGCCCCTCCTGCGAAGGAGCTGGAACACTCCGAAAACTTTCCATCACCCTCTCGGGCGAGCCGCTGGAACAGGTCGTGGCCGGCGGGTCCTGCCCGGTGTGCCGGGGCCGGGGCACGCTGCCCGGAAAGGGCTCCGCCGACCTGTTGCGTCGCGAGGAAACCGATGCGCAACGGACGTATGATTTCGAACAGCGACAACGCGGGCTGGAATCATGGATGGGAATTTATGTGCTGCCGGGACTGATCAAGGACCTCTCGCCACGCGATCTCTCCGCCCTGCGCAAAGGGTTCGGGGTCTGGTGCGCGGAATGCCGGGGCTTTCGGAAAATTTCCTGCGAAGCCTGCGAGGGAACCGGCGCGGTCGCCTGCACCGGCAACGGGTGCGTCCAGGGCCGGGCCGTGTGTGAAGCCTGCGGCGGCCGGGGCCGGGTATCCGGCGGGGGAACGTCCGGCAGTTCATCCCGGACCTCATCCTCCGGGGCGCTGTCCACGCGATGTGAAGCCTGCGGCGGACTGGGGCTCGGCCCCTGCACGACTTGCAAGGGCCGGGGATACCTCATCTGCTCCCAATGCAAGGGCGAAGGAGACACGCTGTGCCGGGCCTGCGGCGGATCCGGGATGCCGGCGGTCTGCTCCAAGTGCAAGGGCGACGGCGTGACGCCATGCGCTCGTTGCCGGGGAAGCGGGCGGGACCGGCGGGGGGGAGAGTGCGAAGCCTGCGGCGGCCACGGCGAAATACTGTGCAAGACCTGCGAAGGCTCGGGACGCGCGGGCAAGAAATAGCCATGGATGCGGACTTCAAGCGGGCGGCGGGGCGGTTCCCTGAAAATCGGGGCCGATTCCGGCGCGGGTCCGCCCGAAGGTCGTAGGAATCGAGCTTGCTCGATCCGTCCGTCAGACCGAGGCCCGGCCCTATCCTCCCATCCGCCCCGCGGCCCGGTGTGGAACCCGCCTTCGGGCCTCACCCTTCGTTTCCTCATGGTGATAACCAAACGGCCGGGGCCACGGATTGCGCGGATCGCGCGGATGCCTTCGCTTTCATCTTATTCGCGTTTTCCGCGATATCCGTTGCTGAAAACCAAGAAGCCGCGGATCGCTCCGCGGCTTCCCGATCATCTGATCTGTCCGCTCAGCCGATCCGGCGCCGGCGGATGACCGCGGCCGCGCCGAACGCCAGCACCAAACCGAACGTCGCCGGTTCCGGGATCACCGTCAACGCGATGTTGCCCGTGTTGTAATCAATCTGGAAGGACTTGCCCGCGGTCGTGAAATCGACACCGTTGTTGACCGCCACGGTGCCATTGAACCCGCTGGTCACCGAGTTGGCGTATCCGGTCAGGATGATGTACGAGTTGTTCACCGTGGGATTGAATCCATTCAGATCCACCGTGATGACCGGCTCATTCAAGAGCGCGAGATCGCCGGAGGTAAACTGAATCTGGTCGTGTCCGGCCGTGGCATCACCCGCTCCGAGATCGCCCCAGATATCGATCGCCAGATCGGCATCATCCAGGGTGAGGTCGCCGGCCTGGATCATGATGCCCGGGCTGGCGCCGGGGGCCAGGGTCGAACCCGAGGCCAGGATCAAGCCGCCCTGGACCGTTCCCTTGCCCTTGAGGGTTTGCCCGCTGGCGATGCTGTAGGTGCTCGTGGTGCCGCTGACATCCAGCGTCGCGCCCGACTGCACATCAATGACCGTGCTGTTGCTGATACTGCCGGTGCCCGTCAGCGCCAGCACACCCGCCACGATGGTGGTCGTGCCGGTGTAGGTGTTGGTGCCCGTCAACGTCT
>JAGOHE010000095.1 GCA_017996315.1 Kiritimatiellia bacterium | reverse complement strand
GCGGCCAAGGCTCGAACGGAAGAAGATCTATGGGCGGCCATTGCCTGCGCCTTGGCCTCCATCACGCCCGAAGACGCCCTCCATTGGTTTGCCTCATGCGGCTATAGTATTACTTAATTTGCTCTAAATTCCGCGTGGTGGCCGGACAATTCGGCATCCGCTTGCGGGCGCAGCAGGGCGGATCGAGGGGGTTGCGGATCTTGCTGGATCAGAACGGATCGTGCTGGGTCAATGAGAAGTTCCTGGGCATGGAAGAAACCTCCCGCGTCGCGGGCCAGGACATGCGTAACTCCCTCAGCTCTCCGCGGCAGCTGGAGATTATCCTGCGGGATCGGATGCTGTTTGTGACGCTGGATGGCCACATGCTGGTCTCCGAACCGATAGAGCTGATAGGGGATCCGTTGCCCGGGCTCCTGGGATTCGAAGTGTGGGCCCCGAAGCTGGGCGAGGCCGCCACCGAGGTGCTCGATATCGAATTCCCTCATCCGGACCACTATCTGAAATTATGGGCGGCGGAATCCCAGCTTTCTCCGCTGGAGATCACGCAGCGGTTGAGCCGGGATTTCGCGACGCTCGGCGTGATTTCTCCTCCGTGGCTGGACGCGACCCGCACCGTGCCGCTGGCGCTGCCCAAGTGGAATGATGACACCCTGTGGGCCTTCGCTCGCATGGCGGGCATCCCCGTCATGCCGCGCATTATTTTGAAGAGCACGGAGATTGCGTCGAAAATTCCCGCCAGCCTGGTGGCCCTCGATGCAACCGCCCTGGGGCTATGCGGGGTTGTCTTGGATTGCCGAATGGTGGAATGGAACGAAATGCAGGACATGGCGCACTGGATGCAATCCGTGTACGAAGAGATGAAGAAAGGGAACATGAAACTGACCATCCTATTTCCCGAATCCATAATCCGGCTGCCCGCGTTCGCATCAATCGCGGCCCTGTTCCCCACCGCCATTATGGCCGTCGAGTCTCCCGAACTGGCCGGCACCCTCGAACAGAGCGTGCCCCAGGTGCTCGTGATCGATGAAATCAAGCCGAATCCGGCGGGGAAAATGCACCTGGATCTATACTACCATCTGGCTACGCGCAAGATGGCGCTGAACGAATTGACTCCGCCGGCGAAATGGGAGGCGCTGCGCCGCGAGGGATATCTGGCATTCCAGACGGGCGACTACGCCCAGGCCATTAAACACTGGAGCCAATGGATGGAGGAGGACAAGGGCAGCAGCGAAGCCATGGCGCTGATCGGCCGGGTGTATATGCAGAAGGGCGATCTGCCTATGGCCCTGGAGTATTACTCGCGCAGCCTTCAAGCCAACCCGGGACAGATCAGCCTCGCGATTCGCCGGTCTGAAATTCTCGAAAAGATGGGCCGCAATGACGAGTCTCGCGAGCAGTTGAACTTGTATGCCCGGGTGTTTCCGGAGCACCCGAGCATCATCATTGCCCAAGCCCAATGGCTGGACCGTCAGAATCGGCGGGCCGAAGCCCGCACCCTCATGGAAGCGCTCGTGCGGAATTCGCCCATGAACATGGACGCGCGCATGAACCTGCTGGGTATCCAGGAGGACCCCTTTGAGCGTTATCAGACCATGCGCAACGTGCTGGGCTTGGGGAGCGAGCCGGACTCCCAGATGCCGTTTGGATATTCACTGCTCAGCCAGGAGCTGCTGACGTATCCCGAATCTCCGGTCTTCTTTGAATTTATTCGCCATCAGGCCCAGGAGGGGAAGGACACCAAGCAGCGGGAACTCTACGAAAGTTTTCTGCCGCTCGAGAAACCGGTGGTGGATGATTTCACCACCGGCCAGCTCTCCGACGCCTGGATCGCGTCGGGAGGAATGCGCGCGCTGGATGTCAGCCGCTATGAGCTGCGCGTGGCGGTTGACCAGGCGGAAACCTATCTCCGGCTCAAGCGCTCAGAGCTCATGCGCGACGGACTTCTTGAAGTCACCATCGATGAATCCCAGGGATTCTTCTGGGTGTACGCCCGGCGCAGTTCTCATGGCATGGTCCGCTTCGGTTTCGATCAGGAGGGATTTATCCACCTGCAGTCGTGGTCCCGCGGAAAGCTGGAATCCCAGCAAAGCCGGCCATGGATCCGGCCTCCGGGCAGCTTGAAAATGAGGATGGAGGTGCGCGGGGATGGCGTGCGCGGGTTTGTCAATGACATGGAAATTTTCAACGGCCCCGTGGGCATCCCGAAAACCGTGGCCTACGGATGGTGGGGCATCGCCCCGTTCGCGTTCGACATGGGTGTCGCGCGGGCGCGAATATTGCGCCTGGTGTGCCAGCCCATGCCGACGGAGATCGTGCTGCTGCCTCCGGGCGATGCCGAAATTCAGGTCAGTCAGCTATGGCCCCACGTGGGCCATATCTCCGCGCTCGCGCCCGCGTGGATCTTCCAGCAGCCGGACGGCTCGCTTCCGGAGCAGCTCCCCGCAGACTCGGACATCCTCAAAATGTTTTCGTCATTTCACCAGATGCGCCTTCTGCCGGTCGTGGACCTCTCCTACGACGGCGACATTGATCCGGTCGCCTTGTTGGATTTCGTGCACGCGAACTCCCTGAACGGCGTGGTGCTTAAGCGCCGCTCTCAGCCGAAAGAGGAGTGGCTGAAAGCGCTGAACGTCGAATTGGAAAAACGGCCCGCCAACATCATCATGCTTCGGACCGAAGCGGCGCTCTGGAATACCCCGGGGGCGGAAGAAGCCGGGGCCGGGGAATGGGTGGTGAGGCCGAAGGTGGGGGACATGCGGCTTCCGAAGCCCGACGAACTCATTCCCCTGTACGAGTGGCCCGTGGGCAGCGTGCTCATTCCCCCGCTGCGAGATGCGTGGAAAGTGCCCCTCATCACGCCGGGCGGCGCAGAACAGGCGCCCGTCGACGACATGACCACTCCGCGGTTGTATTTGCTCGGACCGAAAGGCGAACTGCTCATGCCTGCGGCGGCCTGATCTTCATCTCATCATCCCATGCTCTTCCCCACCACCATATTCGCCGTATTCTTCCTCATCGTGTTTCATGTTCACTGGGCGCTGGCCGGACGGCCGGGCGCCCGGAAGATATTTTTGCTGGCCGCCAGCTTGTTCTTCTACGGGTTCTGGAGTTGGAAATTCGCGCTGATGCTGCTGGGATCCGCGCTGATCAACCACGCCATGGCCGTGCGCATCGCCGGGATGCCCGGCGATGCCGCCATCGCCCGCCGCCGGTGGGGAATCTACAGTGTTGTTTTCAACCTCGGCTTGCTCGGTTTTTTCAAATACGCGGATTTCGCGGTCGCGGATGTGTTCTTCCCCATATTGCGGCCCATCTGCGTCGCGCTCGGCTCCGAGGCGGTTGATTGGCTGATACGCGCGCAGGAGTCGGTCTATCCGTGGCTCTCCCGCATCGTGCTGCCGGTGGGCATTTCATTTTTCACCTTCCAGGCCATGAGCTATGTGCTGGATGTGTATCGCCGCGACACCGAGCCGACGCGCTCCTGGATTGATTTCGCGAATTATCTGGCGTTCTTTCCGCAGCTGGTCGCGGGACCGATTGTTCGCGCCCGGGATCTCGCGCCCCAGATGGAACAGATGCCCGGCTCCGAGGAACCCCTGGAAGCCGGGAGGGCGGTATTCCTGATCTTGAGCGGTCTGTTCAAGAAAATCGTTGTAGCCAACTGGCTGGCGTCACGGCTCGCGGACCCGGTGTTTCGCGCGCCAGAAAACTTCAGCGGGCCGGATCTTCTCATCGGCATTTACGGCTATGCCATCCAGATCTACTGCGACTTTTCCGCCTATTCGGATATCGCCATCGGGGCCGCCCTGTTGCTGGGCTTCCGGTTCCCGATCAATTTCAACGCCCCGTATTTTGGCACGACACTGCAGGATTTCTGGAGGCGGTGGCACATCTCCCTGTCCTCCTGGCTGCGGGATTACCTCTACATCCCGCTGGGCGGGTCGAGGTCTACCGCGGTGCGCACCTACGTCAATTTGTTCATCACCTTTCTCCTCGGCGGTCTGTGGCACGGCGCGGCGTGGACTTTTGTATTCTGGGGCGCGTTTCATGGCGCGTATCTCTCCCTGGAGCGCAAGTACCGGGAGTGGCTCCGGATCCCCGCGCGCGGCGCGCCGCCGGCCCGGAGAGGCGTGGCCATCCTGGGACGCATCTGGATCTTCCACGTGGTGTGTTTCTCCTGGATCCTATTCCGGAGCGGCACCGTCGAGACGACGACCGCCATGCTGCGCGGCCTGGCCGCGTGGCGATCGGAAATACCGGAGGTCACCCTCTGGAGCGGCTTGTCCATCGGCGTCATCCTGGTCGGCTTCGCCACCCAGTTTTTTGACGGCAACCGTCTGGTGCGCATATGGAATCGCATGGCGACATGGCCCGCCTGGGCGGTGGGCGCGGGCGCCGCGATCGTGCTGACCCTCATTCTCGCGCTCGGGCCCGAAGGCGTCGCCCCCTTCATTTATTTCCAATTCTAAAGGCATGAAACCCGGAGATCGAACGATGAGCTCGCGTACAGAAACCGGCGCGCACGAAAAGCCCGGAGCCCGCAACGCCGGATGGGTGTCCCTGCGGCGGGTCCGGATCGGCCTGCTGGCATTCTATCTCCTGGTGTTCGCACTCAACGCGGCGTCGCTGCACCGCAACAATGAGCACATGCCGTTCGGGCCCCTCCGCACATTTTGGATCTCGATCAGCCGCCCCTTCGCCCGGGCTTGCGTGGTCCTGGGCCTCGACCGCCCCCGCGACTGGGTATCGCGCACCGCCGGATCCGCCCTGAACGACTGAACCGGCTCATTGCTTTTTTGTTTGTATTTTGGTCCGTAACCGGGGATAGATAGGGACATGAATGCTCATGCTTTTGTACGATCGGGTTCGAGTTTTTTATGCGCCTGGGCATTGAGTGCCGCCGCCGCGTTTGCACAAGACGAAGCGCCCCGCTCCCCCGTGCTTCTGGTCGGGGATTCGATGATGAGAATGCCGGGCACCGCGATGGAACGCCAACTGAAGCGGATCCCGGATATTCAAGCGTTTGTTTATTCCGGCATCGGCACCGGGCTCGCCCGGCTCGATGCATTCGACTGGATGGCCAAACTGGACGCCCTCTGCGCAGAACACAAGCCCAAGGTGGCGGTCGTCGCGCTGGGCGCCAACGACCGGCAGCCCATGAAGCTGCCCCATGGCACGGAGATCGTCCAGCCCGGAACGCCGGAATGGGACGCGGAATATGCCCGGCGGATCGGCACGGCCATGGACCATTTGATCGCCGGGGGCTGTGAGCGGGTCATATGGCTCCTGTTGCCCCCCATGCGCGAACCCCAGGTGTCCGAGTTCGCCAAGCACGTCAATACGCTGATCGTTTCCGAGGCCGAACGCAGGCCGAAGGTGATCGCCCATGATTTCAGCCCGCTCGTGGTGGACCGCCGCACCGGCGGCTTCACCGAGCGCGTGATGGACCCCAAAACAGCCGCGGCCATACGGATCCGGGAAACCGACGGCATTCATCTTTCAGCCGACGGATCCCGCTTGCTTGCGACGTCGTTGATCGAAACGTACTGGAAATGACCCGATGACCGCCGGAGTGGCTCCGATCTGATATTACACGAAGATCCCATGAAAAAATTCGTCCGCTGGGGCCTGTACGGAGTCTGTATTCTGTGGTGCGGCAGTGTGGCGCACGCCCAGGAACCCGACCCGGCTTCCACACCGGCGGATGCGCCGGCGGCGGCAGCGCCCGCCGCGCCGGATGCGGCGGAACCCCTCCGACTGCGTCCCGATCCGGATCTCAATGCTCCCTACATCATCCAGCCCGGTCCCGCCGACCCGTCTTCGGAAGCCGCCGCCAGCACCGACCTCGAAACCGGCATTCTGCTGGTCCAGGAGAAGAGCTATGCCGAGGCGGTGCCGCTGCTTGAGCGGGCGCTGAAAGCGGAGCCGACGATCGAAGCCGCATGGGAAGCGCTGGGATGGTCCTATTATTTCACCGGGCGCGAAGAGGACGCCAACCGCCTTTGGAAACAGTACCTCAGCTTGAGGCCGGACTCCCCCAAGGCCTACAGCTTGCTGGCCCAGCTGTCGATTCTGCGCGGCGACTGGCGCGCCACCGATGAATATCTGCAGGGATCCTTGCGGCTGGACCCCAAGAACTACGACATCCGGTTCTGGTATGCGCAAAACCTCTTCCGGCTGGGCCGCCTGGACGCCTCGCTGAAGATCCTCGAGGAGTTATTCCATGAGGACGACCAGCGCCTGGACGTGCAAATCGAGCTGGCGCGAATCTACGCCCTGGTCCAGCGTTATGAAGAGTCCTGCGATCTATGGACGGGAATCATCGACCAAATCCCGGACAATTTGCAATTTCGATCCGAATACGCCCACGCCCTCATGTTGGTCGGCAGCCTGGAGGAAGCGGATGAGCAGTGCCGGATGATTCTGGACGAAGATCCCAGGCGATGGGAAATCATGAATATGCGGGCCGATATCGCCGAGATGTCGCTCCAGCCGGAACGCATGATCGAGACCCTTGAGGAGCTGATTGATGATGCCGAGGACGAGGAGGTGCGCGCACGCCTCCGGATGCGCCTCGGAACACGGTATGTCGAACTGAACACTCGAAGCCCCGAACGCTGGCCGCTGACCCTGGCGCTGGACGAGTACGAAAATGCGTTGGATGCCATGCCGGACAATGTCCCATGGCTGAATCTATACGCACAGGTCGCGCTGAAAACACAAAATGCGCCGCTGGTCCGAAGGCTCACCTCTCGCATCCTGGACGACCTGAATCCCAACAACTATCAGGCGATGCGGTCTCGCTTCGAGCTGGAAATGCTGGAGCGAAATTACGACGCCGCCGAGCGGTTGCTGGAGGATATGCACGACGTATTCCAGCCCACGAATCCGTACCGCTATCTCGACCTCGCGCGCTTGGAGGTCCAGCGCGGGAGATATATGGCCGCCATGGATGCGCTGGACGCGCTGGAGGAGGATGGCAACCGCGGCGCAGTGCTGACCCTGCTGTATCATGGTCTGACGGAAAGCGATTGGATGGCGCTGACCTCCACTCGTCGTTTGCGGGAGCATCTCATGGCGCTCCAGCGCGAGGGATTCACCTTCATCACCCCCGCCGACATTCCGGAATATTTGGAGAAAAACGCGCGGGTGATCGAACGCCCTGACCCGAAGCCGTGGATGGCCCGCCAGGTGGACCGCGTACGATACGCCTTCACCGGACAGCCCAAGTCGGTTCGTAAACTCGATGAAATTCGCCCCGTCAAGATTGCGGCCGTGACATTCGATGATGGTCTTCGGAACTCTTTCTCTCTGGGAACGCCGGTTGCGCAGGAACTGGGGCTGACCTTTGGCATGTTCGTCATCACCGGGATGGAAAAGATCAACGCGCCGATGTACGCCTCCTGGGAGGAAGTCCGAGATTACCGGGCCACCGGAGCCTGGCAGATCGGGTCACATCTGTTGGACTCCAATGCCGATATGCCGCTGACGTCCGATACCAATGTCGTGGGCCGGGTCCTGCCCAATCGCATCTGGCTGAAGGAGCGCAACCGCCTGGAGACCCTTCGAGAGTGGAGCATGCGCATACGCCGGGAATTCGCGGAAAGCCGGAAGCTGCTCGAACAACGCCTCGGCCTCCCCCCCGGGGAGCCCTTGATGGTCGCGTATCCGTATAGCGACATCGGGCAGGATGAAATCAGCAATGTCGCCCGGATCACCAATCCGATCCGATCCATTCTGACCGAGGCGGATCGTGAGTATCAGGCCGGATTTATCGTGGATCCGCTGGGGTATACGATGCCGGTGGATAACAAGCTCCTGATCCGCCGCTATGAACCCATATGGAACGCGGAATCAACCGAGGTCGTTGAGCATGTGCTGGAATATCACCCCGTTTTTCTGGCGCGCCGGTTGCGATGCGAAATAGCGACCCTGATGGGCAAGCCCCACCTCGCGGAGAAGCAGGTCGAGCTGCTGCGCCGCGACGGTTATCCGGACCGGCTTCTGCGGGATTTGATTCGATACACACAAACCCGCTCACCATCCGGGCGGGCCATGCAAGCCGATCAGGCGGATCGGCAGGGAACCAGCCAGAACCGCCTGCGTCCTTCGAATTTGTACTTGGGGGCGTCGTTTCGGCAGAATCAATCCAACGAGGAAATTGAGCAGAATATCTTCGAAGTCCGGGGCGGCATGAACTTGAGCGAGCGGGTCGGACTGGAGCTCTTCCTTCGGTCCGGAACCATCGACCAGACGGTCACCTCCAATATCTGGTTCAAGGTGAACCGCAGTGAGCGGACATCGTCTCGCGAAACCCGGACCGAAACCGTGGACGGCGTTACGACGATCAGCGAATTGGACGTGGAAACCGTCTCGGTCCGGGAGGTCCAGACCAATCGGGTGCAGAAAACAAAATAGGTTCTTCCGGAAATTCCGTGTGATATTTGAGGGGGCGAATATGATGGGCGGATGCAAGACACCCAATTGTATCAGCAGCTACTGGGGCTGGTCCGGCCTTGGCACGTGACCCGCGTTTCGTTGAAG
>JAGOHE010000094.1 GCA_017996315.1 Kiritimatiellia bacterium | reverse complement strand
CGGCAGAACGACACGGTGTTTGATATCGCCGACGGCGCCGCCGCCCGTGATCTGGTGATCAGTGCGGCGATCGGCAACGGTTCCGCCGGCAACCACAACATGATCAAGAACGGCGCGGGCACGATGGCGCTGACCGCAGCGAATACGTTCACCGGCTCAACCACAATCAACGCAGGCACACTTGAGCTGGGGCATGTCAATGCCCTCCAGAACTCATCGCTGAATACCGGCAGCGCGGGCTCGCAAACGGTGACCTTCGGTGTCGCCGGCGATAATACCTACAACCTTGGCGGTCTGTATGGGGCGAATGGCATGAATATCGGGGCCAACTCGCTGGCCATCGGCAACAACGATCCCGGTGCCTTCACGGGAACCATAATAGGCACGGGCGGAGTGACGGTGAAGGGTGGAGCGCTGAAGATGGGTGGAATCCAGGCGTACTCCGGCGTGACGAATGTTCAGGGCGGCTACTTGGAAGTTTCGCAAGCGCCCTTGGATATTTCCAACTCGGTCCTCAATATCGGCCCGGGCGCCTCAACATTACGCTCCGTGGATATCTGGGCGGGCACCCTGACCGTTCGCGGATTAACCGGCGGAACGGCCACTACGAAGATTGTCGCCAACGGTACCCGGACTCTGGAAATCCGCACGCCCACCGGCGAGTCCTATTCGTATGACGGCGTGATTGCGAATAATACTTGGAATGGGGCTGCGGTGCTCTCACTGACCAAATCCGGGGCCGGCACACAAGCTCTCACTGGTGTGAACACCTATACCGGCGCGACGGCGGTGACCGAAGGGACCCTGCTGGTGAACGGCTCGCTCAGCACAGGCACGGTGACGGTGGCGGCGGGAGCGACCCTGGGCGGCACGGGCACGGTCGGCGGCGAGGTTAGGGCGAACGGCGCGCTTTCGGCGGGCACATCCATCGGGACGCTGAGTCTGGCCCAGGGCCTGCAGATGATCGCGAGCGCGAGCATTGAGAATGAGCTGGAGGGAACGACCACGGACTTGATCGCGGTGACGGGCAACCTGATGCTGGACGGAACGGTAAACGTCAGCGGGACGCCGGATGACGGCACGTACACGATCATGACCTACACGGGCACGCTGACGGACAATGGTCTGGTGGTGGGCACGATGCCGGCCGGCAAGAACTGCGTGGTCGACCTGACGACGGCGGGCCAGGTGAACCTGGTGGTGACCACCGAAGGCGGCCAGACGTATGAGGAATGGGCGGATGACCAGTTTGGCGCGAGCTATCCCGCGGATCCGCTGACGGCGCCGGATGCCGACCCGGATCGGGATGGGAAGACCAACGAGCAGGAGAAGGACGATGGGACCGATCCGTTGGATCTGCGCATTCTGAACATTGTGGAAGGCGATACGGGATGGGAGATTACGTTCTGCGCGAAACCGACGCCGACGTACACGCTGGAATACACCGACGATCTACTGACGACGCCGGGGTCGTGGACGGACCTGGCGACGGTGACGATGCCCACGGAAGGGATCGAGCGGACCGTGGTGGACACGGAGACGGCGTCGCCGGTGGAAGGCTTCTACCGGATTCGAGGCGACTAGTCCTTCCCGAACATGGAATTCAGGCAGGCCGCGGCAAAACGCCGCGGCCTGTTTGCGGAATGGGACGTCAGCCGGCCTGACGGGGATGAGATGGTAACGCCGGTAACCTTGAAATCGGGAATCTCTTTGCTTGTATAGACTCCACCTTCGCAACGGATGTTGCGCTATGGCGTCGCTGGTTCGGCCGCTTCGGACGGAGTGGACGCAGGAGCCGGTTCCGCGGGCTTGAGCGGTTCGGAATTCATATCCATGGGCGCGGGATCCAGACTCTGCTCCGGGGCGGGTGAGCCATGCATCCGGGTGAAGAACACAACGAGCAGGGATTGTCCCAACACCAGGGCAATGATGGCCAGGGTCGCCCAGACTTGCAGGCCGGTCACCCGGCGCGAGGTGGTCTGTTGGGATTCATGGAGCGGTTCGATACGAAGCACGGTGGCTCCGATTTTTAGGCGCTCCTTCCCCCCGATGCGCATCTCGGCCTCGGTGCTGCGTTTCCCATCCATTTCGATGCCGTGGAGGGGATCGAGATTGCGAATCCATATCGTTCCATCGCGCTCCTCGATCTCCGCATGACGGTCGGCCATGGCGGGATCCGACACTCGAACGGCGCAATCCGGCCCGCGTCCGATGCGGACGGAACCCGACCGGACGGTCAATCGCCGGCCCTCGGCGGGGCCGTTCAGGAAGGTGATACGATACATACTGGGCCGATCTTACCGCCTCTGCCGTGGGTTATGATAGGCGAGATGGGTGTGAGTTTCAATGCGTGCTGAGGCGGAAGTCGGAGGACGGAGGGGGAGCGCGGAGCGCGGAGCGGGGAGCGTAGAGCATAGAGCGTGGAGCGCGGAGCGGGGAGCATAGAGCGAGGAGCGGAGGAGGACGGAAGACGGAGGACGGAGGACCGAGGACAGAAGTCCGAGGTCCGAGCGGGCGTCGCGTTCGCGTGATTCGCGTGATTCGTAGTTTCTTCCCAACCGATTTTAAGTACGAATATCGCGAATATCACGAATCAGTGGAGTCAATGCGGTCAATGTTTGGCGCGGAGAGCGTTGGCTCGATGAGACTCGCTCTGGGCTGATCTTCGCGCGCCGGGTCGCGCGAAGGAAAGCGGCGAGAACTCGCCGCATTCCAAATTTTGAACTGCGGTGACTCGTCACCGCTTTGTTCAGCGAGCCCCGGCTCGCTGAGGGCGGAGCGACAGAGGACGGAGGGCCGAGGCCTGAGAACAGAGCGGAGAGCGTGGAGCGGAGGAGGACAGAAGGCGGAAGACGGAGGACGGAGGACGGAGGACAGAAGTCCGAGGTCCGAGCGGGCGTCGCGTTCGCGTGATTCGTAGCATCTGCCGGCCTCACCGCGGCCGGCTACAGATTCCCTGAACTATGGGGACACTGAAGCAGTGCCGAGCGGGCGTCGCATTCGCGTGATTCGTAGTTTCTTCCCAACCAATTTTACTACGAATATCGCAAATCATGAGGTCCGGGGACGGAGCATAGAGCGTAGAGCGTAGAGGATAGAGCATAGAGCGTAGAGCGTGGAGCGTAGAGCGGGGAGCGTGGAGCGGAGGAGGACGGTGGGGGCGAGGGGTGGTGTTGTGAAAATGCGCGCAACAGGGCATACTTCGGCCCTATGCAAGCCAATGACTTCAAGGTCCAGCTCGAGCCGCTGGCGGCGCTGTGCAAGCGTCGGGGATTCATCTTTCAAGGTTCGGAAATTTACGGAGGCTTCAACGGCTTCTGGGATTTCGGCCCGATGGGCTGCGAGCTCAAGCGGAATATTCGCGAGGCGTGGTGGCAGGCCACGGTTCAGCGGCGGGACGATGTTGTGGGCGTGGATGCGGCGATTATCATGCATCCCCGCGTGTGGGAGGCCTCGGGGCATGTCGGCGGCTTCGCCGATCCGATGGTGGATTGCCGCGCCTGCCGCAAGCGCTACCGGGCCGACCAGATGTGCGAGGATCTGGGTCTGACGCTGATTACGGAGCCCGGCGCCAAGGCGCCGAAACTCCCCGCGGGCGCGCATTGCCCCGCATGCGGTTCGAAGGACCTGACGGAGCCGCGCGCGTTCAACCTCATGTTCAAGACGATCGTCGGTCCGGTGGAGGACGAGTCCGCGACGGCGTATCTGCGCCCCGAAACCGCGCAGGGGATTTTTGTGAATTTCAACAACGTGGTGGACACCTCTCGCGTCAAAGTGCCCTTTGGCATCGCGCAAATCGGCAAGGCGTTCCGCAACGAAATCAATCCGCGCAACTACATCTTCCGGTCGCGCGAGTTCGAGCAGATGGAGCTGGAGTTCTTCATCCCGCCGGGGGAGGACGAACGCTGGCACGCGTACTGGGTGGAGGAGCGCATGGGCTGGTACCAGGCCATCGGTCTGCCCGAGGGCCGCCTGCATCGCCTCGTGTATCCGAAGGAGGAGCTGGCGCATTACGCGAGCGCCTGCGTGGATGTGCTCTACGATTTTCCCTTCGGCACGCAGGAGCTGGAAGGCATCGCCGCGCGCGGGAATTTCGATCTCTCGCGCCATCAGGAGGTCAGCGGGAAATCCCTCGAGTATTTCAACCCCGAGACCCAGGAGCGATTTCTGCCGCATGTGGTGGAGCCTTCGGCGGGGGTGGACCGGATCGCGCTGGCCGTGCTGTGCGAGGCGTACCGGGAGGAATGGATTCCCAAGGGCGAAGGATCGGGCGGCCCGCGCACGGCCGAGGCCGGCGCGCCCGTGCCCGACGGTTGTGAGGCCCGCACGGTGCTGCGCTTCGCGCCCTGCCTCGCGCCGGTTAAAGCCGCGGTTTTTCCCTTGCTGAAAAACAAGCCCGAGCTGGTGGAGCGCGCCCGCCGGATCCACGCGGCGCTTCGTCGGCGCTGGACGGTATTTTACGATCAGACCGGCGCGATCGGCCGGCGCTACCGCCGCCAGGACGAGATCGGAACGCCGTTCGGGATCACGGTGGATTTCCAGACGCTGGACGACGGGACGGTCACGTTGCGGGATCGCGATTCGATGACCCAGGTGCGGGTGCCCGAGGAGGAACTGGCCGGGCGCATCGCGGCCGCCGTGGACCTGCCTTGAGTCCGAACGGGGAAGAGCCGGACAGAGTCCGGAGAAAACGGATACACCCATGATTCAAGTTACCTGTCCGAAATGCGGACGCGTGTCGGAGGCGCCGGAGAAAATGCTCGGGCAGACCCTGTATTGCGCGGGCTGCCAGTCGCCGATGAAAATTTCCGCTCCGGCGGCGGCGGCGGCGGGCGTTCCCCCGGCCGCACCGGCCGAACCGGAGAAAAATCCCCTGCGCATGGCGGACCGTAATCAAAGCGCTTCGGGCGGCAGTTTGTGCCCGCATTGCGGCATTCTGAAGCCGGATCCCGGCAGTGTGTGCGGGCAATGCGGTTTCGACCCCCGTACGGGCGTCTCCGCCGCCGACCGGTATCAGCGCCGGAAGACCATGCGCCGGGCGCTTCGATGGGTGCTGCTCCTGGCGGCGCTTGCCCTCGCGGGGGCGGCGGTGTGGTGGGGCCAGCGGCCGGCCGAACGCGATGATGGCGAGGAGGGATTATGGGCCAGGGTGAAGCGCGGGGTGGGCGTGACCCCCAAACCGGCGCCTTTAGTTTCGCCCGAGAGAAAGAAAGCCATCCGCAACACGCTGGTGGAGAAGTTCGATCGGGAGTACCCCATGCTCGGGACGAATGAAGAGATCGACTTCGAAATGACCACGGGCCGGGTGCTGCGCGGTTTTTCCAAGCCATCCGCATCTCCGGGCGTGCTTACCTATGCCGGTGAAGATCAGGTGGAGCGATCGGTTCCGTACGACCAGCTTCGCCCCTTGTCGCGCATCCGATTGGACGCGGAATTCCGGACGAAATTCATCGAGGAACAGATACAACGCGAAATTAACGCCGAGGAACTGCGTGCCCGGACGCCGCCTCCGGCGAATTGAAGCGGAGCGGTCCAAGGGCAGATCCATGTCTGTGAATCCAACACTCCGGGACATGGTGGTTTCCGGAGGAGGCCGGATCGAGGAGAGGTTCGACGGGGTGCGCGTGTGTCTTCCGAATCGGCCGCCTCATCGAAAAACTGGCGCGGCGCTGGCCCTGCTGGGCGTCGCGGTGACGCTGTTCATGCTGTTCTGGATGAGCGGTCCGATTTCCGGCGCGGCTCGCACTCCGGGCGTCTTTCGGTGGCTTATGCTGGCCTTTGGTTTGCTCGGTCTGTTCGGCTTGTTTCCGGGACTCGTGATGCTGGCGGGGGGAATCGGGCTGATGATCGGCCGCACGCGATGCTCGGTGGATTTGAACGACGAACGGGTGATGTCCACCGAACATTTCGGGCCGCTGCGCTGGACCTTCCGCTTGCGGTGGGATCAGTTGGCGGATCTCCGGCTGATGGGCCTGCCCTCCACCGCGGGAGTTGCACTGGTATTGAAATCCCGCCGTGAGAAGAAGAAGCCCCTGGTGATCGGCGGGATGTATCCCCAGGCGATGATCCAGCCGCTGTATGAGGAAATCGCCGCGCGCTCGGGCCGGCCCGTGCTGCCGGCGGTGGAATTCATTCGCGAATCGTTCAAAGGAAACGACGCTCTGCCGGAGACGGGCAGGCCGGTGGAACGTCCCGGGGATACGGCCATCACGGCGCAGGAATTCGACGGAGGCTGCGCGTTTCACATCCCGCCGGCCGGCTTGCGCAAGGGCAGTCATGGACTGTTCGCGTTCAGCCTGATCTGGCTGACGTTTTGTTTGATCTTTTTTGGCCTGTTCACGCTCGGCGGCGCCTCCCGGTCAGACGACACCGGCGTCGTTTGGCTGTTTGCCGTGGCGTTCATCGGTATTGGAGTGGCGCTGATGCTGGGCGCGGTCCACATGGGGCTGCGCCGGGCGCTGGTGGTGTTCGCGCACGGGAAGATCGGAGTGCGCCGGTTCGGTCCGTTCCAGAAGATGAACGAGTTTCAGATTTCCGCCGGGGAACTGTCCGACATACGGGTCGGACCGAGCGGGATGGAAATCAATGACCGCCCGGTGATGGAGTTGCAGTTGATCCGCAAACGCGGAAAGAAGTTCGGGTGTCTTTCCCAACTGCGGGAAGACGAGCTGGTGTGGATCGCCGATCGCCTCCGCGGGTTTGCGCGGGAGGCGATGAGCGGTCCTGATGCGGAGACGTGAGCGCCGCTCGGAGGCGCGCGTATGGATCCGTGTTCCGGTGTGGGTTTGGGAATTCGGGGGGGGGGAACCACGCAACCGAATGCGAGGGCACGAACCGATTCCTGACACGCACGGGGGCATGGAGATCGTCACAGAGATTCACTCGCGGCCGCAGCACGCCGAGGGTCCACGGCTCCCGCGAGATGGCGTCGCTGCTGTGCGATTCTGCAAAAAGAAACACGGGTTCCGATCCTTCGCCGGGCGGATTTGCCCATCGCCGCGACGCATTATTATTCATCCAATTGCACGCCAGTCATGAGGCATTTTGGCCCTGCCGTTGCGCCAGCGTCAGAAAATCACAAAACGGCACCATAACTACCAGCAGTCCAACATGTAACATACATCCGGCCTGCGCGAAGAAGGGGGCGAATTCTGTTGCAAAAATTCGCGTTTTCGACTAGCCTATATCCAATAATTCGGACCGAAAAAGCGAGATCGTTTCATGGCAAATTTAGATCGTGACGAGAAACAGGTTGTCCCGGCAGGCATGGGGACGATCGGCGGGGAATACGATGCGGGCGCGATTACCGTGCTGGGCGGCCTGGACGCCGTGCGCAAACGGCCGGCGATGTACATTGGAGACACTGGAACGCGCGGGTTGCATCACTGCGTGTTCGAAGTGGTGGACAATTCCATTGACGAAGCTCTCGCCGGGTATTGCCAGAACATTCACATTTCGATGAATGCGGACGGGTCCATCACGGTGGACGACGACGGCCGCGGTATTCCCGTGGACATGCACAAGACCGAAAAGCGACCCGCCGTTGAGGTCGTGCTGACGGTGCTGCACGCCGGCGGAAAGTTCGATCACAACTCCTACAAAGTTTCGGGCGGGTTGCACGGCGTCGGCGTGTCCTGCGTGAACGCCTTGAGCGCGTGGCTCGAAGTGGAAGTGCGCCGGGACGGCAAGGTGCATCACATGCGGTTCGAGCGGGGCAAAGCGGTGTCGCCGCTGACGACCATCGGCAAGACCCGCGGCACGGGCACCAAGGTCACGTTCATGCCCGACGGGGAGATCTTCCCCGTGACCACCTTTGCCTGGGATGTGCTCGCCAACCGGCTGCGCGAAATGGCGTTCCTGAACAAGGGCATCCGGATTCGCCTGACCCAGGAAGAGCCCTCGCGCGAGGAGGTGTATCACTACAAGGGGGGGGTGGAGGAGTTTGTCGAGTATCTGAACCAGAACAAGCAGCCCTTGCATCCCAAGCCCATATTGATCGAGAAAGAACGCGACCGGGTGATGGTGGAGATCGGGTTTCAGTACACCGATTCGTTCTCGGAAACGCTTTTTTCGTTCGTCAACAACATCAATACGATTGAGGGCGGCACGCATCTCAGCGGATTCCGTTCGGCGCTGACCCGTGTGGTCAACGCGTACGCGAAGGCCAACAAGTTGCTGAAGGACGATGCCGCGATGTCGGGCGACGACATCCGCGAGGGGCTGACGGCGATCGTCAGCGTCAAGGTGCCGGATCCGCAGTTCGAGGGGCAGACGAAGACCAAGCTGGGGAACGGCGAAGTCGAAGGCATTGTCGCCTCCATCGTCAACGAGGAGCTGGCGTCCTATTTGGAAGAGCATCCCTCCGTGGCGCGGCGGGTGATCGAGAAGGCGGTGCTGGCGGCGCGCGCGCGCGAGGCGGCGCGGAAGGCGCGGGACCTGACGCGGCGCAAAGGCGCGCTCGAGGGCGGATCGCTTCCGGGCAAACTGGCCGACTGTTCGGAGCGCGATCCCTCCCTGACCGAGTTGTTCATCGTCGAGGGCGACAGCGCCGGCGGCTCGGCCAAGCACCGT
>JAGOHE010000093.1 GCA_017996315.1 Kiritimatiellia bacterium | reverse complement strand
TCGCTCGAACGTATTGAACGTGGTGGGCGCTTGTTGGGCGCGTCCCAGCCGCCGGCTCATACTCTCGTATTCTTTCCGGAGTTCTTGCATCTCACGCTGGAGTTGCGCGATATCGCCGTCCACCCTGGTCGAAGCCTCGCGCGCGCGGGAAGGTTCAAATACCTGCCGAGCCGCGGCCCCGCCCGTCGGTGCGGTTTGCGCGAACGCGATTCCCGCCGCAAGAAATATCGCACCCGCGGCGGCCCACCCTGTCGTCCGGAAAAAGCTTCTCCCAAGGCTCATGTCGCTCCAGCCTCCTTTCACGTTCTACTCGTATACGATATACACACTTCGAAAGGCATTGCCACACGCATTGCACTTCCAGACGTGCCCGTACACATAGTGATCATTCGAGAATTGAATGTTCGGGCTCTTGCATCGGGGACATCGCCCCTTCTTCTCGACCGGCGCAGGTGCGGGCGCGGGCGCCGGCGCAGCCACGGTGGGCGGGTTCGCCGGAGGCGTGGCGGTTGTTGTTTTGGGGGTCGAAGAGGTGGAGGCCGAGCCGACCGGACTCCGGGGCACGTTCGAAGCCAGCCCGTGCCATCCGTTGCGATTCGTTGCCCCGCATTTCGGACACGCCGTCGCGGCCGGCAGCGCGGAACTTCCGGAAATCCGCACCGGCCCTTCCCGATACCCGCATTTCGGGCAATCAATCACATACACATATGCATCGGACCCGGACGAGGCCCCGGATTTCGATCCGGTCTTGGATCCGTCCTTCGAGGCTGATCCGCCGCCGCCAGACGATGCGCTCTTTTGACCTCCCGACTTTGTTCCGGTAGACGAGGCGCCGGAGGCTTTCGCCGATCCCGACCCTTTCCGGGTCGTCGCCACCGCTCCGCCGCCCGCCGCGGATTTTCCTCCCACTTCCTCCCCGTCATCCTGCCCATCCGTATCGCCCGATTGCAGCTTGGTCTTTCCAAACACGCTGCGGCCGGCCTCCGTGGCCACCGCGCTTCCCAAAGCAGTCGCAGCTGTTCGGGCACCATCCTCCACTCCCTTGGCCACGGCGTCGCCCATGCGGTTCCCCCAGCTATCCTTGGCATCCGCCTGCGCCGTGGTGGACGCGGAAGCCGACCGGGCGTCCTGCGCCTGCTGCCCCGCCTGATTCACCAGATTCCGGGCATCACGCGCTTGCTGCTCGCCCGAGGTGGAAGCATCCGCCACCTGTGATCCAAGCTGAGCCAGGTCCAGATCGGACTGCGTATGATCGTTTTGGGTCTCTGATCGCTGCTGGCTGTAGGAATCCAGAATGCGCACCGCGGCTTCCGGATCGTGTTCAATAACGTCTGTGAAGTTCTTCCACGCCGCGTCCTCATTGGATTTCAGGGCATTCCGGCGCTCCGCATCGTTCATCTCGGACCACGGTTTCGAGGGGGGCTTGTTGATCTCCGCCTGCTCCCGGGCTTCCTTCGCGATCCGTTCCTGTTCCGCCTTCTCCCGGGCCGCGCGCTCTTGTTCGGCTTTTGCCTGCGCCAAACGTTTTGCCTCTTCCCGCGCGCGCTGGGCTCTCAGTTCGTTTCGAAGTTGGCGCAGATCCTGGGGCCGATCCTTCTCCATGCCCTCAATCGCCCGGGCGGCCTGTTCGGGGGTGGCGCCGTCTCGAATGAGTTGATCTTTGAGCGACTGATTGCCCAACCGCGTGAGTTCATCCGTTTCCACCGCATCCCGCTCGGCATCGTTCTTCGCCGAACCGATGCCGCTGGCGTCCATGATGTCATTGATGGTGTCGTTGACCACGCTCACCGGCTTGTCAATCAGCGTTTCCTTTACGGCTTTGCCCGCGTTGACGAACGTGTCCTTGATGCGCGTTCCAACGCCCTCCGGGTCTTCCTCCACCTCCACAGCGTCCACGGTCAGCCCTTCGCGCTTCCGTCCGGACCCCTCGGCCTTTTCCGGATCGCGCTCCTTTAACTCCGCGACCAGCTCGCGCACATCGCGCGGTGATTTGAAATAGTCTTTCAATGCCGCCCGCGCTTCCTCCGGCGTCGCGCCGCGCTCCCGCAAGTCGGTGTATAACGAGCCCAATACCCGTTGGGCGGTCGCTTCATCCACCTGGCCCGACTGTTTCACCGCGTCCGTCAAATCGGATTCCGCCTCGTCGCCGCGCGACACACCACCCAGTGATACGCCGTCGAGAATGGTCTTGCCGTACGATCCCGCCTGCCGGGCGCCCGCCTCAAGCTGATCCTTTCCCTGCCAACTGTCCTCTTCCGGTCCCGCCCCCTCCAGCCCCTTCCTCGGCGCCGCATCCGTACCGCCGCGCCCCTTGACCTCCTGCACGACCGAGCGCGCTTTGGCCGGATCAGAATCGTAATTCGCTTCGTACTCCGATATCTCTTCCGCTGTCGCACCCATGCGTCGGAGCTTGCCCACCGCGGCCGACTTGGCCTCCGCGCTCTTCGCGCCGAGCAACTGGTCCATATCCTCAACATAGTCCTTGCCGCCCTGCACATCCGAATGGTCCGCAATGTCCTTACCCGCGAGTCCTTCCAATACCTTCTTGGAATCCCCTTCCTTGATGCCCTCGCGAATCTTTCCGGCCTGCCCGATGATCACTGCTCCATCGGCGTACTCACCGGCCAGTCGCCCCGCCTTCGCTTTGGCACTTTCCCCCCCCGCTTTGCTTCCAGTGGCCCCCGGTCCATCCGCGTCCGCCGGTGCTTTCGAGCCTCCGGGACCGTCCGCATCTGCGGGTGCCTTCGAGCCCCCCGGTCCGTCCGCGTCCGCCGGTGCCTTTGCGCCTCCGGGACCGTCCGCATCCGCAGGAGCTTTACTGCCCCCCGGACCGTCCGCATCCGCGGGTTGCCCGGACCGGGTCGGCTTGCCCTCGGCATCAAAGGTTTGTCCCGGCTTCCCTTTCCGGACGGACTCCGTGGGCAGATCGTCCTGCGGCTGGCTGTTGGCCTTGCGCGTCTGTTCCAGACGCTCCCGGGAATCCACCAGATCTTCCCTCATTTTACGCGCCTGCTGCTTCGACGCCGGGTCGCCCTGGGCTTCCAGGTCGTTGATCTTGCGCTGAGCATCCGCCATGTCTTTGTGCGCCTGTGACGTGGATTGCTCGGCGGCGGTTTCGGCGATTTTCTTCGCGGCTTTCTGTGTGCTCTCCACATTTTCCGGCGTCATGTCGGACGGTTTCGCCTGGCCTTCCTTGATCCGCTCCATCCGGTCCTTGAATTGCTGAACCGTTTCTGTCGAGCCGCTTTGCTTGAGAATGTCTTCCACCTGGGCGTCCGACAGCGTCTGGGTGTCCATGATCTTCTTCGTGGACTTCGCCATCCGCTGCTGCATATCCGGGCTGTCCACCACCTGATCGGGCGTGGCGTCGTAGGCGTTCCGGGCTTTCTTGATATTGTCCTGCACTTCGACGGCTTTTCGTCCCACCTGGTCTTTGGCCATGCCTTCCGAAACGAAGGTTTCCGGGTTGCGGGCATCCACGCCAACCTGGGTCTGATGCGCCGCGCTGCCCGGTTGGCCCATCCGGCCCTGCTTGTTGACGGTCAGATTAAAGTCATCGCCGAATTCGATGGTTCCTCCGCGCGCGCGGCCTTCGACCTTGATGCCCATGTCGTCGAGCACTTCCTGCACCTTCCCGGCGGTGCGCGAGCCGCTGCCCGTGTCCAGGTCTCCGCCCTGCGTGCCGCGGAATCCCTTTTCGCCCGGCTTTGTGCCTTTCGTCGCTTCCATGGGCGCCGAAGCATCGGTCGTGCCCCCCTTGGTGCGTGTGTTGACCTCTTCGATCACCTTCTGGTGAATCTTGTCGCGACGCGCGCCCAGTTCCTGATTCTTCTGCCGGAACTGGCCGTTTTCATGCTCCACCAGAGCGTCCCGCTGCGAACCGGGCGGATTATTCCGCTGGATCTCCTTGATCCGGGCGTCATGCGAGCCGCGCGCATCTTTCAGCTCCTGCTTGATCTGCTCCCAGTCCCGCCCGTACTGCTGAAGATCTTCCGCGCGCGCGCCCCAAGCCAATACGAACGCGCACATCGCCGCGGCGCATCCGCGCCGACGCTGAGCACCCATCAGGAAACCTGCCTTCATGTCACGTTCCCTCGGTTGGAGAACCTTCTTCCACTGCCTCGTCCGGCGGGGGCGCCTTGGGCGCAGGCGCGGGCGGAGGCGGAGGAAGAGTCAGCTCCGCGCTCCGGTCGCTCTCCAGCCCGTCCGCATCCACCGCGCTGACTTCCACCGTGATTCCGCGGCCCACCCGGGCCGCATCAATCTTGAATTCCGGAGCCTCCGCCTCGCCCAGCACTGCGCTGCGAATCAAGCCGGTCCGCCAGATCTTGTAGGTCACAATGTCCGAAACCGCCGGCGGATTCCAGGTCAGCAGCGCCTCGGCGCCCTCCCAGACTGCCCGCAACGTATCCGGCGCCGGCGGCCGTGGTTTGGTCACCGCCCGAACTTCTTCGCTCCATGCGCCGATCAGCGTATCCGCGTCCACTGCGCGGACACGGAAGAGGTATTCCTGGCCATCCTCCAAATTTGGAACGACCTTCCGTACCATCCCCTCCTCCGCCTCGCCGGGCGCCGATCCCGCCGACTGGAACCGGCTCCGTTCCTTCATCCGGTATTCGACCTGATACTCCTGAATATCCGGCTCGGGATTCGCCATCCATTCGAGCGTGGATTTGCGGGGCTCCGCGCTGCGCGCATTCAAACCGGACGGCGCCGCGGGGGTGGGCTTCGTTGTCGCGGAAACCGGCTCCGAGGGCGCGCCCGGCACATTGCCAATGTTCACCGCCACGACCTGGTAGCGATACTCCGCGCCGTCCTCCAGCTTCCCGAGACGGGAGCGTTGTTCTTCGCCACCGCGGTCCAGATACGTCACCCGGTCGCGACCGCGCACCACCGCCACTCGGGAAAATTTCCCCTCGCCCCGAGCCCGATGGATTTCGTACGCGGCCACCTTATCGTCGGACGACTCCTTCCATTGCAAAGAAATTTCCCGAGGGTGGCCGGACTCCGCGGCCAGGCCCGTCACCGCAGGCGGCGGTCCCCGGGTCGTCGCGACGCCCACGGCGCTCGCTTCGCTGGTTGAGCCCACGGAATTCACCGCCAGTACGTGATAGTGGTAGGTCGTCCCATGCTCCAGCGTTCCCGGCTCGCGCCCGCCATCCACATGGCGGGTGTTCTCGCGGCCACGCACCCGGGCGACCCGCTCATACGGGCCATCCGCCGCCGTCGCCCGGCATACGGAGTATTCAACCACTCCCGGTTCGGGCGATGCCGTCCAACTCAAGGGAATGATCCCCACCCCGCCGCTCTCCGCCGCGACACCTTCCACCTGCGCGGGCGGCGGCGCGGTGAGACTCTCCAGCACCTCCGTGGGGGCGCTGTCCCGCCCGCTCGCGGCCACGGCGGACAGCCGATAATAATACGTGGTGCTGTCTTTCAACTTCTCACGGTCGGAATAGGTTCCCGACCCGGCCGAAACCGTCGCCAGCAGATGGAACGGGCCTTCGGGCGACTCCCCCCGCTCCACGCGCACCTTCAGCCCGACGGCGGCCGCAGGCGGCGTCCAGCGCAGATCCACCTGACGCATGCCCAAATCCGAAACACCAAATCCCTCCGGCGTCGGCGGCGGGGGCGCGGGCGGTGGTGCGACTCGCGCGGGTTTCGCGGAACGCGCAGGCATGGCCATGGGTTCCGGCGCATCCGAGCCGCCACCCGATGCCAACATGGGCTCGCGACCGCGCGCGGGGCGAATCATCGGCTGCACATGCCATTTCTGGTACAACCCGGAAACGATCCCATGCACCACCTTGCGCGCATGCAGCGAAAGCGACACGCTGTCGGAATCCGCGCGTTCGGCGGAATCCGCGCTCCAGAGCACCTTGCCGCTGCGGCAGTCAATCAGGCGTATGGAAAGCCCCACCACCGGCTGGGTCCTACCCCGGCGGGCCACCATGCCATACTCATCCACAGTGCCGATGATCACCCCTTCGGCGCCCAGCATGTTCCCCAACTCGATCGCGCGCGCCTCCGTCAACCCGGACAGCGCGATTTCGGCCTCATTGAGCACCTGCGACATCTGACTGCGCTCCACCAGATCATATCGTCCGGCGCGCAGCAGTTCCGTCACCAGCAGATCGGAGACCGACGATCCGATCAGTTCCGTCGGCGCTTTGAGCGGCATGATGGCCACCCGGGCCACGTCGCTGGGACCGGACGCGACATAGATGTTGGCTTTGGATCGTTGCCCGGAAAAATACGACCTCGCGCTGTCGGGCGAGGCGCACCCCGTCCAGAGGATCGCCACGCCCAATCCGGCCCATACAGTTGCGATCCGGCTCATCTTCAAATTTTCTCCTGATTGCCGCCCAACTATAGGCCGAGGACGGATTGCAACTCAATGACATAGCACAATATTTCGCGTTTCTACCGCCTCCGGTTTCACTCAGAATTCGCCCGCTGCCGGTCCCGAACCCGCGCGCCGGGCGGTCGCTCGGAACGCCGGAGTGTATTGTCAAATGCGGCGCGCCCCGGTATGCTACCCCGCATGAGAACACCCAACGTGCGCACGATTTTGTGCATCGGGGCCGGTTATGTCGGGGGGCCGACGATGGCGATGATCGCCGCGCACTGTCCGGGCATCAAGGTCATCGTTTGCGACATCAATAAGGCACGGATTGACGCGTGGAATTCCGACCATCTGCCCATTTATGAGCCGGGGCTCGACGAAGTCGTCCGATCCGCGCGCGGCCGCAACTTGTTCTTCACCACCGATGTCCCCGGCGGGATTCGCGAAGCGGACATGATTTTCGTCAGTGTGAACACGCCGACCAAGACATTCGGCGAAGGCGCGGGGATGGCCGCCGACCTCCAATTCTGGGAGAAGACCGCGCGGACCATCCGCACCCATGCGAACGGGCCAAAGATCATCGTTGAAAAAAGCACCGTCCCCGTGCGCACCGCGCACGCGCTGGGGCAAATCCTCAACTCGGGCGGCGAATGCCGGTTCGTGGTGCTGTCCAATCCGGAATTTCTCGCCGAAGGCACCGCCATCCGCGATCTTGAAAACCCCGACCGCATTCTCATCGGCGGACCGGAAACCGACGAGGGCCGCGCGGCCATCGAAGCGCTCGCGCAGATCTACGGTCAGTGGATTCCGCGCGAGCGGATCCTGACCACGAATGTATGGTCGGCCGAGCTGTCCAAGTTGGCCGCCAACGCATTCCTCGCGCAGCGCATCAGCTCCATCAATGCCATCTCCGCGCTGTGCGAGGCCTCGGGGGCGGATGTGAAGGAAGTCGCCCGGGCGATCGGGATGGATTCGCGCATCGGTCCGCGTTTCCTGCACGCCAGCGTGGGTTTTGGAGGCTCGTGCTTCAGGAAGGACGTGCTGAACCTCGTCTACCTCTGCCGTCACTACAACCTGAACGAGGTCGCCAACTACTGGGCCGGCGTGGTGGACCTGAATGAGTACCAGCAATCGCGGTTTGTCCGGACCATGATCCGGGAGATGTTCAACACCATCGTCGGCAAGCGCATTGCGGTGCTGGGCTTCGCGTTCAAAGCCGATACGGGCGACACCCGCGAAAGCCCCGCCATCGCCGTATGCCGGGGTCTGCTCGAAGAGCGGGCGGACGTGGTGGTCAGCGATCCGAAGGCGTTGGATAACGCGCGCAACGACCTCGCGGAATATGGCGACCGGGTGAAGTTCGAGGCGGACCCCTACGCCGCCGCGAAAGGCGCGCACGCGCTGGCCATCCTGACCGAGTGGAAGGAATACGCTGCGCTGGACTTTGCCCGCATCCACGCCTCGATGGAAAAGCCGGCGTACCTGTTCGACGGCCGCAATATTCTCGACCACCGGGCGCTGCGCGGCATCGGTTTCCAAGTCCACCCCATCGGCCACCGCCCGTTCCTTCCCGATTAAGGCGCCCGTTAGACGCCCAGCGAGCTCAGCCGACCCGGCACCCATCCGACTCAACCGCCCCACCCTCGAATCCAGGGCAGGAAGCGGCGGCAGGTTCTCTGTCCTTCAATCGCCATGTCACTGAATCGCCTCATGGCCACTGGACGACGGTCTGGCGGATGAACGACCACCTGTTTGTCACTGAGTCCGTTAATAAGGGCGACCGGCCCTCCTCGCAACCATCGCCATCCTGCTGCGTTTGTGTTATTCCATTTCAAGACGTATGGTGTCCCATTCGTTACGGTCTGGCCACCCCATGGGGCGCGGCGACTTCCACCGGAGCAGATGGGATTCCGCCAGCCCATGGCTAAAAGACTGGCTCAGGACCGTTTTCAGAGCGCATGCGTCGCCACTTTCGCGGTGCGGATGACGTCTTGAGCGGCTGCGGGTGATGTTCGCCCGCGCGTGTTGGCAAACAGGAGAAAGCATATGAGCAAGATACGTAGCATTCGCCGGATCGTGACCGGCGCCAACAGCGTGGACGGCGCAGGCGTCAAGCTGGTGCGCGTGCTGGGACCGAATACCACTCAGGAATTCGATCCGTTCCTGATGCTGGACGCATTCGATTCGAGCCATCCCGCCGACTACACCCGGGGTTTTCCCTGGCATCCGCATCGGGGCATCGAAACCGTGACCTATCTGATCGAGGGCGATATCGAGCACGGCGACAGCCTTGGCAACAAGGGTCATATCCTGGATGGCGGCTGCCAATGGATGACCGC
>JAGOHE010000092.1 GCA_017996315.1 Kiritimatiellia bacterium | reverse complement strand
TCACCCCCCCCTGATGTCCAACCCCGATGAATCGCACCGCATCCTTTGTCGCTGTCGGATTCATGGCCGGATTGCTGGCGGCCACGGCCATGTTAGCCCTCTGGGTGCGCGGCCGGTCGGAGACGGGCGGGCGGCCGGACGCGGTGGTGCTCCGATTGGGCCACGGCCTGGACAGCGCGCACCCGGCGCACGCCGCCATGGAGTTCATGGCCGAACGCGTGGCAGAAAAATCCGCGGGCGCGATGGAGATCCGCATTTTTCCCAACGGCCAGCTCGGCTCCGAAGTGGAATGCACCGAGCAGGTGCAGCGGGGCGCGCTCGACATGGTCAAGAGCGCCGCCGCCCAACTGGAAGGGTTCATCCCGGACCTCGCCGTCCTGAGCCTGCCGTTCCTGTTCCGCGACAGCACCCATCAGTGGCGCGTGCTGGATGGGCCGGTTGGGCGTGAGCTGCTGCTGGCCGGCGAGGGAAAAGGCGTGCGGGGGCTGTGCTACTTCGACGCCGGCGCCCGGAGTTTTTATACCGTCGGCGCCGCCGTCCGATCTCCCGAAGACCTTCGCGGCCGGAAAATCCGCGTGATGCAGAGCCGGACCATGATGGACATGATTGTGGCGCTGGGCGGCGCGCCCACGCCCATCCCGTTCGGCGAGCTGTACACCGCGCTGCAGCAGAAGATGGTGGATGGCGCCGAAAACAACGCGCCGAGTCTGTGGACCAGCCGGCATTTTGAAGTGGCCCGCCACTTCTCGCTCGACGAGCACGCCATGACGCCCGACGTCCTGCTGATCAGCACGCA
Source organism: Kiritimatiellia bacterium (assembly GCA_017996315.1). Taxonomy (GTDB): domain Bacteria; phylum Verrucomicrobiota; class Kiritimatiellia; order PWTM01; family PWTM01; genus JAGOHE01. The sequence goes on along the minus strand of JAGOHE010000092.1, from coordinate 7,922 downwards.
GGCCTGGCACAAGCTTTCCCCGGCGGCCCGCGTCTGGCTTCAGGAGTCGGCCGACGAAGCCTCGCGTTTTCAGCGCGAACTTTGGCGCCAGCGTACGGAAGAATGCCTGGCGGATCTGGAGCGGGCCGGCGTCGAGATCTCCCGGCCGGACAAAACCCCCTTCGTCGCGCAAGTTCAGCCCATGTATGACGCGCTGGAGGGCACACGACTGGGCGGCCTCGTCGAGAGAATTCGAAAGCCATAAAACCATGTCCAGCGTATCCGCTATATTCCGCCACCTTGGGAATGCGTTGAAGAAAACGCTGGAAACCGTCCTGGTCGTCATGATGGCGGCGCTGGTGCTCGACGTGTTGTGGGGCGTTTTCTCCCGGCGCGTGATCGGGCATCAGAGCCCATGGACCGAGGAGCTGGCGACCTATCTTCTGGTCTGGGTTTCATTGCTGGGCGCCAGCGCCGCGTTCGCCAGCGGCGGGCATCTGGGTCTGGATTATTTTTTCGGAAAACTGCATGCGGATGCCCGGCGGCTGGCTGAAATTCTGATTCATCTGACGGTTGGATTCTTTGCGGTTGCGGTGATGATCGTCGGCGGTCACATGCTGGTGGCCCGGACCCTCGCGGCCGGCCAGGTCTCGGCGGCCCTGGGCATCCCCATGGGCTATGTCTATCTGGCGGTGCCGATCAGCGGAGTGTTTCTTCTGTTCTTCTGCGCGGAACGAACGATTGAGACGATTCGAAACCGCCCCCCGAATGCCGCGGCCGGGCCCCGGGAGGATATCGTCTGATGGAACCGCAAGTGCTCATTCTGGTCGCGTGTTTCGTGCTGCTGTTGCTGATGAACGTGCCGGTCGCGGTGGCCATCGGACTGTCCTCCTTCCTGACGATCGTCTCGATCGGCGGGGTGCCGGCCGGCTATATCGTGGCCCAGCGCATGTCCTCCGGTGTCGCCAGTTTTCCGCTGTTGGCCATCCCGTTCTTCATTCTGGCCGGCCTGCTGATGGCCGAGGGCGGCATGGCCCGGCGGCTCATGGACTTCGCGGCAGCGCTGGCCGGGCGCTTCTCCGGAGGCCTGGCCTATGTCAATACGCTCACCTGCATGATGTTCGGGGCCATCTCCGGATCGGCCGCCGCTGCGGTCAGTTCCATCGGCGGATTCATGATCCCGGAAATGGAGCGCAAGGGCTATGGCCGCGAGTTCAGCGTGGCGGTCACCACCACCTCGGCGGTCACAGGACTGCTCATTCCGCCCAGCAACGTGATGATCGTGTATGCGATGGTGGCCGGCAACGTGTCGGTGGCGGCGCTGTTCATGGCCGGAATTCTTCCGGGCATCGCGGTGGGCCTGTCCATTGCCGCCGTATCCTGGATCCTGATGCGGGGCCGGCCCCGCATTGCCGGGAGCAAGGCCGGGGCGCGCGAGGTGTTCCGCGCGTTTCGAAAGGCGTTCCTCAGCTTGCTGCTGGTCGTCATCGTGCTGGGCGGCATCCTCGGCGGATGGTTTTCGCCGACCGAAGCGGCGGCGATCTCCGTCGCGTACGCGCTGTTTCTGGCCGTGGGCGTGTACCGCGAAGTTGCGCCCCGGGAGCTGCCCGGAATTCTGCTGAAGGCGGGCCGAACCACGGCGGTGGTGATGCTTCTGGTCGGGACGAGCCAGGCCATGAGTTGGGTGCTGGCCTACGAAGGCATCCCGCAAGCCATCAGCGCCGCGCTCCTGGAAACGACACAAAATAAATACGCCATCCTGCTGCTCATGAACGTCGTGCTGCTGCTGGTCGGCACGGTGATGGATATGACGCCGGCGGTCCTCATTTTCACGCCCATCTTCTTGCCGGCGGCCACGGCCATCGGCATGGACCCGGTGCATTTCGGGATCATGATGATCGCCAACCTGTGCATCGGACTATGCACCCCGCCGGTGGGCACATGTCTGTTTCTCGGATGCGGCATCGGCCGGACCACCATCGCCCGGGCCACCGGATCGCTGGTTCCGTTTTTCGCCGGCATGGCCGTCAGCCTACTGGTGATTACCTACTGGCCGTGGCTGTCGCTCGCCGTTCCCCGCTGGCTGGGGCTCCTGTAGCGCCGCGCGTCGAAACCCGGGTGTGGCCCGGTCCTCAGCCCCCCAGTTCGGGCGGCGCGTCTTTCCATCGGTATAGCATTTCCCCAGCCCGGGGCACGAGAAGGATGCCCTCATCTTCCCGTCCGGAGAATTCATCGAGGTCAATGGACGCCGGGTCGCGGTAGCCGAGGTTGATCTCCCGGCATTCAGCCTCAGAAATGCCGGTGGCTAGCACGACCTGGACCCGGGGCCGCTCCACCCCGTCCTCATAGGTTCCGATCCCCTTCACGTGGGTCGAGTGGGCCAGTATTCCCCAGGGCACCGCCTTGAACCGGTCCCACTGCTTGAGAAAATAGTCGCGGGTGTGATAGCCAACCTGCCGGATGAGCGCGCCGTGGGTTTGGGAAATCTGGCGGAGATGCGGCGCATAGATGATCAGCTCCGCGCCGTCCGCGAGCGCGGGTTCGAGCTTGTACATACACTTTCCCCCCACCCACAGTTCGTCGTACATCGGCGGCGCGCAGGAGAGAACGGTGCGATAGGCCCGCGGCGTGCGGATGATATGCGCGCGCGCCGAATGATCCGCCGCGGCCGACCAGGCCGCCTCCGGCGTGCCCGCGTACAAGCCCAGCAGCTCGTTCCCCTCGACGACCATGCAGAACGCCCGGCGCTCCAGCGGAAGCATCGCCGCGGACGTGTCCACCACGCGCCGCACCGGGGTCCACTTGTTGCCGATGATGCGCGGGTTGGTAATTACGGCGCCCAGCCAATGGAAGAAGTGCAGCACTTCCGGCCCGGAAATGCCGGGGAAGAAATACTTGTTGCCTCCCGAAAATCCCACCACCTCGTGCGGAAACACCGGACCCGCCACGATCGCCATATCGTATTCCCGCACAAGAGCGTTGCAGGTGACCGGGATATCCAGCTCGAACATTCCATCGGTCAGCCGGGAAATATCGCGCCGCGTCAAGCGGCCCACCTCGGTCAACTGCGATCGGTCATTCCAGGCGTGGTTCAGAAACCGCACGTTCCCGTACCGCGTCGCGCGCTCCGCCGGGGTAATCTCCAGGCGGGCATTCATCTGCTCCTCGGTGAGCGGGGGATGGGTGCCCAGGGCGATCATCACATCCAACCGCGCGACCGACGCCCCCATCGCCTCGTGAAGGAGACGAAATAACATCCCCAACGGGCACGACCGGGTTTGGTCCGGGACCACGAGCAGCACGCGGCGGCCATCCAGCCGCCACTCCGCCAACGCGTTTTGGACGATTTCGCGGGCGGTGTCTTCGGATATTCCGGTGTTCATGGCAAGCCCCCGTTGGTCTGGAAAATACTATCTCACACGTGTGAGATTGACAAGCGCTCCCCGCTCTGATCGAATTCCGCCCACGCAGGAGACCTTAGCATGAATACCGGCGATGCCATGTTCGAGTTGCGGGGCCAGGTGGCGGCGCTGACCGGCGCAGGCGGGGTGCTGATTTCCCGAATGGCGCGCGAACTCGGGCGCCGCGGGGTGACCGTGATCGCCACCGATCGAAACCTGGCTGCCGCCGAGTCGACCGCGTCCGCCATCCGCGCGGAGGGCGGTTCGGCCGAGGCGATCGCGATGGATGTGACCGATCCAGGCAGTCTCCAGACGGTCGCGGATGAACTGGTCCGCCGGTGGGGCCGGGTGGATATTCTCATCAATGGCGCGGGCGGCAATCGCAAGGACGCCACGCCGGAGCCCGGTCAGCCGTTCTTTGATCTTCCCGCGGAGGCCTTGCGCAGTGTGGTGGATCTGAATCTCATGGGCACCGTGCTGCCCAGCCAGGTCTTCGGCCGCGAAATGGCGAAGCGGGGCTGCGGCGCGATTCTGAACCTATCCTCCATGACCGCGATCCGCCCCATCTCCCGCGTGGTCGGCTACGGGGCGGCCAAGGCCGCCGTGGATCATTTCACCCGCTGGCTGGCCGTGCATCTCGCCCAAACCTGCGCGCCCGCGATCCGCGTCAACGCCATCGCCCCCGGGTTCTTCCTGACCGAGCAGAACCGGTTCCTGCTGACGAACGAATCCGACGGCTCGCTGACCGAGCGCGGCCGCCAGGTGCTCAGTCACACCCCCATGAACCGATTCGGAGCGCCGGAGGATCTGCTGGGCGCCATGGTCTGGCTGCTGTCGCCGTCCGCCTCGTTTGTGACCGGGGTTGTGCTGCCGATTGATGGAGGATTCTCGGTCTGCGCCGGAGTGTGAGCGGAATGCGGATCACTCAGAAGGAAATGGCCCGACGGCTGGGGATCTCCGCGTCCCTGGTCTCGAGAGCGCTGAGCGGCACCGCGGATCGCATCGGCGCGGATCCGAATACGGTGCGGCGTATTCATCAAACGGCGCGGGCGTTGGGCTATGTCCCCAGCGCCGCCGCCCGCCAGTTGCGCGGCGCGGGGCAGGCGGTGATCGGCCTGGCGGTCGCGGATTTGCAGGATCCGTTTTTCGGTCCGGCGGTCGCGGAAATCATCACCCAATTTCATCGCGCCGGATATGCCCTGGCCCTGACAGGCTTCGAGCGGCGGAAGGCGGACCCGGCCGATGTTGAACTGCTGCTGCAGCACGATCTCCGGGCGCTGCTGCTTCTCGGCGAAGGGAGCCTGGCGTGGACGCGCCGTTTCAAAGAACGGAAGATTCCCATGGTGCGCCTCGGCCGCGGCCCGCGCGCGCCGGGAATGGAGGAAATCCGGCACGATGAAACGCTGGGCATGACGCGGGTGGCGGACCATCTGATCCGCCTGGGACATCGCCGCTTTGCCCTGGCCGGGGCGCGGCAGCCGGTCCACGAAAACCGGCTGGAACAAGCGCGGAAAATACTCGTCGAACACGGCATCCGGCGGGCCGACTGCCTGACGGCCCTGGGCTCCGGCGCGGTGCTGACCGCCGGCGCCGAAGCCGCGGATATGATTTCGAAACGGCTGGGGACGAATTGGCCCACGGCGGTGATCTGCTCGAGCGATGCGATCGCGATGGGGATCATCCGGGGCGCCGGAGAGCGCGGCATCCCGGTGCCGGGCCGGGTCTCGGTGACCGGCTACGACGATTTGGCGCTGGCCGAGTTGGCGACTCCGCCGCTGACCAGCGTGCGCCAACCATTCTCCGCGATGGTTGCCGCCGCGCTCCGCCGGGTCCAGACCGGCCGCCCCGCCGCCCCGGCCGAGACATTTGCGCCGGAGCTGATGATTCGCGGATCAACGGATGTTGCTCACCCCACCTTGGAGCGGATATGAAAAATCCCAGCGTGATTACCGAAAACTTTCTGCTCGAAACTCCCGCGGCGCGGACGCTGTATCACGAATACGCCGAGAATCTTCCGATCCTTGATTATCACAACCATCTTCCCCCCCGCGAAATCGCCGAGAACCGGCAGTTCGATAACCTGACGCAACTCTGGCTGGCCGGCGATCATTACAAGTGGCGGGCCATGCGAACCGCCGGCGTGTCCGAGGACCTCATCACCGGCGGCGCCCCGGATCGCGAGAAATTCATGGCCTGGGCCGCCACCGTGCCCGCCACCCTGCGCAATCCGCTGTATCACTGGACGCACATGGAACTCCAGAAACCATTCGGCATCCGGCAGCGGCTGGATTCGGACACGGCCGGGGAAATCTGGACCGCCACGCGGGCGCGACTGGGGGAGCCGGAGTTTTTCACGCGCGGGCTGTTGAGCCAGGCAAAAGTGGAAATCCTCTGCACGACCGACGATCCGACCGATGATCTGGCATGGCACCGCGCGGTCGCGAACGACGCGTCCTGTCCGATCGCCGTGCGACCGACCTTCCGCCCCGATGCCGCGTTCGCCCTGGAATCGCCGGAAACGTGGAACGCGTGGATGGATCGCCTGGGCGCTGTCGCCGGCCATGAGATTCGCGATTGGGAAGACTTGCTGCGCGCGTTGAAGCAGCGCGGCGCGTACTTTCATGAACACGGCGGCCGCCTCTCCGATCATGCCCTTGAACAGGCATACGGAGACGAATGTCCGGTCGAAGTCGCGGCGGACATCTTCCGCAAGGCGCGCGGACGCGCGCCGGTCACCCCGGACGAAGTCCGCCGGTTTCGCTCAGCGCTGATCCATGAGCTGGGGTTGATGTACGCGGATCTGGGCTGGACCCAGCAATTTCATTTGGGCGCGCTGCGCAACGTCAACACCGGCATGCTGCGGCGGCTGGGCCGCGACTGCGGCGGCGATGTTATCGGCGATCTGGAACAGGCGCGGCCGCTGGCGGCGATGCTCAACCGCTGGGAGGAGAAGGGGCGGCTGGCCCGGACGATCCTGTACAACCTCAATCCGCGCGACAATCATCTCCTGGCCGCGATGTGCGGAGCGTTTCAGGACGGTCGCGTCCGCGGGAAAATTCAGTTCGGCGCGGCGTGGTGGTTTCTCGACCAGCGGCAGGGCATGGAGGAGCAGATCGAAACGCTGTCGAATCTCGGACTGCTGGCGTGTTTTGTCGGAATGCTGACGGATTCCCGGTCGTTCCTGTCCTTCAGCCGGCATGAATATTTCCGGCGATTGCTGTGCAACCTCTTCGGCCGCGATATCGCGCGCGGATGGATTCCCGATGATCTGCCCCTTGTCGGGGGCATGGTGCGCGACATTTGCTATTTCAACGCGCAGCGCTACTTTGGCCTGCAAGGAGCACGCTCATGATGTTGGTCGTCATGGGCGTATCCGGCTGCGGAAAGTCCACCGTGGCGGAAGCGCTGGCCGGCCGGATTGGCGGTGTGTTTGTGGACGCCGATGCCTATCACCCGGAATCCAACATCCGGAAAATGTCCCGCGGCATTCCGCTGGACGACGACGATCGGCGTCCCTGGCTGGATGCGCTGAACCGGCGGCTCCGGGACGAGTCGGCCCGGGGGCGCTCGGTGGTGCTGGCCTGCTCGGCGTTGAAGGAGCGGTATCGGGAGGCGCTTCGCGCGGGACTGCCGGAGCTTCGTTTTGTGTATCTGGAAGGCACCCATGACGAGGTCATGGTCCTCCTGCGCCGGCGCAAAGGTCATTTTATGAAACCCGGCATGCTGGCCTCCCAGTTTGCCGCGCTGGAGCCGCCCACGGATGCGATCCGCATCCCGGTTCTGTTGCCCTGCGAAGAACAAGTCCGTCGGATTCAGGAACACCTTTCCCGTTGTGCGGACGCCGCCGGCGATCCCGGACGGGGGAACCCCCGGCGCGCGTAATGCGCGCGCGGATTCAACACGGCGCGATTTTTGACATCCGTCGCCTCGGGGGCGATACTGAAAACAAGGAATTGTTGTGCAACCGCTCCTGACCCAAGTTCAATCGCAACGGCAGACTCAGGTTCTGGCGCCGCAGATGCGTCAGTCGCTGGAATTTCTCCAGGCGCCGATGATGGAACTGCGCACCCTGATCCGGCGGGAGCTGGAGCAGAATCCGGTGCTGGAAGAACGGCCGGAGGAGCACGACCAGATTGAAGCCTCCGACGAACCCGCCCAGGAGACCGAATCCGTCGCCGACACGGAAATGAAGTTCAAGGAGGAATTTGAGCAACTCGCCCGGCAGGACGACGCCTGGCGCGAACTTTTCCTGCAAACCGCTTCCTATCGCCGGCACAACGCGGAGGAAACGGAGCGCCGGCAGCACCTGTTCGACTCGCTGACGCAGAGCGAAACGTTGCAGGAGAAACTTCTGCGGCAGCTCGGGCTGGTCGGCATTTCCGAGTCCGAGCGGAGACTGGCCACCCTCATCATCGGCTGCGTGAACGAGGACGGCTGGCTCAACAGCACGCTGGGCGAGATGGCGGAAACCACCGGAAGCGATATTCGGGATCTCGAACGCCTGCTGAAGATGATTCAGGATATGGATCCCGCGGGGGTGGG
>JAGOHE010000091.1 GCA_017996315.1 Kiritimatiellia bacterium | reverse complement strand
ACGGCCACATCGTTCATGCTCAAGACCTACAAGCTCAATGGCGTGGGCATGGATATGCCCTCGGATACCGAGCGGCTGCAGGTTTCGCCATGAGACGGCCGCCCTCCGAGCGAATCGCCGACCATGTGCGGGACATTCCGCGCTCGGGGATCCGCGACTTTTTCGACATCGTCAGCACCATGCACGGGGTCGTCAGCCTCGGCATCGGAGAGCCGGACTTCGATACGCCCTGGCGCATACGGGAAGCCGCCATTTTCGCTCTGGAACGAGGCGCCACCCATTACTCCTCCAATCTCGGCCTGCTCTCCCTGCGCGAGGCGATCGCGGAATATGTGAGAACCGCATTCGATGTTCACTACGATCCCGCGTGCGAAGTGCTGGTGACTGTTGGAGTGAGCGAAGCCATGGACCTCGCCGTGCGGGCGTTGCTTAATCCCGGGGATGAAGTTCTATTCCACGAACCGTGCTACGTGTCCTATATGCCCCTCGCGCGGTTCGTTCATGCCACCCCGGTCCCGATTCCGCTGTCCGCTGAGGAAGGGTTCCGCCTCAGCCGCGCGCGGCTTGAGCAGGCCGTCACACCCCGCACGCGGCTGCTGGTGCTGAACTATCCCAACAATCCCACGGGCGCCACGCTGGATCGCGCGCGCGTGGAGGAGATTGCCTCGTTCGCCCGTGAACGCGATCTGATCGTGCTGGCCGATGAAATTTATTCCGAACTGACCTATGAAGGCGAGCGCTGCTCCATCGCGTCGCTGCCCGGCATGCGAGAACGGACGATCTTCCTGCACGGATTCTCCAAAGCCTGGGCCATGACCGGTTTCCGAATGGGCTTCGCCTGCGGCCCCGCGCCGCTGATCGAGGCCATGATGAAGGTTCATCAATACACCATGCTGTGCGCCCCGATTCTCAGCCAGGAAGCGGCGGTTGAGGCTCTGAAAAATCCCGAGCCCGATATTGCCGATATGCGCGAGGAATACGACCGGCGGCGGCGTTACCTGACCGCATCGCTTGAGGATCTCGGTTTCGAAGTTCCTCCCGCCCGGGGCGCGTTCTATCTGTTCCCCCGCATCCCCGATTTCGGGATGACCAGCAAGGAATTTTCCCTGCGGTTGCTGGAGGAAGAGCGCGTTGCGGTTGTGCCCGGCACTGCCTTCGGCGCCTGTGGCGAAGGTCACGTGCGCTGCGCCTATGCCACCCGCATGGACGGCCTGCGTGAAGCGGTGACCCGCATCGGCCGCTTCATCGAAAATCACCGCGGCGCTTCGTAGACCGCGAACCCGGCTTGCGAACGGTGCGGTTTCCCCCGGGGGCGTGACGGCTTGAAGCGCGCTAGGGGCGTGTCATCCGCTGCGCCGCCGCCGATTGCGTTACCTTGACAAGGCTATCCAAGGATTGGATGGACCCGGATGGGTACCGTCCAATCCTTGGATGACTGAGGTTCGACGGGCAACGCCGTCGACGTTCAGACGGCCGCCACCGTCTTGATAAGACCGCCGGAGAAGACGAGCACGAAGAGGGCAATGGTCTCGATGATGCCCAGCACCATCAGATAATTGCCGAAGCCCTTGCCCGTTTCCGCCATCGCATCCGAAGCGCCCGCGCCCGAGACACCCTGCCACCAGGCCGACGCGCCAATCGCCAGGCCGCCGAAGATCCCGACGCCCAGCATGGCGCCCCAGTTGGTGAATCCCGCCTTCGTCACTTCGGCCATCATCTGGTTCATGAGAATCATGCCATAGATGGTCTGCGACATCGGCGCGCCGACAAACGCGAGCAGGACAAACGGCGCCGCCTTGTTCTGCGCGAAGCATTTCTTCCAGGCGCCGATTGCCGCGGGCCCCGCCGCGCCCGTGCCCAGCGCCGACCCGGCCGCCGACAGCCCGAACACCGCCGCCGCGCCCATTTTTCCGAGGGATACCATCGTTTCCGCGTCCATGTCGTTCTCCTTATCTAGGGGTAAAATCGCGCCGAATATTTACGGCGCGGGATGCTCCAGCTTTCGAAACGGCTCGTAGGGCCGGCCGGTCCATTGCAGCCCGACATGGCCCGAAAATTCGAGGGTGTTCAAACGTACGCCGTGAACCATCACACCCATCAAGGCCAGCACAACGTTCAGCGCATGCGCCAGAAATAGCAACACCGCCGCAACCAGGCCGGTGACCCAGGATCCCAGCATCGGCTCGATCATGGTGTTGAAGCTCAGCGCCACGGCCGCGGATGCGGTGCCCACGGCGTACAGGCGGATGTAGGACACCACATCCACGAAGTTGCTCACGAGATTGAGCGGCAGCATGACGTGATTGAACCATTCCGTCTTCATCTGCCGCATCGGGGTCATGAACAGCAGGATCAGCACCACGCTGACGATGAACATGGGGCCGATGAAGGAGGGCGCCGGACGGCCCAACACCATGTCATTGGCCAGAAAATACATCGTCCATGTGGTGCCCAGCCATCCGATCTGCGCCAGGGTTTGGAGGCTGCGCCCGAATCGGATCGCGTTCCAGAGATGCGCGATGCTCAGATGAATCACACCGATATGGAAGCACAGCGCCTGCACGTTACCCGGATTTTGCAGCCAGGCGATCGTGACCTTGGAGAGGAAGCCGCCCGCGGGTATGCCGAAATAATTCCCGGTGATCACCCCCCAGACGATGGTCGCCCCGCTCATCAGATTCAGCAAATGGAACACACGCCGCGGAGCATTGGGGAATCGGCGGCGCCCCCACAAACTGGCCGCGAGAAACAGCGCGCCGTACCCGGCATCGCCCACCAGCATCGCGAAAAAGAGCCCGAAAAATACCAGAAACAGCGCGCTGATATCCACCTCGCGATATCCGGGCATGACCCCGATAAAATCCATCAGCGCGCCGATGGACCGGGCCCATCGGGGTGGGCGCACCAGAGTCGGAACCTCATCCCCCTCGCCGGGATCATCCACCACCAACCCCCACCCTTCGCGGCGGGCCGCTTCACGAAATTGATCGAGCGATTCCTCCGGAGCGTAGCCCCGCACATAGATCAGGGGGGAGGACGGCGCTCCGCCCATGCCCGCGCGGGCTTCGGCAAATTCAATCGAGTTCGCGGCGTCTCGAAGCAGCGCGGCCACCCGGTCATGATCGCCGCCAAACGCGGAGATATCCTGCTCGATGGCGGACAAGCGCTCCTCCATCGCCATGAGCCGCTGGCGAAGAACCCGGAGACCCATCTCCGGCATGCGAACCTCCGTGGCGCCCCGGATGTGGCAGATTCCCCGCGAAAGAACCGCAAAGCGAATCGCCTGGGAGTCCGATTCCGCTTCGACACGGATGAACTCCTCGCCCTCGATCTCCGGAGACGTGCGGGGCGACGCCTGATAGAGGCGAACGCGGACCCCATGCGCTTCCAGCGCCCGCGCGCGGTCCGGATCGAGGGCGCCATACGGGGCGATGCGCGCCTCTTCGTGAACCAGCGATTCCCGCTCGTCCTGCAACTCCTCCCGCTCGTGAATCAACGTCCAGATCGCCTCCACCACCTTCTGCGGCGTCCGTCCGGAGGGCGCGAGGTTCGACCGGACCGGCAGGACCACCGCCGCCATCCGGATATGCTCGTAATCGCGCCGCGCGGCTTCGATGGAGGGATGCCCCTCCGCGCGCACGGGTTCGAGATGAAGCGCGCCCATGTCGCGCAACGCTTCGAGCGTGCGATCGCGGTGTGCTTCCACACAAAGCACGGTGATGACTTTCATGGGCACGATCATGCCGCGCTCTCCCGCTCGGAGGTCTTCGCCTTGGCAATCTTGGCGCGAGCCACGCCCGCGGTTTGCTGGTCGCCGAGGAAAATCCGGATCATGCGGATATGTTCTTGGCACTGCGGAATTTTGACTTTCTCGAACAAATTGACCCGTTGGTTGGTCACCCGGAGCTCTCCCGCCAGGCGACGCAAGCCTTCCTCCATGGTCGTGCGCTGCACCCGCAGGCGGATGAGGGTTTCCAGCATGGCGAGCCCGTCGTCCACCCACACCGGCGTTTCGTACAAGTCCGGAACCGTGCGGTCGAAGTCCACGCCTTCATACAGGGGGACCGCCACGCCCGCGATGTTGCCCTCCTCCGTCCGCACCGCTCGCACGCGCAAATACGTGGAAAGATCAACCGGCTCGGAAAACAGCTTGACCCACTTCGAGAGATCCTCGCGGGCGGACCGCTCCTCCTCGCGAGCCGCGTCCACCTTGGCCTCCAGCGTGCGGACTTCCAACTGCAACTGCTGTTTCTTGAGCTGCAGGGTGGGCAGATAGCGCTGGAAGCGCTTCAGCGCATCGCGCTGGGCTTTCAACTCGTTCTTCGTATGTTTGATTTTCGCCACGGCCGGGTCTCGTCAGGAGGCTTGGGCCTTCTTCCAATGTTCCTGCACCAGCTGGCTGGGCAGTCCGGTATCTTCGGGCTCGAAACATTCGCCGAGAATTTTCCATCCGCGGTCGAGCGCCTGCTCGAGCGGGATATTCACGCTCAAGTCCATCATGCCCGACTCGAATTGTTCCCCATATTTCAGCAGCTTCTGATCCCACTCGCTCATGCGGAATCCCATGGACTGCTTCTCGAGGGTTTCCTTGTACGAGGCATAGAGCTGAATCATCGTATTCATGATCGCGCGATGGTCGTTGCGCGTCTTGCCGTTGACGAGCTGTTTGAGCCGGCTCAGCGATCCGAACGGCTCGATTCGCCCTCCGCGCAGGTAGAACTGCCCTTCGGTGATGTATCCGGTGTTGTCGGGAACCGGGTGCGTCACATCGTCGCCCGGCATGGTGGTCACGGCCAGAATGGTGATCGAGCCCGCGGAATCGAAATCCACCGCTTTCTCATAGCGCGCCGCGAGCTGGCTGTACAGGTCGCCCGGATACCCCCGGTTCGAGGGGATCTGCTCCATGGTGATGGCGACTTCCTTCATCGAATCCGCGAAGTTGGTCATGTCGGTCAGCAGCACCAGCACCCGTTTGCCCTGCAGCGCGAATTGCTCCGCGACCGCGAGGCTGATGTCCGGCACGAGAATGCATTCCACCGTGGGATCGGCCGCGGTGTGAATGAACAATACCGACCGGGACAGCGCGCCCTCGTTCTCCAGCGTGTCGCGGAAGAAGAGATAGTCGTCGTGTTTCAGCCCCATGCCGCCGAGAATAATCACCTCCACTTCCGCCTGCAGCGCGATGCGCGCCAGCAGCGGATTGTAGGGTTCGCCGGCGATGGAGAAGACCGGAAGTTTCTGCGATTCCACCAGCGTGTTGAACACGTCAATCATGGGAATGCCGGTGCGCACCATGCGACGGGGGATGACGCGCTGGGCCGGGTTGACGGAGGGCCCGCCGATATCAATCGGATTCGCGCGAATGGACGGCCCGCGGTCGCGCGGTGTCCCGCTGCCGGTGAACACGCGCCCCAGCAGCGCGTCGGAAAACGGCACCTGCATGGCCCGCCCGAGAAACCGCACCTGGGCATCGGTCGCAATGCCCCGGCTGCCGGCGAATACCTGCAAGTCCACCCGTCCGCCCTCGATGCGGATCACCTGTGCCAGCGACACGCCGCGGTCGGACGAGACCTCCGCGAGCTCGTGATAGGCGACATCCGTGGCGCTGACGGTGATTACGCTGCCCGCGATCCGTTCGATGCGGTTGTACACCTTATGCATAGTCGGCCACCTCCGTCACCATCTGCTCAATTCGTTTCTCCGCGTCCTCAAACCCCGGCGCGCTCATGGCCACAAGGTTCCATTCCTTGAATCCCTGCGTCAATCGGAGGAAGAACCGGCGGGCCTCGTCCTTTCCGGAAAATTCCATCCGGGTACTCAGAACGCCGTGCAGGCGGGCGAACACGTGCGCCTGCCGGTCGGCGGGCGTCGCGGCATCCACTTCGTGAAAGGCATCCTGCTGGAGATAGACGGCATCGAGAAATTCGGATTTCAGGTAGGTGATGAAATCCTCCATGGACGTGCCCTCCTCGCCCACCACCTTCATCATCTGGCCGACTTCGTTGCCCTCGCGGAGCATCCGGCGGCCGAATTCCACCTGCCGGGCATCCACGGATCCGGTGTACTTGCTCCAGCTCTCGAGCGGATTGATGGCCGGATACCGCCGCTGGTCGGAACGCTCGCGGGAAAGCCCATGGAACGCGCCGACCACTTTGAGGGTGGCCTGGGTGACCGGTTCCTCGAAGTTGCCTCCGGCCGGAGATACCGTGCCCCCGATGGTCACCGACCCGACAGTGCCGTCGCGGAGTCGAACCATGCCGCCCCGCTCGTAGAACGAGGCGATCACCGACTCCAAATAGGCGGGAAAAGCTTCCTCACCGGGAATTTCCTCGAGACGACCGCTCATTTCGCGCAGCGCCTGCGCCCAGCGCGATGTGGAATCGGCGAGCAGGAGCACATGCAGCCCCATCTGCCGGTAATACTCGGCAATGGTCACCGCGGTATATACGGAGGCCTCCCGCGCCGCGACGGGCATGGAGCTGGTGTTGCAGATGATCAGCGTACGCTCCATCAGGCTCTTTCCGCTGCGCGGGTCGGTGAGCTCGGGAAACTCCCTCAGGGTTTCCACCACTTCGCCAGCGCGTTCGCCGCATGCGGCGACAATCACGACATCCACATCGGCATGGCGGCTGGTGATCTGCTGCAGCACTGTCTTGCCCGCGCCGAACGGCCCGGGAATGCAATAGGTCCCGCCGCGCGATACGGGGAAGAAGGTGTCCACGATGCGCACCTGCGTCACCAGCGGCTCGTCCGGCCGCAGGCGCTCTTCGTACGCTTTAATCGGCAGCTTCACGGGCCACCGCTGCATCAGGCGGACCTCCTCGGTCTGCCCGTCGTCATTACGCAAGGTGGCGATCACATCTTCCACCTTGTGGTTTCCCTTGCCGGCGATCTGGTCCACGGTCCAGGATCCGCGCAGCGCGAAGGGCACCATGATGCGGTGGGTGAAGATTCCCTCTGGAACGGAGCCCAGCGTATCGCCCGCGGCCACCCGGTCCCCCTTCTGGGCTTTGGGGGTAAACGGCCATTCCCGATCCCGGGGCAGCGCGAGCTCGTACTTGCCCCGCTGGAGAAAATACCCGTAGCTCTCCGCCAGCGCGGGCAGCGGGTTCTGCAATCCGTCGAAGACCTGAGTGAGCAGACCGGGTCCCAGCTCAACCGACAGCAACTCGCCGGTAAAATCCACCCGGTCGCCTTCGCGCAGACCGGTGGTGTCCTCGAACACCTGCATTTCGGCGTAGCGGCCCCGAATGCGGATCACTTCGCTCTTGAGGCGCAACTCGCCCGTGTGCGCGTACGCCACCTCGTTCTGGGTCACGGGTTTGTCAAACTCCACCGTGAGCAGGTTGCCGTTTACACCGACAATTCGTCCGATATTTTCGCTCATGCTTCCACTCCCGTCGCGGGGGCTTCGGTGTTCCGGCGCACTTCTTCTTCCACACGCGCCCGCCCGGTTTCATCGCTCATGGCCGCCCAGCGCTGCGCGATTCTCAGTTTGACCGCGAAGGCGAGCACAGTCGAAATCCCGAAAGAATCCCGCCGCGCCAGATCCTCCGCCACATGCCAGCGGCACCGATCCAGCTCCACTGCGCGCTCCAGCGGGGGCGTCCGCGCCAGCGAATTGGTCACCATTTCAGCCACATAACCGTCATACCCGGCATGCGGCCGCTGGGTTCCTCGGACGTCCACATTCAGCGCGGCCGCGCGGTGCCTCGCCACGGCATTGCGCAACTGCGTCTCCCGCGCCTGCCATCCGTCCGCGAACGCGCTTCCGGACACAGGCCGGTCCTCCAGGATCGCCGCCACCTGAGCCCGCTCCCGCTCGCCCAACACCCCGTCGAGACGAAACAGAAAATCCTCCGGACTCCACGGCGGGGGTTCGCCGAACGTCAGGGTGGGAAGACTGGCGACCAGATACGTGTACATGGCTCAGTCCGGATTCGACGCCTCTTGGGCCGCGCGATGCACAATTTCCGCGAGATGCGGCCGGAGAAAATGCGCCAGGGACTCGGCGATCGCTTCCCGGGTGAAGTGATGCTCGACCTGATGATCCAGCATGCGGACTTTGAATCCCTTAACGATGTTGCGGTCGGTGCGAATATCCACGCCATGAATCAGTTTCTGGCGATATTGGCCGGCGAAGAAGGTGATGATCTCCTGTTGATCCTTCTCGGGGATCAGCATGACAATCCGCTGCTCGCCGCCGCCGGCCTTCACGTAGGCCTCGGCCAGCGTCACCAGCATCTTCTTCAGGGTATCGGTGTCCATCGCCTGGTCCACCGCATCCGCAATGATATCTTCCAGAATATCTTCGACGCCCTGCCCCACCGAGATCAGCAGATCCCGCGCGGCCTGTTCAATGGTGCGCGTGCTGCGCTCGGCATAGACCTGCGCGTCGCGATCCGCCTGTTCTATGCGGCGCTTGGCCTCGGCTGCGGCGTCCCGCACAATCACCGCGGCCCGCTCCTTCGCCTGGGAGAGAATCCGCGCGGACTCCTGTTCGGATTTTTCGATGGCTTCGCGGTGTATCCGGTCAATCAGGTGTTGGAGTTCTTCCGCCATACACAGACTCCTTGGCAATCGCCGTATGAACCGACCACAGGAAACTTTATTCTATCTAAAATAATCGCGGATTCAAGAAAGGAAGGGCGAAATCGGACAAACGGGTGCAGTTGAGGAAAGTGGGTAGAGGGAGTCACGCTGCGAGGTTGAGGGATTGGATTTCGCTTTTTCTGCGATGGTCCCAGAAGGCGTCGTAGATTTCACCGAGTACGGCGCAGCGGATGTTGAG
>JAGOHE010000090.1 GCA_017996315.1 Kiritimatiellia bacterium | reverse complement strand
TGGATGACGGGGGCGAGGCCCCGGAGGTCGGAGTATGCGCGAAGTTCCGGAACGGTGGAGAGAGAAGTATTCGTCGGCGGTGACGCTGTCGGATATGGAAGTGTTCGTTTTTCCCGAGCTGCTCTATAGCCTCGTATTGGCCAATATCATGTCGCCGCGCATCTGGGCATGGCGCGAGGATCCGTGGTTTGCGAAGCTGGATCGCATGACGCCCTACCGGCGCATTCTCCGGTTGAAACAGTTCATCATTGACCACTACGAGTTCAACCTCGACCTCGACACGTGGGGGCTGACCGACAAGGCGACGGAGCTGCGGCGGTTCGAGCCGTTTCTTTCGACGGAGGAGCTTTCGCGAAGCAACGCGCTGTTCGGGTACGAGGGCGATCACTACTATTTCGACCTCGATATCCGCCGGCATTTCGGGCTCGACCAGTACACGTCGGACATCATTCCGTACTGGAAAACAGAAACGGTCGAGGCGATGAACGCCTTCAGTTACCGGCCCGGGTACCGGCAGGGGGCGGGGGAGTGCGTCTCGCTTTCGACGCTCTACGCGGCGGCGATGTTTATCGTCTGCGGCATTCCTCTGGAGGATATTTTCCTGATGGCGACGCCGCTGCATTCGCAGAATTTCGTGCTCAGCGGCGATGGGGTGATCACCAACAACCGCCGTCTGGTGACGAAGACCATGTGGTTCAACGGCACGGAGCTGACGGCGAAGGCCCAGCGCGCGCTGCGGCATGAGCAGATCACGATCGTCGCGCACTGCACCGGCCACGTGCACTGCCTGTATCCGGAGGCGACCAATGATCCCGCGGCCTATGCGCGGTTCCAGCAGGGGTTGCGCGAGTTCATGCGCACGCCGATCACCATGGAAATACTGGCCAATTTCCTGCGGGAACACAGCGCGCGCCAGTCATGTTTCCAGATCCGACACGAGCGTCACGGTCGCGCGCTCTACCTCCCGGCGGAGAAGGCGTATGCCTATGAGCACAATTCGTCCTTCAAGGTCAGCGACGCGACGCGGCCGAAGCTGCTGGCGGAAATTGACGAGGATGAATATTTCCGGCAGCCGATCGAAGGAAGAGTCTTGCTGGAGGATGTGGAGCAGGTGTTCCGTTCCGCGCCGGTGGATCCGGACCGGCCGGATGAGGTCCGGCGGCTGATCGAGAGCGTTCAATGCTCCAATTTCCAGGCCGGGCGGGCGATCGAGGAACTGGTCGGGTTCGCGCGGCTGGAACCGCGATTTCCCGATGCCGGCGCGCCGCGCGCGCATGTGGCCGCGCCGGCGATCCGCCTGCGAACCGGGATGAGCCGCGAGGAGATCATCGCCCAGTTGGAGTCCGAGCGGGAGTCGCATCCCGTGGCTGACCTGGCGTTCTATGCGTTCCGGGATTTGTCGCGCACCGACTGGCGGCCATTTCTCCAGGCCGCTCTCGAGCGCAATCCGGTGTGCGTGAAAGCGACGGAGGGTCGAAGCGATGAGGATATGCTGGCCGCGCTGACGGCGCTGCCGGGAGAATCCATCTATGATGGCGCGCGCGCGGCGCAGCCGGATGAGGTGTGGAACTTTGGGCGCGGGGACGGATTCGAAAAAGCGGTGGCGGCCGCGGCGATACTGCGGCGGCGTCATCCGGAGCTCCCGATGCGACTGACCGCCGAAGGCCAGGAGGCACAGCTGCAGGCCGGCGACCGGATGTATTCCTGGCCCAGCGCGAAAGGATTGCGCGGCGCCGCGAATCTATAAGCGCCGCAGTTCTATACCCGTGAAGAAGGAGCGGGGGCGGTGGCCGGGAGCGCGTCCGGAACGGGAAATTCGGAGAATCGCGGAGCATCTGTAGCGCATCGGCGTGGGTATGCTATGATGCAGGCTTTTGGAGGCCGCGATCCCATGAAGTTGATTTACGAAAAGAGCGTGCCCGGGCGCCGCGGGGTTCGGTTGCCCGAGCCGTGCCTGTCCCCCTCGCTATTGAAACAGTCCGCGTTGCTGCGGGCGGCGCCGGCGGAGTTGCCGGAAGTGTCGGAAATGGACGTGGTGAGGCATTTCACCAATCTTTCCCGCCGGAACTTTTGCGTCGACACGCATTTTTATCCGCTCGGGTCCTGCACGATGAAGTACAACCCGAAGGCCTGCGAGGTGGCGGCCGGGCTGCCGGGATTCACGGACTTGCATCCGCTGTTGCCGCAGCTCCGGCGGGGCGGGGGATTGACGCAGGGCGCGCTGCAGATGTTGTACGAGCTGGAGCGCATGCTTTCGGCGATGGTCGGCATGGCCGAGTGCACCTTGCAGCCGCTCGCGGGAGCGCATGGGGAGCTGACGGGCGTGATGCTGATGGCGGCCTATCACCGCGACCGGGGCAACCGGAAGACCCACATCATCATTCCCGACTCCGCGCACGGGACCAATCCCGCCAGCGCGAGCATCGCGGGATATCACGTAGTGTCCATTCCCTCCCGGCCGGATGGGACGATGGATACCAACGCGCTGATCGCCGCGGTGCGGGAGGATACGGCCGGGGTGATGCTGACCAATCCCGACACGATCGGCATGTTTCAGCCGCGGGTGCGGGAAATTGCGGACGCCGTGCATGCGGTGGACGGGATCATGTATTACGACGGGGCGAACCTGAACGCGATTCTCGGGCGGGTTCAGCCCGGGCGGATCGGGTTCGATGTGTGCCACATCAACGTTCACAAGACGTTCTCCACGCCGCACGGCGGCGGCGGCCCGGGCGCGGGGCCGGTGGGTGTGGGCGAGAAGCTGCGGCCGTATCTGCCGATTTCGAGGATCGCGAAGAACAGCGACGGAACCTACGCGCTCGTTTATGATCATCCCAAGGCGATCGGCTATATCGCCCCATTCTACGGTAACTTTGGCATCCTGGTGCGCGCGTATACGTATCTTCGCATGCTGGGCCGGCGGGGCCTGCGCGAAACGTCGAACATGGCGGTGCTCAACGCGAACTACATCATGGAACGGCTGCGGCCGTATTACGACGTGGTCACTCCCGGCCGCTGCATGCACGAGTGTCTGCTGACGGCGCGGAAGTTCGCGGCCCAGGGCGTTCGCACGCTCGATATTGCCAAGGGATTGATTGACCGCGGATTCCATCCGCCCACGGTGTATTTCCCGACGCACGTACCCGAGGCGCTGATGATCGAGCCGACCGAGTCGGAGTCGAAGGATACGCTGGACGCCTTCTGCGACGCGATGATCGATCTGGCGCGGCTGGCGGAGACGGATCCGGACGCGCTGCGTCGCGCGCCGGAACGGCAGCCGGTCGGGCGGCTGGACGAGGTGCGGGCGGCGAAGCAAATGGATCTGGCCTATACCGGAGAAGCGCCATGATACGCGTCAAAGTAGTCGGAGCGGGCGGATATGGCGGGGTGGGGATTGTCGAACTGCTGCTGCAGCATCCCGAAGCGGAAATCACCACGTTGGCGGCGTCGGCGGATGTCGGCATCGCGATGAGCGATCTGTGGCCGCATTTGAAGGGGTTCTGCGACGCCCCGATTCTGTCGTATGAGGACCCGCGGGCGAAGGAGCCGGCCGACGTGGTGTTTTTCGCCACGCCCGACGGCGTGGGCATGAAGCACGCGGCGGCGGAGCTCGCGCAGGGCGCGAAGATCATCGATTTCAGCGGCGATTTCCGGTTCAACACCACGGACGTGTACGACGAGTATGCGCGGCGCGCGGGCAAGCCGATTCAGCACGCGTCGCCCGAGCTGCTGCCGGAGACGGTCTACGGTCTGGCGGAGCTGAAGAATCCGCGGCTTTCGTCCGAACGGCGGATCGCGGGCAACGCGGGTTGTTTCGCGGTCAGCGCGCTGCTGGGCCTCGCCCCGGCCGCCGCCGCCGGGCTGATTGATCCGCGGCGGGTCATCTGCGATTGCAAGACGGCGATTTCGGGCGCGGGCAAGAAGCCGAGCGCGACCTATCATTACCCCGCGCGGTACGAGAATATGAACGCCTACAAGCTGGCGGGTCACCAGCATGTGTGCGAGGTGGAACAGGAGCTCCGGCGCATTTCGGGACTCGACTATCGCATCGTCTTCACCGCGCAAGTGGTGCCCATGTGCCGGGGCATTCTATCCTGCCTATACGGCGAACTGCGCGACGGCATCGCGCTCGGGGACGTGATCGAGGCGTATCGCGCCTTCTATGCGGGCCAGCCGTTCGTCCGGATTTTCGATCGCTCGGCGACGGTGGGCACCGTCCATGTGCGGGGATCCAATTTCTGCAACCTGGTCGTGGACGCCGACGAGCGCACACGCACCCTGCGGGTGGTGTCGCACATTGACAACCTCGTCAAAGGGCAGGCCGGCAATGCCCTCCAGAATATGAATATTCTGTTCGGCCTCCCGCCGCAGCTCGGTTTGATGCGGCCTGGGGTCAGCCCGTGACCCGGTCGAATTATTTCAGGACAGATGCGGCGCGCTGGGGTAGTATGCGTCATATCGGCGCTGCGCGTCGTGAATATGGATGCCCATGATCCCGGAAGACGTCATTGACCAAATAGCGCAACGAGTGGAATCGGTGGCATGCTGCAAGTGTCAACGCATGCTGGATGTATCGGGTGTGCCGCCGTTTGCCGTCATGACGTGTCCGGGATGCCAGACTCCGCAGAAGGTCCCCGCGAAGCTGGACCATTTTCTCCTCTCCGATGTGCTCGGCCGCGGGGGCATGGCGACAGTCTACCGGGCCTTTGATTCCACGCTGGGCCGGTACGTGGCCATCAAAATCATGCGGCGATCGCTGGGCGAAGATCCCCAGTTTGTGGATAATTTCCTCCGCGAAGCCCGCGCCGCCGCGCAACTGAACCACCGGAATATTGTCCAGATCTACTCCGTCGGCCGGGTCAAGGACCAGCCGTTTATCGTCATGGAGTTGCTGGACGGCGGGCGGTTGGATGAGATGATCGAAAAACAGTCCCCGCTCGACGAGGGGCGTGTGATGAAGACGGCCCTTGAAGTGGCGGAGGGGTTGGGCGCGGGGGTCGAGGCGGGCATCGTGCATGGGGATGTCAAACCCGCGAATATTCTGTTCGATAAGACGGGCGTTGCGAAGGTCACCGATTTCGGGTTGGCGAAATTCCAGGCGAAAACCGGCTCGTCCGGCTCGAGTTCCGGCCCGAAGGGGGAGGTTTGGGGCACGCCGTTCTATATCGCGCCGGAGAAAGTCCGGGGCTACAAGGAAGACCAGCGGTCGGACATTTACAGCCTGGGCGCGACCCTGTATCACGCACTGGCCGGAAAGCCCCCGTTCGACGCGCCGACCGCCCAGGAAGTGGTCAAGGCCCGGCTCGAAAATCCGCCGCCGGATCTCAGTCAAGAGCGATCCGACCTGAGTCCGGATACCCTCAAGGTCATCGCCCGGATGCTGGAACCCGATCCGTTCCGGCGCTATCCCAATTACCGTTCGTTGACCAGCGACTTGAAAGAAATGGATGTGGTGAAACGGGAGTTTTCCTCCACGTCCCGGCTGAAAACATCCCGCCTCGGCGCGTCTCGAAAGAGCACCACTTCCCGGGTCAGCACATCGCGGCTGGGGACGGTGTCCGCCAACGGGTCCGCCGCGCATAAGGAATCGGAGGCGGCGCCTTCCGGCCGGTCTTCGCGGCGTATCGTCATCGTGGTCGTGGCGCTGCTTGCGGCTGCGGGTGTGGGCGCGGGCATCTGGCTGAAGAGCAAGAACCGGGTTCCCGAACCGCCGCCGCCGGAGCCGATCGCAATACCGCAAGATCCGGGTGAAGCGCCGGAGCCCGAGCCGGTGCGCACGGAGTCCTTCGACAGCGCTCCGCTATGGGGGTTCACCCGGTTGGAAACGCAAGTGGGCGTTTTGACCGCGCAGGAGGGGCATGCGGCCATCCACCAGCCGCATCATCGCAGTCCTCCGCAGTCGTTGCGCATTCTCGGCGGGGGGGAGCGTTTCGTGGAGCTGGCATTGCCCAAACCCGCGCAGGAAGGCGCCCGGCTGTCGTTCCATGCGGAACGATGGACTGTCTATACCCCCTTCCGGTTCCGGGTGGACGCTGATGCCGGATCCGGATATCGCGAGATTGTGAACGGGGACGGGACCCTTCAAGTGGGCGGGTTCAAAGTCGAGGTCATCGCGAAGCTGCCGGAAGGAACTCAGCGGGTGCGGCTTCTGGCCGAAACGCCACCCAATTCGGGTGTGCTGATCGACGACATGATTCTGACTCCTCCGAAGCCGGCCGAGGCCGCGTCGGATGAGTCGGCATTGCCGATCCAGCCGTTCGATTCGACACAGACGGCGGCGTTTATCGAAGGAGCGCTGGCCTATCTGGATGGTCGCGCCGACCCGGCGGTCCAGCATTGGGTGACTCTGGCGAATTCCCTCCCCGACCAACACGTCGGCCGCATGTGGTGTTTGCTGTTCACCGGACTTCCCATGTGGGAACAGGGGAATGCCACCGCATTGCAGAAGCGCCTGGATCCTCTGGCCTTGAAGGATTTCGCGGTTCCGGCGGGAAATCCGCCGCATCCGGGAACAATGCCGCAGGCGTTGGCGCGCGCGATGCTGGGCCGTCCGTATGCGGCGCCCCCCGGCGTCTGGCCGGATTGGTTCGCGGCCCTGGCGCAGTTCGTCCAAGGCGGCGCATTGCTGCAGCAGGATCGCATCATGGATGGCATCAAGAATCTGGACGGCTATCTGGGCCGGTCCGACGCCGAGCCCGCGTGGGTCTACGCCTTCCAGCCTCTCGCCCTCCGATGGAAGGACGAAGCCATCAAGTGGAAAGAGTGGAGGGACAAGGATGGGGGATATTTAAAGCGAGTGGAAGCGGACGGCGGTCAGGCCGTCGTGGATGAGCTCAAGCAGTGGGCGGAAGATCCCCGTTCCGGAATACTTCGGGCGGTGTACGTTCAGCGATTGGGACGGGCGCAGGAAGCGTTCAAGGCGAAACAGGCGGTCCAGGATAAGCAGCGCGATGAACAGGCCGAACTCACGAAAGCCGGAGAGCGCCTGGACGATTTGCGCCGCCTGGCGAGCGATCTGAATTTTGCCGAGTTGGGCTCGCAGGTTTCTGCGGCGGCCGAGGAATTCAAGACGCCGGCCGGCAAGAGCGCTTGGCAGAGTAAGCGGAGGGTGGTTGATATTTTTACGCGGCTTCCGGGCCTGATGGATTCCTATGCGCGGAAAGCGCCGTTCGATGGACGCGGTGTTCGCATCCCCGGCTTCGTGGTCGGCGCGCAAACCGAGGGGTATATGTTGCGGCCGCCGTCCGGCGGCGCGCCCCGGCGGATTCCCTGGGGGCAACTCGCGCCGGAACAATTTGTGGCCCTCGCCTCGTACTATGTGAAAGGGGCGCCGATTCTCGAGTCCGAGCGCGGGGGGTATTATCTGGCGCTGGCCTGGTACTCGACGGACAAGCCAAGGATTCAGGTCAAGAATATCGTTAATGCCGCGTTGGAATCCGATCCTTCGCTGCGCGACCTGGCGGCGGAAGTTCTACCGGGCTCGGTCCTGCCCTGACGCCCGTTGGCTGGAGTGCGACCGGAAAGGAATGCAGCTGAATGAAACCGTTTCCGCCAAGGTCTTCCCCCATGATCCCCCTGATCTTTGCCGCCGGCTGCGTTTCGTGCGCGAGGTCAGCCGAGCCCGCCCGCCGGCCGAATATTCTGTTCATGTTCTCGGACGATCACGCCGTGCAGGCGATCTCGGCGTACGACACCCGGTTGATCGAGACGCCGAACATTGACCGGATCGCCCGCGAGGGTGTGTTGTTTCGAGGCAACTATTGCGCCAACTCGATCTGCAGCCCAAGCCGGGCGTCTGTCCTCACCGGCGTGCACAGCCATATCAACGGCGTCACCATGTGGCAGCGGTTCGACGGGTCGCAGCCGACGTTTCCCCGGCTTCTGCAGTCGGCCGGATATGTGACCGGCGTGTTCGGGAAATGGCATCTGGGCAGTGACCCGACCGGATTCGATGAGTGGATGATTTTCCCGGGGCAGGGGGAGTACTACAACCCGGATTACATCACGCCGAAGGGCACGGTGCGTATCGAAGGCTACTCGGAGCGCATCTCCACCGACCTGGTCCAGAAATTCATCCGCGACCACAAAGGCGACGGCAAGCCGTTTCTGGCGATGCTGCATTTCAAAGCGCCCCACCGGAACTGGATGCCCGGTCCGGACCAGTTGAATCTGTTCCGGAATCACCGGTTTCCAGAGCCACCCACGCTGCTGGATGACTATGCCGGACGCGCGGGGCCGCTCGCCCGGCATCGGATGGGCATCGGGGAGCATCTGCGCCTCGTTCATGACCTCAAGGTGCCGGACCGCTCGGGCCCGGTCGCCGGCACGGCGCGGATGACCGCCGCGCAGCGGGCGGCGTGGGATGCGGCCTATCGCGAGGAGAATGAAGCATTCCGCGCGAATCCGCCCGTCGGCGGGGATCGGGTGCGCTGGAATTACCAGCGGTACATCGCCGACTATTTGCGCTGCATCGCGGGCGTGGATGAGCAGGTGGGGCGGATGCTGAAATTTCTTGAGGACGAAGGTCTGGCCGACAACACGATCGTGATCTACAGCTCCGACCAGGGATTCTACCTGGGCGAGCACGGATGGTACGACAAACGGTGGATGTTCGAGGAATCCTTCCGCATGCCGCTGATGATCCGCTGGCCGGGACGGATTGGGCCGGGCACGGAAATTCGCGCGCTGACCCAGAACATTGACTATGCGCCGACCCTGCTGGATGCGGCGGGGGTGCCCATTCCCGCGCATATACAGGGACGCAGCCTGCTGCCCCTCATCGCTCAACCTTCCATGCCGTGGCGCGACGCGCTGTACTATC
>JAGOHE010000089.1 GCA_017996315.1 Kiritimatiellia bacterium | reverse complement strand
TGCCGACGCCCATCTCATGGATCTCATTCACACGCACCCGAATGTGCTGGTGGCCCGCACCCTGTCGAAATCCTACTCGCTCGCCGGGCTGCGGGTGGGCTATCTCGCGGGGGCGGAAGACCTCATTGCCGCGCTCTATAAAATCAAAGACTCCTACAACGTGGACCGCCTCGCGCAGGAGATCGCGTATGTCGCGCTGGGCGATGGCGGACATATGCGCGCGAATGCCGGGAAGATCCGCGCCACCCGCGCACGGGTGACCTCGGAACTGGAAGGTCTGGGCTGCCGCGTGTGGCCCTCGCAGGCCAACTTCCTCTGGTTCGACCCCGTTCGCCGACCCGCCGCCGAAATCTTTGAGCGCCTTCGGGACCGCAAGATCTTTATCCGCTACTTCCCCGGTCCACGCACCGGCAACGGTCTACGCGTCACGATCGGAACCGATGCGCATATGGAACTTTTCATCGCCGCCATGAGATCCCTTCTCGCCGGGGGCGGAGCGGGCTAAGTGGGCGAAGATGCGGGATGCCGGCCACAGGTCCCATCGGACCAACCCGAACGGAATCACATCACCTGAACCCCGCTTGATCCGCGCGATACGACGCGGTCGCCGGGGCACCGGTCAGGAAATCAGGAAGTCCTGATCAAAGCACCACGGGACGGTTGGGCAGTTCGTCGGGATTGGCCCTTTCGCCCGAGGCGGGATAGTGTTTGGCCATCAGCTCGCTGATCGCGGCAATTCCGCCGAGCGCCCCGGCCTCAAAACGACCCGCGCGAAACTCGCGTTCCATGTCGCGGCATATCGTCTGCCATTGGGCCGGTTCGACCCATGCCGCGAAGCCGTGGTCGGCGACAATTTCCACCGCGTGATCGGCGAGCAGCAGATAGATCAACACCCCGTTGTTCTCCGCGGTATCCCATACGCCCAGTTTCCCGAAAACTTCCCTCGCGCGCTGCGTGGCCGATGTTTCTCTCCATAGCTCCGGCCAGTCCAACGCGCTTTCGACGGCGAATCGAAGTTCGCCCCGGTGATGGGTCTCACTGGCGCGGATGGCGGATTCCACGGCATCCATGACGCGGGCGGGGAATGCGCGTCGCGCCCTCAATGACGGATAACTCAAATGTCTCAACACGCGTCCGAGCTGCATGGAATCCTCGCTGTTACCATCGTCCGGAGGCGCCGCCTCCACCAAAACTGCCGCCGCCACCCCTGAATCCGCCTCCACCAAATCCGCCGCCACCCCATCCGCTCCTGGGGTGTCCGCTTTTAGAAAATACATCGCCTGATCTGGATAGCATCATGAGGAATATCAAGACGACGAGAAAAATCAGGACCGGCAGGGGAACGGACATCGCGGCCAGAACCGCGGCGGTGACCACACTTCCGGTGATTGCCGCGGGCAGACGTCCGATCGCGCGTCGGAGTATGAAGCCGCCGATCGTCAGGATCATGTACAGCGATGGGAAAAATCGTTCGTCCGCGATCCATCTGTTTTTGCGCGGGGGCGGCAGGTTCTCCTGGTCGATCACCCGGATGATTTGATTCACCGCGGCGGATATCCCGCTTTCATAGTCCCCGTTCTTGAAGTACGGCGCCATGTCCTCCCGCACGATCCGGCTGGCGATGGCGTCCGGTAAAACGCCCTCGAGCCCATAGCCCACTTCGATGCGCGCGGAGCGGTCCTCCTTCGCCACGAGCACCAGGACGCCGTCATCCACCCTCTCTCGCCCCAGTTTCCATTTCTCGGCCACGCGCAGGCCGTATTGCTCGATGGTTTCGGGCGCGGTGGTCGGCACGACCAGAACGGCGATTTGCGAGCCCTTGCGCTCCTCGAATTTCTGGAGTTGATCCGTCAGCGCCGCCTGAGCCGCGGGGGAAAGCGATCCGGTCAAGTCGGTCACTCGCGCGACCGGCGGCACCGAAGTGAAGACCTCAGCGGCCTCCGCCCCTGCGGCCATGGCCAGCAGCAGGAACAGCGCGCTCCGACGGAGAAGACGGCCCGGCATGACGCCTGATTAAAATTCCACAGCCGGCGGACGGGCCAATTCCGCTTCGTTCTCGACCTGGAACGTGGGCTTCACCGAATAATGGAACATCTTCGCCGTCAGATTGACGGGGAATTTCCGGACGGTGGTGTTGAAGGTCTGGACCGCCTGGATATACCGGTTGCGCGCGACGGCGATGCGATTTTCCGTGCCTTCGAGCTGCGCCTGGAGATCCCGGAACGCGCCGTCCGCCTTCAGCGTGGGATAGTTTTCCGCGACCACCAGCAGCCGGGCGATGGCGCTGCGCAGTTCGCCCTGCGCCTGGATAAATCGCTGGAACGCGGCTTCATCGTTGATCAGCTCCGGGGTGGCCTGGATCTGCCCGACTTTGGCCCGCGCGTCGGTCACCTGTGTGAAGACATCCTTCTCGTGCCCGGCGTATCCCTGCACCACTTTGACGAGGTTGGGAACCAGATCAGCGCGGCGCTGGTATTGATTGAGCACCTCCGCCCATGACCCTTTGATCTCTTCGTCGTACTGCTGAATGCGATTGTATCCGCACCCGCACAACCCGGCGCCCAGCGCCGCCAACACGACCCCGCGTATCAGATGTTTCATGGTGCCTCTCCTTCGGGGAGGAGCCTACCACGGAGTCGTTCCGCGCGCCAGAATCCCCGAACCGGCGGGGCGGCGGCTTCGTCCATCGCGCCGCGCGGTCCGGCGCGCCGCGGGCGCAGCTTGCGATTGGATTTCGCGGCGGCGTGGGGTATGGTTCGACGCGCGGAATCACCGCAGAAACGGGGTTATCGCGGAGAACCAATACGTGCGAAAGTGGCGATCCAAACTGCTTCCATGGCTGGCGGGCTTGGGCATCGGCCAACTGGCCGGGGCGCTGGGTTCGGTGTTCACCCTGTCCGCGCTGCCGGACTGGTATGCGACCTTGAACCGGCCGTCCTTCGCGCCACCGAATGGGGTCTTCGCGCCGGTCTGGACCGCGCTGTACGTGCTCATGGGCATCGCGCTGGCGCTGGTGTGGCGGAGAACCGATCATCCGGACACTCCCGCGGCGCTGCGCGCGTTCGCGATCCAGTGGCTGCTCAACGTGCTCTGGTCGGTCTTGTTCTTCGGCTTGCGCTCGCCGGGACTGGGCTTGATCGAGATCCTGGGGTTGTGGGCGGCCATCGTCCTCACCATCGTCCGTTTCGCGCGCGTATCGCGGCCCGCGGCCGCGTGTCTGGCGCCGTATCTGGCCTGGGTGAGTTTTGCCGTTGTGTTGAACGCCGCCTACTGGGCGGGGAATCGGTGAAGTCATGATTCAACCGGAACGAATTCAAATACTCAACAGCCGAAAAGTGGAGGCGGGGGAGTATGTTCTCTACTGGATGCAGGCGTCGCAGCGCGCGGACGGGAATCACGCGCTTGAGTACGCGATTCGCGAGGCCAACCGGCTGCGTCTGCCGGTGGTCGCATGCTTCGGCATCACCGACCAATTCCCCGAAGCCAACGAGCGGCACTATGTCTTCATGCTGGAGGGGCTGAAATCCACCGCCATGGCGCTGGAGCGGCGGGGGATTGATTTTGTGCTCCAGCGCCGGCCGCCGGACGAGGTCGCGGTGGAGCTGGGCCGGCGCGCGGCGCTGGTGGTGACCGACCGGGGCTATCTGCGCATCGAACGCCAGTGGCGCAAGCGCGCCGCCCGAAACGCGCGCTGCCGGATGGTGCAGGTGGAAAGCAACGCGATCGTTCCGGTCCAGACCGCGTCGGCCCGGGTGGAGTATACGGCGGCGACCTTCCGCCCGAAAATTCGGGAACTCGAAGAGCGCTTTCTCGTGCCGCTTAAAATGAAAGATCCGGATGTGCCCTGCCGGAAACGCACGGCCGACCGGCTCGATCTGGCCAACATCGAATGGGTGCTCTCCCGGCTCTCGATACCGCGGAGCGTTCCCAGATCGCCGTCCTATCGCGGCGGCGCCGCGGAGGCGGAGCGGCGATGGAAAACCTTTTTTGCGGAGCATCTGGATCATTTCCATACCCTGCGAAACGATCCGGCTTGGGATCGCCAGTCCGGGCTGAGTCCCTATCTCCACTTCGGGCAGATTTCCCCGCTGCGCCTCGCGTTGGAAGCCCGTAGGAAAGGCGGCCCGGGGGCGGATGCGTTTCTCGAGGAACTCATTGTGCGGCGCGAACTGGGCATCAACTTCGTCCATTACAACCGGGCCTACGACACCTACGAAGGGCTGCCGGAGTGGGCGCGCAAAACGCTGGCGGATCATCGCCGGGATCGGCGGCCGGTCCTGTATTCACGCGAGCGGCTCGAGCGCGCCGATACGCACGACCGCTACTGGAACGCCGCGCAACGCGAGATGGTCGACACCGGGAAAATGCACGGCTACATGAGGATGTACTGGGGCAAGAAAATCCTCGAATGGAGCCGGACGCCCGAGGAAGCCTTCGCCACGGCGCTGGAGCTCAACAACCGGTATGAAATCGATGGACGCGATCCCAACGGTTTCGCCGGTGTGGCGTGGTGCTTCGGCCAGCATGACCGCCCGTGGGGCGAGCGCGAAGTGTTCGGCATGGTCCGATACATGAACGATCGCGGACTTGAGCGGAAGTTCGACATGGAAACCTACGTGAATCGAATTGCGGGAACAGAACCGACGGCCTGAGGCCTTCCCCAGCGAACTCGGGGCGACATTGAAAATATTCATCACCGGCGGCACGGGATTCATCGGATCGGCCCTCTCGCGCGCTCTGGCAGGGAAGGGGCATGAGCTTCGTGTCCTCACCCGCAGCGCGCCCCGGGGTGCGCCGCCATCGGTGACGTGGATTCAGGGTGATTCCACGCAAGGGGGCGCCTGGCAGGAACAGGTGAGCGCGTGCGAGGTGGTTTTCAACTTCGCCGGAGCGCCGATTTTTCATCGCTGGACGCCCCGGTACAAGGAGCTCATTCGTTCCAGTCGCGTCCAGACCACCGAGCGGATTGTGGAGGCGATGGCGTCGTCGTCCGCCGGAGCGCCGCGGCGATTGATCAGCGCGTCCGCGGTGGGATTCTATGGCGGGTCCGGGGATGATCCGTCACCGGAAGATTCCGCGCAGGGATCCGATTTTCTGGCGCGGGTTTGCGGCGAGTGGGAGGCGGCGGCGTTGTCGGCCCGCGCGAAGGGCATCCGCGTGATTCTCCCGCGATTCGGGGTTGTGCTGGGCCGCTCGGGCGGAGCGTTTCGGACGCTGCGGCCGGTGTTTCAAATGGGATTGGGCGGATCCATCGGAAATGGCCGCCAATGGTTCCCGTGGATTCATCTCGACGACGCCGTGTCGGCGCTGGGCGTTCTCATGGAGTCGCCGGAGGCGGACGGACCGGTCAATCTGTGCGCGCCCGAACCGGTGACGAACCGGGAGTTCACCCGGGCCCTGGGCAGGGCGATGCGCCGTCCCGCGCTTCTTCCCGCGCCGTCCTTGCTGGTGCGAATGATACTGGGTGAGTTCGGATCTTCGCTGCTGGAAGGCCGGCGCGTCATTCCCCGCCGGCTGATGGAACTCGGATTCGCGTTTCAGTATCCGGCGCTGGAGTCCGCGTTGCGGAACCTGGTCGCGCCCCCGGTATGATTTTCAATTATGAATTTCGATGACAGGTTCCGGTTGTGCGCCATATATCACGTTGGTATCCATTGCCACTCGGTTTTCTCGGCAGATTGCGGCGCCACGGTGTGACCAACAGTGCCTGGCCAACCCCAAACGTCACGCCATCGTGATGCCGCGTTCTGAAATTCTCTAACAGGAGAACGGTCGCCGGCTCCCGGCGACCCTAAGCGAAGCTACTCGCCGATGGATGTCCGGTCAAGCCGGTGCGTGCCGGCGAGTTCTTCGCGCGCACCGGTGCGGGCCTTCGATATATGTCGCGGATGGGGGGTTGACCTCGGCCTGGTTTGAGATGACACTCGCGCGGGAATACCGAAGGAAGCATCATGAATGAACGATCCATTTTAATTACGAAACAGGATAAAGAGCGGCTGGAAGAGATTCTGGATGTCGCGGCGGAATTCGGCGAGCGCGCCCGCAAAGATCTGGATGCGCTGCGCGACGAGCTCCTGCGCGCGGAAATCGTGGAGCCGCAGGCGATCCATCGCGGCGTGGTGACCATGAATTCCAAGGTCCTCCTGGAAGATTTGGACAACCGGGAGCGGATGACGGTCACTCTCGTATTCCCCGCCGACGCCAACGCGGACGAAGGCGCGGTATCCGTCCTCGCCCCCGTCGGCACCGCCATTCTCGGTTACTCGGAGGGGGATGTGGTCGAATGGCCGGTGCCGGATGGTGTGCGCCGGCTGAAAATCCGAAAAGTCGTGTACCAGCCCGAAGCCGCGGGAGATTTCCATTTATAGGAATCGCCGCTCCGGATAAACTATCCGGAATGATGTGGTGGATCTACCAGGTTCTGTTCGCCGTCGGTTTCGTCGTCATGCTCCCGCATTATCTGATGCGGATGCGGCGGCGGGGCGGCTATGCGGCGCGGTTTGGCGATCGGTTTGCGCGCTATCCGCCTGCCATCCGCGAGGCCTTCGCGGGCGGGGGCCGGGTCTGGATTCACGCGGTGAGTGTGGGCGAAACCTACGTCGGCCTCGCGTTCGCCCGCGAGCTGCGGGCGCGTTGCCCGGAACTCACGTTCCTGTTCACCTATAACACTCCGACGGCCCGCGGCATCGCGGAGGCGCAGGCGGATCCGCGCGATGTGACCGCGTATTTCCCGCTGGATTTTCCGGGGGTCATGCGGCGCGCGTTGAACACCATCCGCCCCCGCGCGCTGTTTCTGGTGGAGGGCGAGCTCTGGCCGAATCTGGTTCGCCAGGCGCACGCGCGGGGAATTCCCATCGGCCTCATCAACGCGCGCATATCCGACCGCTCCTTCCGCGGCTATCGCCGAATCCGGCCGTGGATGCGCCGGGTGCTCGAACGGGTGCGCGGCATCTGGGCCCAGAGCGCCGAGGTGCGGGACCGGCTGGTGGCGCTCGGGGCGGCGTCCGCGTCCGTCCAGGTCGCCGGCAGCGCGAAATACGAGGTCGCCGCGCGCGATCCCGATGCCGAGGCGCGCGCGTCGGAGGCGCTGCGCCGGCTGGGCTGGGGCCCGGACCGGCGCATTCTGCTGGGCGGATCCACCTGGGCCGGCGAGGAGGAATTGCTGCTCGATATCTACCGGCGCCTGCGCGCGTCATTTCCCGCGCTGGTGCTGCTGCTGGCCCCCCGCCACGCCGAACGCCGCGCGCAGGTTCGCGCGGCGATCGAGGCGACCGGCCTCGCCTTCGCGCTCCGTTCGGAAACCGCCGCGCCGGGCGCGCCGGCGCCCGCGACTCCGCCCGATGTCCTGCTGCTCGACTCCACGGGCGAGTTGCGGCATTTCTACGCCGCCGCGGAGGTCATTTTCATCGGCAAGAGCCTGACCGAGCACGGGGGACAAAACCCGATCGAGCCGGCGTTGTGCCGCCGGCCGGTGGTGGTCGGACCCTTCATGGAAAATTTCCGGGAGATCATGAACGATTTTCGCTCGGCGGATGCCATTCGTGAAGTGCGCGATCCCGCCGATCTGGAGACGGTGCTGGGGGCGCTGTTGCGCGATCCGGCCGCGGCCGCCGCCATGGGCGAACGCGGCGCCCGACTCGTGCGCGAACAGGCCGGCGCGCTCGCGCGTACCGCCGAGGCCGCGGCCGCGTGGCCGGAGCTGCGCGCCGGCTGATCGCCCGGATACGACAGAGGAGATCCCGATGAGCCCTTGGACCCGAATCATCGCATGCGCCGTCCTGAGCGCCGCCGCCGTATCCCGCGCGTCGGAGCCCGCTCCGGCGCCCGCCGCGCCGGAAACGCCCGAGGCCCGGGCCGAACGCATGCGGTGGTTCGCCGAAGCCCGCTTCGGCATGTTCATTCACTGGGGTCTCTATGCGATCCCCGCGGGCGAGTGGAACGGCAAGGGCGGACATGGCGAATGGATTCGCACCACGGCGCAAATTCCGCGCGAGGAATACCGGACCCTGCTCGCGCGGTTCAACCCCGTTCATTTCGACGCGGCCGACTGGGCGCGGCAGGCGCGGGAAGCCGGAATGCGCTACGTGGTGATCACCAGCAAGCATCATGACGGCTTCGCCCTGTGGCCCTCCGCGGTTTCGGATTTCGATGTCGGGGCCACCCCGTTCAAGCGCGACATCCTGCTCGAGCTGGCCGACGCCTGCCGGAAGGAAGGATTGGTCTTCTGCGTCTATCACTCCATCATGGACTGGGATCACCCGGATTATCTTCCCCGGCGCGATTGGGAGAAGGACCGTTCGTCCGAAGGGGCGGAGTTCGATCGCTACGTCGCCTATCTGAAAGCCCAGTTGCGCGAACTGGTTGAAGGCTACGGGCCGATGGGCATTCTCTGGTTCGACGGTGAATGGGAATCCGCCTGGAATCCCGAGCGCGGTTGGGATCTATACCGATTCGTGCGGGGTCTGCAGCCCGACATCATCATCAACAACCGTGTGGGGAAGGGCCGCAAGGGAATGGCCGGGATGAGCCCGTCGAGCGAGTTCGCCGGCGACTACGGCACACCCGAGCAGCGAGTGCCCGCCGGGGGATTCGGCCCCGGGATCTATTGGGAATCCTGCATGACCATCGGCAAGCATTGGTGCGACACCCGCCATGACCAGTACCGGAGCTCGACAGAACTGATCCGTCATCTCTCCGACATCGCGTCCAAAGGCGGCAACTATCTGCTCAACGTCGGACCGCAGGCGGATGGCCGGTTTCCGGAGGGCATCTCGGAGCGCCTGCGCGACATCGGCGAGTGGATGCGGGTGAATGGCGAGGCC
>JAGOHE010000088.1 GCA_017996315.1 Kiritimatiellia bacterium | reverse complement strand
GCGCGGTGGCATCCACCGCCGTGCCGCGGAGCTGCGCGATGACCTGCTCCACCGGGCCGCCGGGTGCGAATTGGATGATGAAAAAATTGATGGTCATGACCCCGACCAGGGTCGGAATCATCAGCAAAAGCCGGCGAAGAATATAGGCGGTCATTGCACCACCTTCCGGGGATCAAACGCGTCGCGCACGGCTTCGCCGATGAATACGACGAGCATGAAGATGACTGCCAGCACGGCGAACGCGGTGACGCCGAGCCAGGGGGCTTCCAGGTTCGACTTGCCCTGCTGGAGCATCTCGCCCAGCGAGGGCGAGCCGGGCGGGAGGCCGAGACCGAGGAAGTCGAGCGAGGTCAGCATGGTCAGCGACCCCGCGAGGATAAACGGAAGGAAGGTCAGCGCCGCGACCATGGCATTGGGCAGCACGTGCTTCAATGCGATCCGCAGGCTGGAAACTCCCAGCGCGCGCGCGGCCTTGATGTAATCGAGATTCCGGGCTTTGAGCGTTTCCGCGCGGACCACGTGCACGAGGCTCATCCAACTGAAGAGCAGCAGAATGCCCAGCAGAACCCCAAAGGTGGGTTCGACAATGGTGGACATGATGATGAGGATATACAGGCGGGGCATCGATCCCCAGAGTTCCATGAATCGCTGGAAGAGCAGATCCACCCAGCCGCCCGCGTAGCCCTGCCAGAGACCGAGCAGAATGCCGATGGCGGCGCTGATGAATGTGAGGGTGAAGCCGAAGAGGATCGAAAGGCGCAGTCCGTAGATTGAACGCGCCAGCAGATCGCGGCCCTGGTCGTCCGTTCCCAGCCAATGCCGCGCCGAGGGCGGTTCGGGCGCGGGACGCACGGAGTCGGTATCAATGGTGTCGTAGCGGTAGGGGATCATCGGCCAGAGCATCCAACCGTCCCGGTCGCGAATCAGCGCATCCGCGACATGGGGATCCTTGAAATCGGCGGCGGTTTCAAACTCGCCGCCCAACTGGGTTTCCGCGACATCCCGCAGCACCGGGAAGAACCAGCGGTCGGCCAGCCGCACTGCGATGGGCCGGTCATTGGCGATGAATTCGGCCGGCAGGCAGAAGAGCAGGATGAGCGTAAACAGCCGAAGCGACCAGACGCCGCGGCGGTTGGCCAGAAACAGCGCCCAGCGGCGGCGGGTGATCGGCGACCAGTGGATGCGCGGCATCATGTCGCCATGCCTCCCGCCACCGGCGCGAGTTCCATGTGGAAGGCCGCCGCCATCAACGCCCGGGTATAGGCCTCGCGCGGCCGTTCGATAATTTCACCGGAGTTTCCCTGCTCCACAATGCGGCCGGCGCGCAGGACAATGATGCGATGACACAGGGCGCGGATGACCTTGAGGTCATGGCTGATGCAGACATAGGCGAGCCGCTCGGTCCGCTGCAGCTCGCGCAGGAGTCGAATGACTTCCTGCTGGACGGTCATATCCAACGCGGAGGTCGGCTCGTCGAGAATCAGGAGCCGGGGCCGCAGCACCAGCGCGCGCGCGAGGGCAATGCGCTGTCGCTGACCGCCCGAATATTCGTGCGGATAGCGATGCCGGGCTTCGGGATCGAGCTCCACCTTGGCCAGGGTATCCATCACGCGCCGTTCGCGCTCGGCGGCGTCGAGGGCGGGCTCGTGGACCTGCAATCCCTCGGCGACAATCTCGCCGACCGTCATGCGGGGGCTGAGCGAGCCGTACGGATCCTGGAACACGAGCTGCATGTGGCGACGCAGCCGGCGCAGGGGTTCGCGGGACAGCCGGCTGACTTCCGCTCCCTCAAACGCAATCCGGCCTCCGAGAAAGGCCGCGCTGCCCGGAATCAGTTTCAGCATCGCGTGCGCGATGGTGCTCTTGCCCGATCCGCTTTCGCCGACCAGCCCGACGCTCTCGTGCTGATGCACCTGAAACGATACGCCGTCCACCGCGCGCACCACATCCCGGGTGCGCCGGAGCCATCCGCCGCGGATGGGAAAATGCACTTTCAGATCGTCCGCGCTCGCGATAACCGGCGGCGGCTCCGGGAACGGCTCCGGTCCGGGGCCCGGTTCGCTCTGGAGGAGCCGGATGGTGTACGGGTGGCGGGGCGTTGAAAAAATATCCGCGGCGGCGCCCTGCTCCACCACCTCCCCGCGCTGCATCACAACGACGCGCCGTGCGATCTTCCGGACCACTCCCAGATCGTGGGTAATCCAGAGCATGGCCATGTGGAACTCGTCCTGCAGGCGGGCGAGCAATTCGAGAATTTGCGCCTGGATGGTGACATCGAGGGCCGTCGTCGGTTCGTCGGCAATGAGCAAGTCAGGCTCGTTCGCCAGGGCCATCGCGATCATCACCCGCTGGCGCTGCCCGCCGGACAGCTCGTGGGGATAGGCCTGCAGCCGTTTGCGCGGATCGGGCAGACCGACGCGATCCAGCAGGTCGAGTACCCGTTCCCGCGCGCGGGCGGGGGTCCAGCCCCGGTGCATCCGCAGCACTTCCGCCACTTGCCGTTCGATCGTGTGCAGCGGATTGAGCGAAGTCATCGGCTCCTGGAAAATCATCGCGATCCGGTCGCCTCGCACCCGCCGCAGCAACGCCTCGGGCGCGCCCATCAGCGGTATCGCGGATCCCTTGGGATCATGAAACGTGATGGCGCCGGCGGGATAGTGCGCGACTCCGCGGAGGAGCTGGAGAATCGAGAGCGCGGTGACCGATTTTCCGCTGCCGCTTTCGCCGACCAGGGCGACCGTCTCGCTCCGGCCGATTTCGAAACTGACATTCCGGACCGCCTGCACCTGCTCCCTGCCCTGACGGAATTCCACGGTGAGATTGCGGACTTCAACAAGGGGCGGGTTCCCCGCTGGGAGCGGTTCCGACACGCTTAGAATTCCTCAATCCGAAGCGCAGGGAGCGCGGTCCGGGCGGCTTCAAGTTTCTCGCGGCCGGCCACAATGGCGACCGGCGCGGCGGATAACGCGGGCTCGATGATTTCCGCGGCCGCGCGCCGCAAGTCTTCCGCCCGGGTGGCGCGGAGTCTCGCCCGGAACGCAGCGCGGTCTTCGTCCCGCACACCGGTGAGATGCCAGGACAAGGCCAGCGACACGGCGCGGGCGGGGCGCATCGGCGCATCGAGGCTCTTGAATGCCCCGATGACCTGTTGATCCACGGCTTCCGGAGCAAGATCCATGTCGCGCAACACGTGCCGCGCGATGCCCCGGTACGTCTCGAGCGTTTCCGCAATACACGGGTCGCGGAAGCTGGACAGCGCCATCTGGCCCAGTCCCTGGTCATAGCGGGCGGAGCATCCGTAGGCGCCGCGGCGGACCCGGACTTCACTCCAGAGATATCCGAACGTCAGTTGATTGGACAGCACGAGCAGCGCGGGCGCGCGCGGGTCGGCCGCGGGCACGGCCGGAAAGGCCTCGGCGACGAACGCGACTCCCGCGGGCACGGCAATGCCTTCGACCGCCGGGACGGCCGACGGAGCGGCGTCGCGCCGCAACGCCCGCGCGTCCGGCTCCGGTTCGGCCGGGGCGGCGGCCAGCCACGATTCCATCCTTGCGCGCGCGATTTCCTCCGCGGCCTCTCCGCCCGCGAACGCCGCATGCACACGCCAGGCTCCGCGCAGTTTTCGATGCAATGCAATCAGGCGGGCTTCGATCGCATCCGATTCCCGGCCCACCCGTTCCGCCAGCGACCGCATCAGCCGCGCCTGGGTGATGCCTCCGAATTGTTCCGCCCGGAACGCGGCGGCGGAAAGCCCGCGAGCCGCGTACAAGCCCGCGTGGGCGTTCCCGTGTTCCGCCACCGACTCGCGGCGGCGAATGGCCTCCTGCACGATGATATCCTTGAGGCGTTTCGGATCATGGAAATCAGGCTGGAACCAGCGCTCGCCCAGCACATCCAGCATGCGTTCCGCGCGCTCGTCCAGGCAGGAGGCGGAGAGGAATAGAAACGGCCGCGAGCGCGCGGGGTCGTGAAAATGACCCCCGAGACCGACCCGGGCGCTGATGCCGCCGCTTGCCGCCGCCTCGCGTTCCGCCATCGCGTCATAGCCGCGCCCCGCGGCGCCCATGCCGGTCAGCGCCTCGGCATAGAGCGGCACCCAGGGGTACTCCTCCTCCTCCAGCCCCGAAAGATCGATGGCGATCGACAGGTGCGATAATCCGTTCGTGAACAACCGCGCGCTTTCCCACGGCCGTCCCGCCGCCGACCGGTGTTCGATCTCCAGCGCGGGCGGTTCGACCGGCACATCGGACGGATGCAACCGCGGCAGAGTGGCCAGCGCCTCGGGGGTATTGGGCGCAGCCTGCATGGCATCGAGTTCGACGGCCTCGCGGGCAATTCGGTCGAGGTCGGCGGCGCTCATGCCGGACTTGACCCCGGCGAACCGCGCGGCGTTTTCCCGGTCGCGGCGCGCGGTCAGGTCGTCGTCCGGGACAAACAGCATCGCCAACATGTGCGTGTTTTCCAGCAGCCCCTCCCGGATCAGGCGCGGGAAGTAGCCGGGATCGGACGCGCGGCGCCGCAAATCGGCGAGATGGTCGCGCGCGCGGAGCAGCACCAGAGGATCCGCGTCGTACGTCCACGCATCGAATACGCGTTCCATGAGCACCAGCGGATAATTCTGGGGCAGACTGCGCACCCCGATCTCGAACTGGTGAAAACAGGATTCGAGCCGGTCGGGATCGAGACCGTCGGCGGCGATGCGTTCCAGATTTTCGCGCACCAGCTTTTCCACATCGTCCGCGCGGTCGGGAGAGGTTTCTTTCAGGCCGACCGCGAACATGGTTTGCCGGCGGTGGGCGATGTGTCCCGAAAACGCCACCTCGCCGCCCAGCCCCGAGTCCATGAGCGCCTTGTGCAGCGGGCTGCCTTCATGCCCGAGGAGGTAGGCGCCCAGAATTTCCCATGCGTACGTCGTCGCCGCGTCGATCAGCTCGCCGCACATCCACGCGAGCGCGAAGGCGGATTTCTCCTCCGGGCGGTCGCCGGCGGCGGCGGGGTACGGGATCGTCACCCGGCGCGGCGCCGTCCAGCGCGGCTGCGCGGGAATCGCGGAATCCATCTCGATACGCTCGTACGCCGCCAGCGCTTCGCGGTCGAGAAATGCGAGATGGTCCCGGGTTGGGATGTCGCCGTAGAGAAAAATACGCGCGTTGGACGGATGATAGTAGCGGCGGTGAAACCCGACGAACTGCTCGTAGGTCAGCGAGGGGATCACCTCCGGATCGCCTCCCGAATCGAAGCCGTAGGGCGTGTCGGGATACAGCGCTTCCGTCGCGCGCCACATGCATCCGTCGAGGGAGGAGTACACCCCCTTCATTTCGTTGTACACGATGCCGCTGACCGTCAGCGGGCTCGCGGGATCGTTTTTGCGCTCGAAGTCGAAGTGATGTCCTTCCTGTTTGAAGTGCATCTCCGTGAGGTTCGGGTGAAAGACGGCATCCAGATATACCGAGGCCGCGTTGAAAAAATCGCGGTGGTTCATGCTGGCGCACGGATAGACGGTGCGATCGGGATAGGTGAAGGCATTCAGGAAGGTGGCGAGGCTGGTCTTGAGCAACTCGACGAAGGGATCCTTGACCGGGTAGCGCCGCGATCCGCACAACACAGTGTGCTCCAGAATATGCGGCAGTCCGGTGCTGTCGCAGGGGGGCGTGCGGAACCCGATCGCCATCAGGTTTTCCGTATCCCCGCCGTGCAGGTGCAGCAGTTGTGCGCCGCTGCGGTCATGCGTGGCGCGGATGGCGGTCACCTTCAACTCGGGCAGCGGATCGACCGCGTTCACCGTGAATCCGTGAATCCGTTCTCCCGCCCGGAGCGTCTGGTGCGCGGTCATATCCGGTGTGCTCCCCTGCCCGCTCAGGGCGCGTGGGCGATCAATGAAATTTCGATTCGCGCGTCTCTGGGCAGACGGGCGACTTGAACCGTTTCGCGCGCGGGGTACGGAGGGCGCACCACGGACTGATACAGCGCGTTGAGCGCTGGGAAATCGTTCAAATCGGCTAGAAACACGCTGGTCTTCACGACGTGATCCCACGTGCTGCCGGCGGCCTCCAGAATCGCCGTGAGGTTGGCGAAAACCTGGCGGGTCTGGGCTTCGAAGCCCTCCGCGAGCGCCCCGGTGGCGGGATCGAGTCCCAGCTGGCCCGAGACCCACAGCCAGCCTTCCGTACGCACGGCTTGCTGGTAGGGCCCGATGGCGGCGGGGGCTCGATCGGTCTGAACGGCAGTTTTCATGGTGGCGACTCCCTCGGGGCCATGCCCGCTTAACAAACCGCCCCGCGTCCTAATGGATGGCGGGGCGATCGAACACTCTATCGAGACCTTAGGCCAGCTTGGATTGGGCCATGCGCACGATCGCCGTGAACCCGTCCGGGTCATGGATGGCGATTTCCGAAAGCATCTTGCGATTCAGCTCGACGCCGGCCTTGGTCAGCCCTTCGATCAAGCGGGTGTAGGACACGCCATGGGCGCGAGCGGCGGCGTTGATGCGCACAATCCACAGCGCGCGGTAATCGCGCTTGCGGGTTTTGCGATGCTCGGTGGCCATCACGCGGGCGTGGTCCACGGCCTCGGTCGCGGTGCGGAACAGACGATGGCGTCCTCCATAAAAACCGCTGGCCAGGGCCAGACGCTTTTTC
Organism: Kiritimatiellia bacterium; assembly: GCA_017996315.1. Lineage (GTDB taxonomy): Bacteria > Verrucomicrobiota > Kiritimatiellia > PWTM01 > PWTM01 > JAGOHE01. The sequence continues at coordinate 2,202 of JAGOHE010000088.1, read as the reverse complement.
CGGCGGGCGCGGGACGCGGGGGCGTTGGTGGATCGGGACATGATTCGTGCTCCTCTATAATTACGGGGCGATCAGCCGGCCAGGGCGCGGGCGACGCGCTTCAGATCGGCGGCGGACACCATGGAACCGCCGCGCAACTGACGCTTGCGCTTGCGGGATTTCCCGGTGAACAAATGGCCGCGGCACGCGGAGGTGCGCTTGATCTTCCCGCCGGCCGTGCGTTTGAAGCGCTTGGCCACGGACTTCTTGGTTTTAAGCTTGGGCATACTCGGAATCCTCCAAGCCGCGCGGGAATGAAACGCTCCGCACGGCATTCACAAAGGGGATATGTATACCCGATGGCGCCTTCCGCGTCGAGGGTTTTCTTGCCCACGCAAGGCAACCAGAATCCTTAGCGAAGGGCGGAAGTACCCGCATCGACTCCCTCCCTGAAGGCAGACTTCCCTTTGCGGCGCCGTCGAATCGGCGCGGAAGCGCGAGGACCCCTCGCTTGGACGGCCCGAGAAGTCGCGGGATGCGCGCGTCCGCCCCCGGAATTGCCCAATGGGTGTACAGCGGGGCCGGGGCCGCATCCGAATCGGCCCGGGCGGGGCTCCCTGTGGAGGCGGCCGGTGGCCGCTCATTCGAGCGATGGCTGCGACCAATACGCCTCGTCCGTGCCTTCTCCCCGTTTGCGCCGGGGTACGAACCGGGAAAGGAACAGCCGCCACCAGCGCAGCCAGCCGGCTGGAACGCAGATCTTCAGCCGACGGCGGTTCGCATGGCTGACCACCGTGGCCGGGACCGTCAGCAGGTGGCGGATGATCGTCCGGACCCGCCAGCCTTGGTGTTCGTCCTCCAGATCCAGAACCTTCAGCGCCGTCAGCACGTTGTAGGCCAGCGTGGCCAGCGCGTAGAAGGCCCGGTTCGCCTTCAGCGACAGGCAGGGCGGATGGTGCAGATCCAGGTCCGAGAGCACTTCGCTGAAGCGCTGCTCGCACGCGCCCTTCAGGCGATGTCGCTCGAAGACCGCCCGGGGGGTGCGCGCCGCATCCGGTTCGCAAGCCACGAACGCATGCCGCCAGAACATCTCCCCGGCGGCCTTCCAGCGGCAGGCCGCGAAGGCCTGCGGCGCTTCCATCCCCTCGGGCATGTGCTTGAGCCACGCATAGCTTTCCGAGACGTCGTCGCGGATCCGCGTCTCGCCCCAGGCGCTTTCGGGCAGTTCCCCGGCCATCCGCTCCAGCGGCCCCGTCCACTTGTTGTAGCTGACGCTCCACTGGGAAAAGCCCGCCGCCGTCGTATGGGTCAGCAAATCCCCCTCGCCGGAGCCGCTGTCGGCGAAGAAGTAGGACCGGCCCTGCTCCCACAGCCCGCGGTGCGCATCCAGCAGCTCCTTCTGGCACTGCGCCACCGTCCCGAACGACCCCAACTCCTGGTCCAGCAGGAACGGACCCGCCCAGAGCGTCTGCCAGGACAGCGCCAGATCCCCGTTGTAGTTCCGCCGCGCCCCCTCGATTTTCTTGCCGTGCACCTCGATTTCCGTGTCGTCGAAAAACAGCTCCAAGGCCCCGGCATGGCGGACCCGTCCGGCGACGGCCTGCCGCAGCACGGTCTTCACGAACCAGGCGTTCACTTCGCACAACCCCCGGATGCTCTCCTCGTCCTGTGCCCGCAGCCATTCCGCCAGCGTCGTCTGGTCCGCCGTTTTCTCCAACCCCACCGATTCGAGCAGAACCTTGTCCGCGCCCAGTCGCTCCGCGTCCGCCAGACACACCCCGCCGCTCGACAGGGTCAGGATCACCTGCGCGCACAGCGACTCCGGGTCGAAGCCCGCCCCCTTGCGTCGCCGCGGATCGAGGCTCGCCACGCGCGACAGGCGCTCCCAGAGCCCGAAGCGCCGGCAGAGGGCGTCCACCAGCACCTGGCCGCCATGGGAGGTGCTTTTGCCTGTTCCGCCGAGTTCAAATGAATACTGCGTCTTGCGTTTGCGATAGTGGGATTTCATGACCACTACAATAACCTATATGGTTATTGTGTCAAGGGCTTTTTTTAACCCTTCGGACCTTTTTTCCCAGCTTGGCTAAGGATTCGGGATATGCAGCGATATAGCCAGCGAAAGATGGGACACGTGTTAGGGCGATCCCCCTCGACGATCGGGCGGGAGTTGCACCGTAACGGGCATGAGCCCTATCGGGCACACGAGGCCCAGCGGGAGGCGAT
>JAGOHE010000087.1 GCA_017996315.1 Kiritimatiellia bacterium | reverse complement strand
TCAATCCGGTCATGAACGGCCCCATCTCCCGCACCATGACGACCGTCACCGCGGTGCCGATGTTGACCTCCTGCGAAAAACGGCGCAGCTCAAGTCCGGTCTGCAACGCGAGAATCATTCCCGTAAACAGGGCCACGACGCTGATCACGCCCAGGCTCTTGATGCCGGTGATGTAGAGCTGGTTGATCACATCCGACCGGTTGCGGTGGGAAGCGGCGAACCGCAGGTCGCCGATCGCCTCGAGCACCATCAGGATCGCGCGGCCGCTATTGCGGCAAGTGAGCACGATGCGACGGCCGAGCCCGCCGAGAAAATTCAGGGGCGGCGGGAAATAGTCGGGCTCTCGAGTGATCTGGACCATGGGCGTTAGAACGTGAATACATACAGCACGCGATGGCGCGTTTCGCCATTATTCTCCTCGCGCGCCAACAATCCCTTGAGCATAGACCAGGATGCGTACGACTTTCCAGCCCGGTTGTCGCGGGTCCGCTCGTAAAAGGGGAACAGACTGAAATGCCGGGCTTCTGTGCCGTATCGCCGGTGGCGGTACAATCCCCACAAGGCTTCACAGTCCACGTCCGCCCCGGATCGGTCCATGCGATACAGCGTCCACCAGGGCGCCCAGCTCCGATCCACGGGCTTGAGGTTCCGGCCGGGCCAGAGATCCGGAATGCAGATACGTCGCGGGCCGGCGGATGGACAATCCCACTCCCCCAACGGCCACAGTTCCAGCCGCCGGGCGGGCGGAGCCGCGCCCGTCTCCGTTTCGGGATATCGGATGCGCTCCCGCTCGGAGTAGAAAAAGGGAAGAATCTTGAACGTATCCAGCGAACGGTCTCCCCGGTCGAGGCGATACTGGTGCACCAACGGCCATAGCAGGAACCGGTAACTGATTCCGGACTGGTGCCGATGGCCATACAACGGCCAGATGTAAAATTTGTGACGCTGGCCTTGTTCGACCTGTACGAAAGGCCAGGGATAATACCCGCCCACCAATCGCGTGCTCCGATTGTGGCGGAAGAATGGCGGCAGGACCAGCCACGCGGACTGATCGGAAAGCCTGATTCGCCCGTAGAGCGGGAAAAGAACGAACCCCGAACCGTACGAACGCGGATAGCTCCACACGGCGTCAGTCCAAATCGGCCACATCACAAACCGTTTCCGGTATTGGTCGCGGCGCTGGATCTTGCCGTAGAACGGAAACACCCGGAGTTGACGCAGCCGCGGATCGTTGGTGCGCGCGAAGATCGGAAACAGCAAGCTGACGGTTTCAATTCCGTTGACTTCGGACCGCATCCAGAGCGGAAACAGGGCGAAATCAATGCGGTCCCGTAACAGGAGATCGCGAATCCTCCCGCCCAGGGGAAAGATCGCAAAATAATCCTCGCCCCCTTTCGACCGGCCTTGAAAATAGATCGGTAGAATCATCAACCGCCAGGCGGACTCCGGATCGCCGGTGTCGTAGTCCTGGTACCATCCGATCAGCACCCGCCATTCGGTGTCATCGCCCAAAGTGCTGCCGGTTCCCAACGGATAGAGCAGGTCATGATGGATCCAGCCTGAAACCGCGTGCTCCCGGGCGTAGAACGGGCGCAGCGCGTGAAGGGTTTGATTCTTGGACGGGCCCGTGCGCCGCTCCCAGAGCGGTCCCAGAATCCGCTGGCGATCGCGGTCCTCGACATCCGTCATCCGGCTGTACAACGGCCCCCAGTCAGAACGCACACCGCACGGCGCGAGATCCGCATCCCCGGCCGGAGGTGACAGCGAAGCGCACCCGGCCATCAGGCAGAACGGCAGCCCCAGCGCCATCTGCCGCACCCGGCGCGACATAAATAAACTCCACGGCATGGGCGCAGTATATGGGCCAACCAGCCGACAATCAATCCGCGCGCTGCCGCACGATGCGATAAATGCATCACGCTGAAGGAGGTGCGAGCATGTGCGCGATCAGATCGGAGTGACGTTCATGTGCCTTCCATGGTCCCGCGGCTTACATCCTGCGCGATGGAGCTTCGGGGGCGGTCGACCGACCTCCCCCGAAGGCATTCCGGTTCCATCTTGATTCCCGGCACGGGCGTCGGTATTCTATATGCTCGTTTCCCAGCAGGCCATCAACCACAAGGAACAGTCATGTCAGAGATTATTGATGTATACGGCCGCGAAATTCTCGATTCCCGGGGCAACCCGACCGTCGAGGTCGAAATCACCCTCGCCGACGGCGTGACCGGAACCGCCGCGGTCCCTTCGGGCGCCTCCACGGGCGAGTTCGAAGCCATTGAGTTGCGCGACGGCGATAAGAAGCGCTATCTCGGCAAGGGCGTGCGGAAAGCCGTCAAGAACGTCAATGAGATCATCGCTCCCAAACTGCTCGGTTACGATGCGCTGGACCAGGCCGGTCTGGACGCGTTCCTGATCGAACTCGACGGCACGGAAACCAAGGCCAAACTCGGCGCCAATGCCATTCTCGGTGTTTCGCTTGCCGCCGCGCGCGCGGCCGCGGCCATGCTGGGGATCCCGCTGTACCGATATATCGGCGGCACGAACGCCAAGGTCCTCCCGGTTCCGATGATGAACATCCTTAACGGCGGCGCGCATTCGGACGCTCCGGTGGACTGTCAGGAATTCATGATCATGCCCCGCGGAGCCTCTTCGTTCGCCGAAGGTCTCCGGATGGGCGCGGAAGTGTTCCATGCGCTGAAGGGCGTTTTGCGGGCGCGCGGGCTCAGCACCGCGGTGGGCGACGAAGGCGGATTCGCCCCCAACCTCGACAGCAACGAAGACGCGCTGAAGGTAATCATGGACGCCATCCGCAAAGCCGGGTATCGCGCCGGAAAAGATATCTTCATCGCCCTCGACGTCGCGGCCAGCGAGTTCTTCGATGCGAAGACCAAGAAATACGTGTTCAAGAAAAGCGACAAGTCAGTTCGCACCGCCAAGCAGATGGCCGATCTCTATGAAAGCTGGATCGAGAAATACCCGATCGTCAGCATCGAAGACGGATGCGGCGAGAGCGACTGGGATGGATGGAAGCTGCTCACCGACCGCGTGGGCAAAAAAGTCCAGCTGGTCGGCGACGATCTGTTCGTCACGAACACCAAGTTCCTGCAGAAGGGCATTGAACGCGGGGTCGCCAACTCGATCCTGATCAAGGTCAACCAGATCGGAACGCTCACCGAAACCCTCAACGCCGTTGAGATGGCGAAATGCGCGGGCTACACCGCGGTCATCAGCCACCGCTCGGGCGAGACCGAGGACAGCACCATCGCGGATATCGCCGTGGCGACCAACGCGGGCCAGATCAAGACCGGTTCGCTCAGCCGCACCGATCGCATCTGCAAGTACAACCAGCTCCTCCGCATCTCGGATTCGCTGGGCGATGAAGCCATGTACGGCGCCCGGATGTTCAATAACCGCATCTGAGGACGAGACTCGCACGAGAAGCCCCGGCCGGGCCGGGGCTTCTTCCTTTTGACGTGCCGCTCCCACCCGATATCCTACGGCCATGACGGCGTCCTCATGGATGGAATTTCTTGTCGCGTCCGTCGCGCTTACCCTCGCGCCGGGTCCGGATAATCTATTCATCCTCTCGCAGGGCATCACTCGGGGGCGACGGGATGCGTTGCGCACCGCATGGGGCATGTGCAGCGGCAATGCGGTGCATACTCTGGCCGCCGCGGTCGGACTTTCCGCGGCCATCCGTTCTTCCGAGATGGCGTTCTTCGCTCTGCGCATGGCCGGCGCGGTCTATCTGCTCTATCTCGCGTGGCAGACGATCCGCGAGATTCGATCGCCCGTCGTTGTTTCGGAAGTCAAGTCCGCCGGACCGGCGGCCCCCAGCAGCTCGCATTGGTTCAGGCGGGGGGTGGCGATGAATTTGCTGAATCCCAAAGTGATTCTTTTTTACCTGGCCTTTCTGCCGCAGTTCGCTGATCCGGACGCGGGTTCCCTGGCCCTGCAACTCACCCGACTCGGTCTGGTGTTTACCGCCCAATGCTTCCTGGTGTTTTCCGCGATTGCGTGGTTCGCGGGTACGATCGGCGTCCGTTTGGCGCGACATCCCCGATATACCCGCATCCTCCGCGGTGTTTCCGCCGCGATCTTCATCGTGCTGGCGGCGCGATTGGCTTGGATTTAGGGCGCCGGGCCGCGAGACGGCCGGAAGGCGTTTCGCCTCAAATCTCGCAGGCGCGAATACGTCAGGTTCCCGGAGCGCCTCTGGGCTTCCGACCCCGTTTGACCGGCATGGCCTCTCGTAAACCGAATTCGTTCAGCTTGCGATGCAGCGTCCGGCGGCTGATGCCCAACGCGGCGGCAGCCGCCACCCGGTTCCCATGATGCGCTTCCAGGGTTCGGCGGATCATGAGCCGTTCCATATCCTCGATCGTGCCCGGAGCCGCGCCGGCGCGGGCATGGCCGGAACCCGCAGCCGGGGCCGCCGAGCGAACCACTGCCGGCAGATCCCGCGCCGTCAACCGATCCCCTCGCGCCATAACCACCATCCGCTCCACCACGTTGCGCAGTTCCCGCACGTTGCCCGGCCAGGAGTAGGCGGACATCGCTTCCAGCACATCCGGACTCATGGTGAGTGAAGGGCGCTGATTTTCTTCGGCGAACTCTTTGAGAAACCGGCTGACCAGCAGAGGCAGATCGCCGGTGCGATCGCGCAACGGAGGCAGCGTGAGGGTGACCACGTTCAACCGGAAAAACAAATCTTCACGAAACGTCCCTTCCCGGACCATGTCGGCCAGATGACGATTTGTGGCCGCCAGCAGGCGCACGTCCACATCCACGGATTCCCGTCCCCCCACCCGCTCAAAGCGGCGCTCCTCCAGAACCCGCAGAATTTTGACTTGGACGGAAGCGTCAATCTCCCCGATCTCGTCGAGAAACAGGGTGCCCCCGTCCGCCATCTCGAACCGGCCGATACGGCGTTCCGTGGCTCCGGTGAAGGCGCCACGCTCGTGCCCGAACAACTCGCTTTCGAGCAGCGTCGGCGATAGGGATGCGCAATGCACCGCGACGAATGGACCCCGGGATCTCGGGCTGAGCTGGTGGAGCGCCTGGGCCACCAGTTCTTTTCCGGTGCCGCTTTCGCCTTCGATCAACACCGTGCTGCGCGCGGGCGCCACCTGCCGAATTGTTTCAAAAATATCGCGCATGGCGGGCGATTGCCCCGTGATATGTTCCATGCCGTATTGTGCGTCCAGCCGCTCCTTCAACTGACGGTTTTCGTCCGCCAGAGAGCGGCCTTCCAGAGCGCGCCGCAAGAGGATCTCCAACCGGTCGAGGCTGACCGGTTTGGTCAGAAAATCGTAGGCGCCTTCCTTCATCGCCTCGACCGCTGCTTCGATGCTGCCGTAGGCCGTCATGAGGATCACCACCGGCTGGGGCGTGCGCGCGAGAATGCGCCGCATCAGCGTCAGCCCATCCATGTCCGGCATGCGGATGTCGCTCAGTACCAGATCGGCGGGCGCTTCGGAGAGGAGTTCAAGCGCCGCGGTTCCCCCCTCGGCCATTCGGACATCAAACCGGTCGCGCAGAGCCCGGGCGAGCCCTTCGCGGGTGTTGCGTTCGTCATCCACGATCAACAAGGATGGCCTGCGTTTCATTACGATGTCTCCGAAGTGGGCTCCCGGTCGCCGCCCGACCCCGTGCGGTCCGAAGCATCATCATCTGATCGGGGCGCCTCGATCAAACGGATGAGGCGGTCCTCGCGGGGAAGATACACGGTGACGGATGTCCCTCGTCCGAGTTCGCTGTGAACCTCAATCTCACCCCCGTGATCGCGGATGATCCGCTGGACGATCATCATGCCCAGTCCGCTGCCGTGCCGCTTGGTCGTGAAATAGGGATCGAACATCTGGCCAATCTGCGCGGGATCCATCCCGAGACCGGTGTCACGAATCATCACCGCCACCATGCGGTCGTTGGAGGTCAGGCGTACGGTCACCACCCCGCCGCTGGGCATGGCTTCCGAAGCGTTCTTGATCAGGTTGAAGAACAACTGGCGAAGCTGTCCGCGATCGCCCAGCACCGGGGGCAGTCCTTCCGGACTTTCCAACTCGACCAGCACCTTCCGATCGGCCATTTCATGGCGCATATATCCGATCGTTTCCCGAATGATCTCATCCAGATGGCACGAAGATAACTGCGGCTTTACCGGGCGAACCGCGTGGAGAAACTGGGTGATGATTCCGTCGAGCCGAGTGACCTCCCGCGACGCCACGCCGAGTAATTCGGAGAGTTCCGCCTGGCGGTCCTCCGGGAGCCGGCTGATTTCCCGTTGAAGCAGTTGAAGGTGAATCGTCAGCGAGTTCAGCGGATTTCCAATCTCATGCGCCACACCGGCGGCAAGCAACGTGATCGCCCGAAGCCGCTCCGACTCCACGTGCTCCGCGACCGACTGCCGCTCACGGGTCACATCCCTGAAAATCACAGCGGCCCCTCCGGCTGAATCCGTCTGATCTGTCGGCAAGGGAACCACGTAGAACGCGAGAAAACGGCGTTCCGGATAATTCACTTCGATTTCCCGGCTGGAAACCCGTGTCCATTCCCGCTCATCCAGATGCAATACGCGATCCCAATCAATGTCGCGGATATAGCGTTGGATACGGTCTCCCCTCGCGGTCGTTGACCGGAATCCGAACATGCGCTCCGCCGCTCGGTTCGAATACAGCATGCGACCCGCCGCATCGAGAACAATCAAACCCTCTTGGACCGCGTCAAATACAGCATCCAAGAACCCTTTTTCCCCAGCCAACCGGAGAAATTGTGCCTGCAAATTTCCGGGATCAATGCGATCCAAACGTTCAACCAACTTATCAAGAAATCCTGATTTCATTGTGGATCAATACGTTACGATCACCCTTGTGCGCCGGATTGACTCAGATGGTCTCATGGTACGCATGTTCAACATTTAGTCAACGCCATCTTGTCATTATCGTAGCGCCCAATGGAAGACATCGAGGCATCAGGGGTACGAGAGTTGCGACCCGGGTATGCGCGGGTGCGCGTCGGCCCGTTGACCGAAAACAGATGCTCTGGTAGGATGCGATCCTGGTTCGGGGCGTAGCGCAGTTGGCTAGCGCGCTTGCTTGGGGTGCAAGAGGTCGCGGGTTCAAGTCCCGCCGCTCCGACCATACTTCGCTCGCCGCGAAACGCGGCGAGCTACGTATGGCAAGCCACCAAGAACGCCGGGCTATGTTGGGCCAACCCGGCGAGCTACGTATGGCAAGCCACCAAGAACGCCGGGCGATATGGGTCCGTAACAGCAACTAGCGCGCATCCTCCGTCGATTCTTTCGAAATGGCGGAGCCTCAGTAGGTGGCTCGATTTCTTTTTCTATTTCTCCGCGCCGCCGTCGGCCAACGGCATTTCGATGATGCCGAGGCCTCCCGATATGCGATCACCGACATGCGCCTCGCCAATGGCGTTCGGGTGAATGTTGTCGTAGGTCATGGTGGCGGGCACGAAACCCGCGTCGGTATCCACCAGCCAGACCGGTGATGTCGCCAGAGCCGCGTTTTTAGCGGCGACGAGAGCCGGCAGCAGCGTGTGCAGGGTGTCCACCAACCGGTCGCGTGCCGCGCCTTGGTGGGTATGCAGAGTTGTATTCAGGAAGATACGGACATTCGGATTGGCTGCGCGCAGTTGATCGATCATCGTGCCGATATCGTCCCGCACCTGAGTTGGCGCCGCACCGTCCGCGATATCGTTAATGCCGATGAGAATCGAGGCGGTATCGGGCACGTAGGTCGGCGCAGTATAGGCGAGCGTTCCGGCGTCGGCGGTGACATACGTTGCGGACTGTCCGGTCCAGTTGAGCACGGTGCCCTGCCCCAGGTTGTTGACGTTGTAGCGGCCGGCCGGCAAGGCAACCCGGGCACATTCCCACGAGGCCCGCCAGCCCCAGTGGCCTTCATGCTGGTTGACGAAAATCTGGCCGTTAACCTCTGGCGCCTGAACGGCATTGTTCTGCAAGGCCCCGGTGACGCTGCCCACAAACGCATATCCCGTGGCGGCGAGATTGGTCACACCCGCGCTGGCCAGGTGTTTGAAGACCTGATAGCGGTAGCTGGGATTGCCAAATCCGCCCTGCGTTATGGAATCGCCGATGAATGCCAGCCGGCCGTAGTGGCGGGCGACGATCCCGGCATTGAAGAACGCCTGCGCAAAACGGTTACCCACGACGGTTTTGCCGGTCTTGTTAAGGTGCAGGCCGTCCGGCGCAAGGTGTTTTGCCAAGTCGGTATTGGGAAAGAAGTCGATGTACGACGTCGCCGCAGCAATCTCCGCCTGTTGCGCTCGCGTCGTGGCGTTGGCGGCGTTGCCGGGCGTCGTGGTTCCGGCTGCAATTGTGTGCAGTGCGGCGGCATGGGGCAAGTCCGCCCGCAGGGAGTCAGTAAGGACTTTCAGCCGGCTGCCGGCTTCCGACGCTTCGGCGGGGCTGTCGCTTTCGCCTTGCAAATACAGCAACCCGACGATTTCGAAAGTATGGCCCTCGGCGGTCAGCGTCGCGCATGCATTGGTCACCGCGGCCCGAACGCGCCGGTACATGTGGTCATCGGCGGATCCCTTCAGCCAACAGGTGTTGCCGCCGCCGCTGCGGCTGCATTTGATGATGCCGAAGTTGCGAACGCCGGCCCGATATAACGAACGGCCGAATTCGATCTCCGGTCCCCAGTGAGTTGCGCTGCCGGGGAAGCGCCCGCCCTGCTGGGGCATGAGGACGGTGAACCGATTGGTGGATGTGCCCAACGAGGTCGTCGCATCGGCCCAATTTTCCCAGTAGAAGGGAATGTGGGCGTCAGCCGGATCGCGACCGGGAGTCGAATCGTTCTCGCCGCCGTTGGTTGTCCCCAGGGAATTCGACTGTCCCGTCAGTAGGAACAACTTGATGTGCACTGCGCGTGCCGGCCCCGCGCACAGCAACGCCACGCCCACTCCCAGCGACACCGCGAAGCGACGGATGCGATGAACATTCATGG